>JBAWFG010000108.1:0-24509 GCA_049591655.1 Solirubrobacteraceae bacterium
GTATGCGACCGGACGCGCTGGAGCCCGGCTGCCCTCGGCGTGGGTGGTGCTGTCGGCGCGGCTGGTCGGGACCGTGGCGCTGGCGGTCCCGCTCGCGCTACGTGGGCGGCTGCCGTGGCCGGGGCGCGCGCTCCCGTTGGTCGTGGCTGCGGGCCTATGCGAGGTCGCCGGCTTCTACGCCTTCACGTTCGGTGCGCGCCACGGGATCGCCGTAGCCGCGGTCCTGTCCTCGCAATTCGCGGCTCTGACTCTGCTCGGGGCCTACGTGTTCTTCGGCGAGCGGCTCGGCCGCACCCAGCTGGCCGGGGTCGGCACGCTCCTGGCCGGGGTGGCTCTGCTGAGCGCCCTGCGGGCCTGACCGCGTCCGAATTCGGGCCCGTTTGATTTGTAAGGGCGGTGCCTAATAGTTGGCACTTGACCAACTCAAAGCGAGCGGTTTAGGGTGCGCATTCGGAAGGAGATTTACAGAAATGATCCGTCGCCTGAGCCCCGCCACCGCCGCTGTCCTTACTGTTCTGATCGCCTCGCTCGCGCTGCCGATGTCGGCCGTCGCCACCAGCCGAACGCTCGGGCTCAGGGGGTGGCAGGTCCAGAGCAGTTCCCTCGCCGGACGTGACGGCGCTGCGGTCTCACAGCCGCGCCTGCGCACCCGGAGTTGGCTCCACGTCACGCCCGATGGCGGTGGGGCGCCCGGTACCGAGGTGGAGGCGCTGGTTCAGAATGGCCGGTGCCCGCATGTCTTCTACTCGACGAACATGCGCCGCTGCTTCGGCTCCATGTCGGCGATCGGCCGCGACACGATCCCGCAGTTCGCCGTGCCGTGGTGGTTTCGCACCACCTTCCGCTCCGCGCTCGGGTCCGGCCAGCACGCGCAGTTGATTGTCAACGGTGTCGTCGGCCAGGCCGACGTGTGGCTGAACGGCCACCGGATCGCCGGCCAGTCGACGGTGCAGGGCGACTACACCCAGTACAGCTTCGACGTCACCGGCCGGCTGCGCCTGGGCGTCAACGCGGTGGCGCTCCAAGTGCATCCCAACAATCCGAACCGGATGTTCACGCTCGACAGCGTCGACTGGAGCCAGATTCCCCCTGACAACAACACCGGCATTCAGTTCCCCGTCCAGCTGCATAGTTTCGGTGCGCTCGGGCTCAGTGACGCCCACGTCATCCAGCACGACTCGGCGACGGCGAGCACTGCGGCACTGACCGTCCGGGCGCAGGTCGACAACGCCGCCGCCGGCCCGCGCTCAGGCGTTCTGCGGGCGACCGTGACATCGCCGGGCGGCAGATCGATCGTTGTGCGCCGCGCGGTCAGCCTTCCGGCTCGCGCTCGGCGCGAGATCACGCTGACCCCGGCCAGCTACCCGCAGCTGCGGATCGTCCATCCCCGCGCCTGGTGGCCGTATCAGATGGGTGCCCAGCCGCTGTACCGGCTGCGCGTCAGCCTGGCCGGGCCGGCCGCGGGACCCGACGTCGCGACCGAAACGTTCGGCATCCGGACGATCACCACTCGGCTGGTCGGGGCCTCGCCGTTGGCGCCGCACGGCTCACGGCAGTTCTACGTCAACGGGCGACCGTTCGTGTTCCGGGCCGGGGGCTGGGCGGAGAACCTGTTCCTGCATTACTCCTCCGCCGACACCGCCAACCAGATCGCAATCATTCGCAACCTCGGCCTCAACGGCATCCGCACCGAGGGCAAGGAGATGCCGGCCGATTTCTATGAGCAGATGGACCGCGCCGGGATCCTTGTCGACGCCGGCTTCCAGTGCTGTGACGCGTGGCAGCTGCAGGACTCCAAGCTCACGACGACGCACGACTATGCCGTGCTGCGGCTGTCGGCTCTGACGATCGGCCGGCGGCTGCGCAACCACCCGAGCATCATCAACTTCAGCTGGTCTGACAACACCCCGACCCCGCGACAGGCCGCGGTGTCGGTCGCGGCGTTCCATCAGGCCGACTTCCAGGAGCCGCTGATCGCGTCGGCCGAGTACAAGTCCGCCCCTGGCCTGGGCTGGTCCGGGGAGAAGGAGGGCCCATATGACTGGGTGCCGCCCTCCTACTGGTACGACACCGGCCACTACGACGCCGGCGACTCGAGCCGCACCAACGCCGGCGGCGCGTGGGCGTTCGACAGCGAGGCGAGCGCCGGGGCGACGATCCCGACGATCGATTCGATCGACCGGTTCCTCTCGCCCGATGAGCAGGCGGCCCTGTGGCAGCAGCCCGATGTCAACCAGTACCACCTCAACTACGAGCCGGATCTGCCCAGCTCGGCCAACGGCGGCTACTCGTTCGGCACGCTCCACGACCTTGACCAGGCGATCACCAACCGCTACGGGTCGTGGACGAATCTCGGCCAGTACGTCGAGGAGGCGCAGCTTCAGAACTACGAGACCCAGCGTGCCGAGTTCGAGGCCTACATCGCCCATTCCCACGACGCCCAGGCGCCGTCGACGGGGATCGTCTACTGGCAGCTGAACAAGGGCTGGCCGACGATGTTGTGGGACCTCTACAACAACGATTACGACCAGGCCGGCAGCTACTTCGGAGCCCAGGAGGCCAACCACCCACTCCACGCCATCTACCGCTATGACGACGGCTCGGTGTCGATCGACAACCTCACCGGGACCACGGCCCGCGGGGTCACGGTCCAGGCCCGCGTTTTCGACGTGGCCGGTCACCTGCTCTCCGACCAGACATCCAACGGGCGGACGGTCGCCGGCGACGGCGTGAACTCCGGGGTACTGCACCCCTCGGTGCCCGCGGCGACGACGCCACCCACGCCGGCACGGACCTACTTTGTCGAGCTCGTGTTGCGCCGCGGTCGGGCGGTGGTCGACCGCAACGTGTATTGGCTCTCGACCCAGTCCGATGCAGTCGACTGGACCAAGACGATCGGAAATCCGCAGGCGACGATGACGGGCTGGGCCGACTTGAAGGGCCTGCGCGACCTGCCGGCCGCGACGGTCGCGTCGACCGCGAGCACCCACGCTGCCGGCCGCGGTGAATCCGAGACTGACGTGACGATCACCAACACCTCGCAGACCTCGGCGGCAGCGTTCTTCCTGCGCGCCGACCTGCGGCGGGGGAACCTGGCGGGGACCCCGGCCGGCGGTGGCGACGAGGTGCTCCCGGTCCAGTGGTCAGACGACGACATCACGCTCTGGCCGGGGGAGTCCCAGACGCTGCACGTGCGCTACCGCACCGCCGCGTTGCGCGGCGCCGCGCCTGTCGTGACGCTCTCGGGGTTCAACGTCTCGCCGCACCAGATTGCGGCCCGCTGGACCGCTGCAGGCGCGCGTGTGAAGACTTCGCCATGAAGGATTGCCGCTCGGAGGGCAGGGGTACAGAATCAGCTAGGGGGACCTGACAGGGGAACCTGAGCCGGAACCGATGTTGCGCGCCGATGAGCCGCGCTCTTCAGCAACACACAAGGAGCTTTGCCCCGTATGAGCGATACGCCACCTCGCACCACCACCGACGCCGGCATTCCCGTCGCCAGCGACGAGTTCTCGCTGACCGTCGGCCCCGACGGCCCGATCCTGCTCCAGGACCAGTACCTGATCGAGCAGATGGCCAACTTCAACCGCGAGCGGATCCCCGAGCGGCAGCCGCACGCCAAGGGCGCCGGCGCCTTCGGACATTTCGAGACGACTGAGGACGTCAGCGCCTACACGCGGGCCGCGCTGTTCCAGCCGGGCGTCAAGACCGAGATGCTGGCGCGCTTCTCCACGGTGGCCGGCGAGAGCGGCAGCCCCGACACGTGGCGCGACCCCCGCGGCTTCTCGCTGAAGTTCTATACGCCCGAGGGCAACTACGACATGGTCGGCAATAACACGCCGGTCTTCTTCATCCGCGATCCGATGAAGTTCCAGCACTTCATCCGCAGCCAGAAGCGGCGTGCCGACAACGGCCTGCGTGACCACGACATGCAGTGGGACTTCTGGACGCTGTCGCCTGAGTCCTCACATCAGGTGACCTGGCTGATGGGCGACCGCGGCATCCCCAAGAGCTGGCGTCACATGAACGGCTACTCCAGCCACACCTACATGTGGGTCAACGCCGCCGGCGACAAGTTCTGGGTCAAGTACCACTTCAAGACCGACCAGGGCGTTGAGTGCCTCACCCAGGAGGAGGCTGACCAGCTCGCCGGCTCCAGCCCCGACGAGCATCGCAAGGATCTGTTCGAGGCGATCCGCGACGGCGATTTCCCCAGCTGGACGCTGTACATGCAGATCATGCCGTTCGAGGAGGCTCGCGAGTATCGCTTCAACCCCTTCGATCTGACCAAGGTGTGGCCGCACTCGGATTACCCATTGGTCAAGGTCGGCACGATGACGCTGGACCGCAACGTCACCGACTTCCACACCGAGATGGAGCAGGCGGCGTTTGAGCCCAACAACCTCGTCCCGGGGATCGGGCTGAGCCCGGACAAGATGCTGCTGGCGCGAGGATTCTCATACGCCGACGCGCACCGGGCCCGGCTCGGGGTCAACTACAAGCAGATCCCGGTCAATGCCGCGCAGGCGCCGGTCCACAGCTACAGCAAGGACGGCGTTGGGCGGACGGTCAACGTCTCAGATCCCGTCTATGCCCCCAATTCCTACGGCGGCCCCAAGGCCGATCCGTCGGTGACCGACGATGCCGGTCTGTGGGCCGCGGACGGCAACATGGTGCGCTCGGCCTACACGCCTCACGCCGATGACGACGACTTCGTCCAGGCTCGGACGATGATCCGCGACGTGTTCGATGACGACGCCCGGGAGCGACTGGTGGGCAACATCGCCGGCCACCTCTCCGACGGCGTCTCGGACAAGGTGCTGGCCCGAGCGTTCGAGTACTGGAAGAACATCGACCCGGAGATCGGCGAGAAGATCGAGCAGGCGGTCGGCGCGACGGTTGGCGTCTGACGTCCTGAGCGAAGCAGGCCTGTAGCAACCAGCCAGGCAATCAGCGGGGCGTGCTCGCCCGGGCACGCCCCGCTCCTCCTTCGCTGACTCGTCCCCCCGCACGGGCGGGGGAGAGACCACTAACCGCTGTCGGTGTCGACCAGGTCCGGGGCCATCCGCTCGATCGCGTTTGTGAGGCGCTCGACCGCGTTGAGCACATCGTCGCGGTCGGGCTTGGTGTCGACGGCGAGGCGTACGGCGGCGATCTCACGGGCGAGATACTCCGTTTCGGCCAGTGCGCGGGCGTTCGTTGCCCGGTCGCGCTCGACCTCCTCGCGGTCGCGATCCGCCTGCCGGTTCTGGGCCAGCAGGATCAGCGGCGCCGCGTAGGCGGCCTGCGTGGAGAAGCCGAGGTTGAGCAGGATGAAGGGGTAGGGATCCCAGTGGCTGACGATCCCGACGACGTTGAGGATGATCCAGATGATCACCACCAGCGTCTGGCCGACGAGATAGCGCCCGGTGCCCAGGAACCGCGCCAGCCGCTCGGCGAAGCGGCCGAACGCGTCGGGGTCATAAACCGGGCCGCCCGGCGTCCCGCGTGGGGTGCTGAGATCGTCGTGGCGCGCCATCAGGTCTCCGACAGCGACATGCGCCAGTTGGCGGGCAGGACCCGGTCAAGCACGTCGTCGACCGTTACCGCGCCGACGAGCCGGCCGGCCGCGTCGACCACCGCCAGCGACACGACGTCGTAGGCGGCGATCTGGGCCGCCACCTCCCGGTCGCTGGCGCCCACGTCGACCGGCTCGACTTCCTCGTCGACACAACGCCCGAGCGGCTTGCTTGGCGCTTCGCGCAGCAGCCGCTGGATCCCGACGTTGCCGACGTAGCGGCCGGTCGGGGTCTCCAACGGCGGGCGGCAGATGAACACCGCCGAGGCGAGCGGCACCGGCAGGAATGGGTCACGCACCCGGGCCAGCGCCTCGGCCACCGTCGTGTCCGGGGCGAGGATCACCGGCTCGGGGGTCATCAGGCCGCCCGCCGTATCAGGCTGGTAGGTGAGCAGCCGGCGCACCGGCTCGGCCTCCTCGGGGTCCATCGCGTGCAGCAGCTCGGCCTGGCGGCCGGCCGAGAACTCCCCGAGCAGGTCGGCGGCGTCGTCGGCCTCCATCTGGTCGAGCACCCGGGCCAGACGCTCGAGGTCGAGACCCTCGATGAGCTTGACCTGCTCGTCCTCGGACAGCTCCTCCAGCAGGTCGGCAAGGCGGTCGTCCTCGAGCTCGGCGGCGAGCACCCGCCGGCGGCTGAGCGGCAACCGGCGCAGCGCGCCGGCCATCTCGGCGGGGTGCAGTCCGGCCATCTCGGCGGCCTGGCGGTCGACCGGCCGTTCGGACGCGAACAGCTCACCCGCCTCAGACCAGTCCACGACCTCGGGGGCGCGCCGCAGACCCGGCACCCGGCGTCCGGCGAGGGCGACCGTCGCCACCTCCCAGCCGGCCTGCTCGGGCGCCGGGGTGAGGCCGATATCGACCACCCGGCTGCCCTTGAAGCGTTTGCCGAGCAGCTCGCCGGCCAGCAGCCGCTCGCCGTCGCGCAGCACGAACTGGCGCAGGTTGACCGAGCCGCGGCGGAGCCGGGCCCCTTCGGCGCCGATCTCGCCGATCCGGCCGATGCCCACGAACACGCGCCGGCGCTGCACCGCCACCACCAGGCCGTTGACCCGCGGCGGCTTGGAGCCGAGGTCGACGACGGCGTCGACGACACGCCCCACGTCGGCGCCGTCGGCGCCGAGCAGCGGCAGCCTCGTCAGTCTGGAGAGATAGACGATGCGCCGTTCCATGTGAGAGATCTTAGGCCTTTGAGATGGGCCATCGGGCTTATCGCACCGGAATCTCCATGCCCCGCTCGCTCTCGGGGCGGGGACCGAAGATCCGCCGCTGCGAGGCCTCGATGGCGAGATCGTTGATGCTCGCCTCACGGCGGGTCATCAGGCCGTGCTCGTCAAACTCCCACAGCTCGTTGCCGTAGCTGCGCCACCACCGGCCGTCGCGGTCGCGGCACTCGTACTGGAATCGCACCGCGATCCGGTTGCCGTCGTGGGTCCACAGGCTCTTGCGCAGCGCGTAGTCAAGCTCGCGCTCCCACTTGGCGGTCAGGAAGGTGACGATCTCGGCGCGCCCGCAGACGAAGGTGTCACGGTTGCGCCACACCGAGTCCGCGCTGTAGGCCAGCGATACGCGCTCGGGATCACGGGAGTTCCACCCGTCCTCGGCGGCCTGCACCTTGGTGGCGGCCGTCTCGGCGGTGAACGGCGGGAGGGGAGGGCGGTCGTCGGGCATCGGACGCTCCTTTCGTGGCGGTCGTCGCCCATCGTCGCAGAGCGCACCGGGGCGCCGGACTCGCCCCCGGGCCGGTTCGCTAGGGTCATCCGGCGTGACCGGACTTCGGACACGACTCTTTGCGCTCGCCTGTGTCTTCGTGATCGCGCTCATGCTCGCCGGCTGTGGCGGCTCGGGTTCAGGCTCGTCAGGCGCCAACGACGCGGCCAAGATCAAGCAGACCGTGCACCAGGCGCTTGCCGACCTGGCCAGCGCCGACGGGCAGGGCTTCTGCTCGCTGGCCAGCGCGGCCGGCCAGCGCAAGCTCGCCCACACCCTGCCCGGCTACTCGTGCCCCCGGATCGTCGAGCTCATCAGCCGGCATCTGCCCGCCTCCGCCAAGACGGGTCTGCTTCACGCCAACGTCCGCGATGTGACGATCAAGGGCTCGGTCGCCACGGTCAAGGCGTCGGACATCGTCGCCAGTCAGGGGACGCTGAAGGGCTTTCTGGAGGCCAACGGCAAGCCAACCCGGCTCGTGCATGAGCCGGACGGCAGCTGGAAGATCGACGCCTGAGCGTCGACGCCTGAGCGGTCTGAGCGCCTGAGCGCCGTTCTGCGTATGACGCCGCGCACGCAACGGCGGGTAGGGTGAGCGCAAATGAAGATCATCTACACCCAGACCGATGAGGCGCCGGCCCTGGCCACGCTGTCGCTGCTTCCGATCCTGCGGGCTTTCGCCGCCGTGGCCGGTGTCGACGTGGAGCTGCGCGACATCTCGCTGGCCGGCCGCATCCTGGCCCAGTTCCCCGACCGTCTCGACGACGACCGTCGCGTCTCCGACGACCTTGCCGAGCTCGGCGACCTGGCCCAGACCCCGGACGCCAACATCGTCAAGCTGCCGAATATCTCGGCCTCCGTTCCCCAGCTGCGGGCCGCCATCACCGAACTCCAGGAGCAGGGCTACGCGATCCCGGACTACCCGGGCGATCCCGCCGACGACGAGCAGCGGGAGATCCGGGCGCGCTACGACAACGTCAAGGGAAGTGCTGTCAACCCCGTCCTGCGTGAGGGCAACTCCGACCGCCGCGCCCCGGAGTCGGTCAAGGCCTACGCACGCAAGCATCCGCACTCGATGGGCGAGTGGTCCTCGGGCTCACGCTCGCACGTCTCGACGATGACCGACGGCGACTTCCGGTCGACCGAGCGCTCGGTGACCGTCGGCGCAGAGGGCACGGTGCGGATCGAGCACGTGGCCCCCGACGGTGCCGTGACGGTCCTCAAGCCCGACTTCCCGGTGCTCGCCGGAGAGGTGCTCGACGCTGCCGTTATGCGGCGGGCGGCGCTGGACACATTCCTTGCCGCCGAGGTGGCCGACGCCCGTGAACAGGGCGTGCTGTTCTCCGTTCAGCTCAAGGCGACGATGATGAAGGTGTCAGACCCGGTCATCTTCGGCCACGTGGTGCGGGCCTACTTCCCGGCGGTGTTCGGCGAGCACGGGGCCGCGCTTGACGCCGCCCAGGTGAGCGCCAACGACGGCGTGGCAGCGCTGCTCACCGCGCTTGACCGCCTCCCCGACGACGCCCGCGACGCGGTGGCCGCCGCGATCGACGCCGCCTACGCCGATGGGCCGGGGCTGGCGATGGTCGACTCCGACCGCGGGATCACGGGTCTCCACGTCCCCTCCGATGTGATCATCGACGCCTCGATGCCCGCCGCGATCCGCTCCTCGGGGCAGATGTGGGACCGCGAGGGCGAGCTGCGGGACACCAAGTACGTGATCCCCGACCATTCCTACGCCGCCCTCTACGCCGAGACGCTGGACGATTGCCGGCGCAACGGGGCGTTTGATCCGACGACCATGGGCACGACGCCCAACGTCGGGCTGATGGCTCAGAAGGCCGAGGAGTACGGCTCGCACGACAAGACGTTTGAGATCGCCGGACCGGGGACGGTCCGGGTGCTCGACGGTGACGGCACGACGCTGCTGGAGCACGAGGTCGACACGGGGGACCTGTGGCGGATGTGCCAGACCAAGGACGCGCCGATTCGCAACTGGGTCGAGCTCGCCGTGTCCCGCGCCCGGGACACCGGCTGGCCGGCGGTGTTCTGGCTTGATGAGACGCGCGCCCACGACGCCGAGGTGCTCAAGAAGGTCCGTGCGGAGCTCGCCAAGCTCGACACCGACGGCTTGGCGATCGAGATCCGGGATGTCGCCGACGCCACGCGCTTCACGCTGGAGCGCGTGCGGGCCGGGGAGAACACGATCTCGGTCACCGGGAACGTCCTGCGCGACTATCTCACCGACCTGTTCCCGATCCTGGAGCTCGGCACCAGCGCCAAGATGCTGTCGATCGTCCCGCTGATGGACGGTGGGGGCCTGTTTGAGACCGGCGCCGGCGGGTCGGCCCCCAAGCACGTGCAGCAGTTCGAGTCAGAGAACCACCTGCGCTGGGACTCCCTGGGGGAGTTTCTGGCGCTTGCGGTCTCGCTGCAGATGCTCGCCGACAAGACCGACAACCCGCGGGCCCGGATCCTCGGCGCCGCGCTGGACCGCGCGACCGGCAGCGTCCTGGAGAACAACCGCTCCCCCTCACGCAGGGCCGGCGAGCTCGATAACCGCGGCAGCCATTTCTACCTGGCGCTGTACTGGGCCCGGGAACTGGCCGACCAGACCGACGACCCGGAGCTCGCGGGTCGCTTCACCGGTCTCGCGGACCGCCTCTCAGACGAGGAGGAGACGATCGTCGCCGAGCTCGCCGAGGTCCAGGGCTCGCCGGTGAGGATCGGCGGCTACTACCACCCGGACGTCGACCAGGCGTCGCGCGTGATGCGGCCGAGCCCGACCTTCAACGCGGCGATCGACAGTCTCTGAGCGGTGCGGTGCGGTGCGGTGCGGTACGGCGGTGCGGTGCGACCGGCGCCGCCCGCCCCCGGTCGCTGCACCAAAAAAAAGGAGGAGCCCCGCGCCCCCGGGAGCTCCTCCTTATTTCGATCCGTAACCGGTGTGGATGCGGCTGCCGCTGCCGGTCCGTAGTCCAGGTCAGGATGCGGGACTGCGCCTAAGCGTGCCCCCCCGGCCAGTTCCCCCACTTGGTGGACCGTGCCGAGCTCATGGGGGGAGTCTTCCGGGTGGCGTTCATACCGCCTAGGCGAAATGACGCGGCCGGTCTGCGTCCTTTTACTCAGACCGCTGTAACAATGTCAGCAGGTCCGAGCGCTCGAACATCTGCGCGGTGGCGACCGCGGAGGGGTGGCCGGCGTCTGGATCCGCTCCGCCGGCGACGAGGGCCTCCACGACGGCCGGCTCGTCCTTGAACACAGCGCCGGCCAGCGGCGTCTGCCCCCGGTCGTTGGGTCGGTCGGGATCCCCGCCGCGCTCCAGCAGCGCCCGCACAGTGTCGGCGTGCCCGTGATAGGCGGCCAGCATGATCAGGCTGTCGCCCTTGTGGTTGGACAGGTTGGCGTCGACGCCGGCCTCGACGTAGGCGATCAGCTGGCGCGTCTCGCCGGTGCGCGCCAGGCCGAACAGCTTGGTGGCGAAGGCGATGACCTCGGGGTCGGGCTGCTCGGACATGAGCGTGATTATGGGGTGAAGTCGCCCGCGCCCATGCGGGCGCTGCGCAGGACCTCCGTGATCACGACCAGCTGCTCGTCGCTGAGCGGCGCGGTGCCGAACCGGGTCGCGTGCATGGCCTCGGTGGCCCGCGCGGCGATCTCGCGTCCCGGAGGCGTGATCGCTGCCAGCGTCGTGCGCCGATCGGTCGGGTGGGGTTCGCGGCGGACGTAGCCGGCGCGCTCGAGCCCGTTGACGAGGTTTGTGACACTCGCCGGATGGACCTGGAGCCGGTCGCCCATCTTGCCGAGCGGCAGGGCGCCGGCCCGGCTGACGTCGAGCAGCATCAGAGCCTCGTACCGGGCGAAGGTCAGGTCAAACGGCTCCAGGGCTTCGTTGAGGCGGCCGAGCAGGATCTGCTGCGCCCGCATCACCGAGGTCACCGCCATCATCGCCGCCACCGGCGAGCCAGGCCAATGCGCACGCCACTGGCGCCCCGCCTCCTCGATCGGATCAAAGGGCAGGGGCGGCGACATGCCCGGGAGCTTGCCACGGTTGCCGGACCCGCGGCCGTGGCAACGCCGTCAGGCGGTCAGCTCTGCCGGCGCGGACTCCAGGGCGGCCTCGATCGCCGCCACCAGTTCCCGCGCCGAGGCGGCCGTCAGCTCCACCGCGACTCGGGCGCCCGGTCCCTTGGCCGGATCGGCGAAGTCGATGTTGAGCGTGTGCTCGGCCATCGCGTGCACCGGATGGTCGAAGTACACCGTCCCGTCGGTGACGTGGAACCAGCTGCTGCTGGGCCCCTTGGCGCTGCCGTCGAGCGCGGTGGTGATCGTCGCGTAGGTGCACATGCTCAGCCTCCGAGGTGGGTCGAGTAGAAGGTCTGGATTCGCTCCCAGCCGTCGTTGGCCGCCGCCACCCGATAGGAGGGCCGATCGACGGAGAAGAACGCGTGTCCGGCGTCGTCATAGCGGTGGAACTCGTGCGGCTTGTCCTCCCGGGTGAGGATCTCGTCGAGCTCGTTCACCTGCTCGGGGCTGGGGTAGGCGTCCTCGTTGCCGAACAGGCCGAGCAGGGGGCACCCGAGGTTGGGCAGCTGGTCGACGAGGTTGGTGACCTTCAGCGGGAAGCCCTCCGGCGGGGTGCCGGTGACGAACGCGCCGTAGCAGTCGACCGCGGCATCGAGCTCGAGGTTGCAGGCGGCCAGTACGGACTGGCGCCCGCCGGAGCAGTAGCCGATCACGCCGACCTTGCCGTTGGACGTCGGCTCCGAGCGCAGCCATTGCACCGCGCCCCCGACGTCGCCGATCAGGCGCTCGTCGGGCACGCCGCCCTGGGCACGCGCCGTCGCCGCCGCGTCGTCGGGGGCCGCGCCCGGGGCCTCTCGCCAGTAGAGGTTGGGGCAGATCGCGTCATAGCCGAGCTCGGCGAATCGCCGTGCGATCTCTTTGGTGGCCCGGTCATAGCCGGGCATGTGATGGATCACCACGACCCCGCCTCGGCGGTCGTCGCCAGCCGGCCGCGCGACGTAGGCCTCGATGTCGTCACCGCCGTGGCCGGAGATGTGGATGGTTTCGGCGCTGAGAGATTCGCTCATCGCGCCGATTCAAGCACGGGGCCTGAGCCTGACTGGCGATGGGGCCGCCGATCGGCGAATTCGTTACCGTCATGGCGTCCATGGATTCAGGGATCCTCCGCCGGCCGCTGGCAAGGACGGCCATCGCGCTGCTGCTAGTTGCGGTCGTCGTGGTCGCCGTCCTGGCGATGGGCAGCACCGGAGCCCGGGCTCAGGCGATCGGCGTCAGCGGCGCTCCCTACGCGCAGCCGCTGCCGCCGGGGTTCGTCGGGCTCTCGATCGAGCTCAAGGCGCTCGAGCAGTACGCCGGCTCCAATCCCAACGCCATCGATCCGGTGCTCGTGCACCTGATCGAGGACACCGCGCCGGCCCAGAGCCCCGTCCTGCGGATCGGCGGCGACAGCACCGACTGGTCCTGGTGGCCGGTCACCCACCTGGCGCGACCGGGCGGCGTTCGATACACCCTCACCCGCACCTGGATGAGGGTTGCCCATTCGCTGGCCAGCATCCTGCGGGCGCGGCTCATCCTCGGCGTCGACCTGGAGGCCAACAGCCGCGCCGTCGCCGCCGCCGAGGCCAACGCCATGGTCGGGCAGATCGGCCGCTCCTACATCGATGCGCTGGAACTGGGCAACGAGCCCGAGCTCTACGGGAGCTTCGGCTGGTACAAGTCCCCGGCAGGGGCGCAGGTGCTCGGCCGTCCGCGCGGCTACAACATCCCGGCCTACACCGGCGACTTCTCCGCCCTTGGTGGCGGCCTGCCCGCCGTCCCACTGGCTGGCCCCAGCAGCGGCGGGCCCGAGTGGTTGGCCGGACTGGGGTACTTCCTTCGCCACGAGCCTCGGGTCAAGCTCGTGACCGTCCACGCCTACCCGCTCAAGCACTGCACGAAGGCGACGATCGTGACGATCCCGCAGCTGTTGGCCGATCAGGCCTCGCACGGGCTCGCCCTGCGCGTCGCCCCGCTGCTCACCGTTGCCCGGAGCCATGGTGCGGCGCTGCGGATCGATGAGATGAACGGGATCTCGTGCGGCGGCACGCGTGGGGTGAGCGACACGTTCACCTCGGCGCTGTGGCTGTTGGACACGCTGTTCGAGATGGCTCGGCTCGGCGTCAACGGGGTCAACATCCATAGTGTTCCGGGGACGATCAACGAGATCCTCGGTCCGTCGTTCACCGGTGGCCAGTGGCGGATTGCCGTGCATCCGGAGTTCTACGGGATGGTCATGTTCGCCCAGGCGGCCCCCCCGGGCGCGCGGTTGCTGCGCCTGTCCTCGGCCGTCCCCGCCGGGGTCAAGCTCTGGGCGACGCGGGCGCCGACCGGGATCATCCACGTCGTGGCGATCAACAAGACCCTCGGTCGCCCGGAGACGCTGCGGCTGCGGATCGCCGGCGCCAACGGGCCCGCGGCGGTGGAGCAGTTGCGCGCCCGCAGCCCTCACGCGACGAGCGGCGTTACGCTCGGGGGCCAGACGTTCGGGGCGGTCACCAACACCGGCGTGCTCGCCGGGCCGACGCCGCACCAGACGGCCAACCCGTCCGACGGCGTCTACACGGTGCGAGTACCCGCGGCCAGCGCCACGATGCTGACCGTCAACGGCGGATAGCGTTCGGGCCGATGGGCGAGTACCTGTCGGCCTACCTGGATCGCATCGGGCTGGGCACCGGGCTGGGCATCGGGGTGGGCATGGGGGTGGGCACGGGGCCCGTTTCCCTGGACGCCGCCGGCCTGGCCGCCGTGCACCGCGCGCACGTCGTCTCGATCCCGTTTGAGAACCTCGACCCCCACCGCGGGGTCCCGGTCTCGCTGGACCCCGACGCACTCGTGGCCAAGCTGGTGACGCGCCGCCGGGGTGGCTACTGCTTTGAGCACAACCTGCTGCTCGCCGGCGCGCTGCGCTCGCTGGGTGCTGAGGTCGACCTCATCCTCGGCCGGGTGCGGCTCGGCCGTCCGGCCGGGGCGGTGAGCCCCCGCACCCACCTCGTGCTCCGCGTGCGCCACAGCGGCGAGATCTGGCTCGCCGACGCCGGCTTCGGGTCCGGGACGCTGCTTGAGCCGATCCCGTTCGCTCCCGGCGGGCCCTATGACCAGGCGGGTTGGCGGGTGCGGATCGTGACCGACGGGCCCGAATGGGTGCTGCAGTCGCAACGGGGAGACGAGTGGGGTGATCTGTACGGGTTCGTTCCGGAGCCGGTGCCGCCGGTCGATGTGGAGACGAGCAACTGGTTCACCGCCTCGCATCCCCGGTCCCCCTTCGTCACCGGCCTGATCGTCACCCGTCATGCCGCCGACGGCTCTCGCCTGTCGCTCAGCGATTGGAGCGGCCTCGCGCTGACCGAGGAGTCGCCCGGGGACCGGTCGGTGTCCGCGGTCCAGCGCCGGCAGATCCCGGAGCTGCTGGCCCGGCGTTTCGGGCTCCACGGGTTCACGCTGCGCCCCGACGGACGGGTCGCGCCCGCCGAAGCGGACGACTCCTCCGGGTAAGCTATTCTTTACGTAAACGTGAAGTAGCAATGGCAGCCAGGCACGGGTCCCAGCGCTCGGTGCCGGCCTTGAAAGGACGTCCTTGAGCACGAACGGAGCACCGCCCACCGGAGCCCAGCCCGCACCGACCGGTATCCCGGCGCAGCGGCTTGACCATCACGGCAAGCCGGTTCCCGACCACTACAAGTGGATCGCCCTCTCCAACACCACCCTCGGCGTCCTGATCGCCACGATCAACGCTTCGATCCTGCTCATCTCGCTCCCGGCGATCTTCAAGGGGATCCACATCGATCCCCTTCAGCCCAGCAACACCAACTACCTGCTGTGGCTGATCCTCGGCTTTCTCGTCGTCACCGCCGTGCTCGTGGTCAGTCTCGGCCGCCTCGGCGATATCTACGGTCGCGCACGCACCTTCAATCTCGGGTTCGCCGTCTTCACGCTGTTCAGCATCCTGCTGGCGGTCACCTGGATGAAGGGCAGCTCCGGCGCGATGTGGCTGATCATCATGCGGGCGCTGCAGGGCGTCGGCGGGGCGATGCTGTTCGCCAACTCGAGCGCGATCATCACCGACGCCTTCCCGGCCAATCAGCGCGGACTGGCGCTGGGCATCAACGGCGTCGCCGCGGTGGCGGGCTCGTCGATCGGGCTCGTCCTCGGCGGCGTGCTGGCCCCGGTTGCCTGGCGCGCGGTGTTCCTGGTCTCGGTGCCGTTCGGGATCCTCGGCACCATCTGGGGTTTTGCCAAGCTGCGCGACCTGTCTGAGCGCAAGCCGGCCAAGATCGACTGGCTCGGCAACCTCACGTTCGCGGTCGGGCTGATCGCGGTGATGGTCGGCATCACCTACGGCATCCAGCCCTACGGCCACCACACGATGGGCTGGACGAGCCCGAAGGTCATCGCCGAGATCGGCGGCGGCCTCATCGTGCTGGTGATGTTCTGCTTCATCGAGACGCGCGCCGAGCAGCCGATGTTCCATCTTGATCTGTTCAAGGTCCGCGCGTTCACGGCCGGCAACCTCGCATCGCTGCTATCGGGCATCGGCCGCGGCGGGCTGCAGTTCGTGCTGATCATCTGGCTGCAGGGCATCTACCTGCCCCGCCACGGCTACAGCTTCGCCGACACCCCCCTGTGGGCCGGCATCTATCTGCTGCCGCTTGTCGCCGGGATGCTGTTCGCCGGGCCGATCGCCGGTGCGCTCTCTGACCGCATGGGGCCGCGGCCGTTCGCGGTCGCGGGGATGGCGCTGGCCGCGCTCTCATTCCTGCTGCTCGCGCTGCTTCCGGTCAACTTCTCCTATCCGGTGTTCGCGCTGGTGATCATCCTCAACGGCCTCGGCATGGGCATCTTCTTCTCGCCCAACCGCGCCAGCATCATGAACAGCCTGCCCGCCAACCAGCGAGGGGCGGGCGGCGGCATGGCCGCCACGTTCATGAACTCGGCGATGGTGCTGTCGATCGGCATCTTCTTCAGCCTCATGATCGTCGGGCTCTCCGGCGGCCTGCATCATTCGCTCTACGTCGGGCTGACCCAGCATGGTGTGTCCCACGCGGTCGCTGCCAAGGCGGCCAATCTGCCCCCGGTGGCGACGCTGTTCGCAGCGTTCCTGGGCTACAACCCCGTCCAGACCCTGCTCGGTCCCGGCATTCACCATGTGTCGGTCCACCAGCAGCACATCCTGCTCGGGCACACGTTCTTCCCGTCGGTCATCTCCGGGCCGTTCTCCAGCGCGCTCTCCTCGGCGTTCATCTTCGGACTGGCGGCCTGTGTGGTGGCCGGCCTGGCGTCTGCGATCCCGGCCAAGGGCCAGCCGGTCTTCGGTCGCCGGCGGCAGACGGTCTCTGAGGAGCACGCCGCGGATGCGCTTGTGATCATCCCCGCCGGCACCCTCGAATACGCCGGCGCGGACGTCGGCGAGCGCACCGAGACCCGCTGACCGACCCGCGGTGACGGCTGTCGTGCAGCCGTGGATCAGGCCGGGAGGCGGGGTTATGCTCGCGGCGATGAGCACCGCGCCCCGGATGCTGTTCACCGTCGTGGTCGTCGCGGCGATCGGTTTCGCGTGGGCTCACTTTGGCCTTCCCCGCAGCGCCGCATCACCTCGTCCACTGGACCGCCAGGCCGCCGTGGCGAACTTCAAGGTCGACTATCCGTCGAGCTGGCACCTGACGCCGGCTCGGCCCGTCTCCCGGTTCCCGCTCAGTGACGAGGTCGAGTTGCGCTCAGCGGAGGGGGCGTCCGGGACACTCACCATCGGGACCGCCCATCCGCCTGATCCGTCACTGCTGCCCGAGCGTCTGCGCGCGGTGCTCTCGCCTGAGCCGCAGCCGCAGGTCGTTCGCCTCGGCGCGCTCAATTACCTGCGCTTCCTCAACCTTGCGCCGCGGGGGCGGCCGGTATCGGAGTCGGTGTACGTGCTGCCGACGACGCTCGGCACGATCACCGGGGTATGCGTCTCGGCAAGTCCGAGCGTGCCGTTCACCAGCGGATGTGAGCGGGTGCTGGGCAGCATTCAGGTCACCACCGGCGCGCCGCTGTCACTCGGTGTCGACACCGGGTACGCGCTCGCCCTCAACCAGATCCTCAACCAGCTCAACGCCGAGCGGCGGGCCGACGGCCCGGGTCTGCAGGCGGGTGACATCCCGACGCGGATCCGTGCTGCGACCGCGCTGGCCCGCGCCCACAGCCAAGCGGCATCGGCCGTCGGCCAGATCAGCACGGCGGGGACGAGCGTGGCCAACCCCGCCGTCGTCTCGGCACTGCAGCTTGACGCCGCCGCCTACCACGACCTCGCCCGCGCCGCCGCGCACCAGGACGCGCTCGCCTACGGCAGGGCACAGAGCACCCTGGTGATCGCCGGGCGCACGCTCAACTCCGCCTTCGCGCAGCTGCGCCGCGTCGGCTACCGGATCGGCTGAGCCGCTCCGGATCCCGCCCGGGCCCAGACCATCTAGCCCCCGGTGCCGCCGCTCCCGGCCCCGGTCGCGTGCGCGGTGACCGACGTGCCGCCGGTCCCGGCTGCGGTCGTGTTCGCCCGCGTGGTGGTGGAATTGCCCGTTGTGGCGCTGGGTGACCGGGCGCGCGTGCTGACGCGGATCGGGGGAAGCGGTACGACGATGCCGCGATCGGCGGGCACGGTGGTGTGGGTGGCGGTCGGGCTCGGTTTCGGCTTTGTCTGACGCGGCAGCGGGGCGGGCGCCGGGACCGACGCGATCGGCGTCACCGTCGCGGCCTGGCGTGAGAGGCTGGCCGCGGGGGCGAGCTGGACGGGCACCGGGGCCTGGGTCCGGGTCGAAGCGCCGGCGCTGAATGCCGCGCCGAAGGCAACGACCGGCAGCACGACGCCGAGCACCCGGCGCATCAGCCCCGCCGGGGGCTCGGCCTTCTTCGTCGCTTTGGCACGGCGCCTGCGCGGCGGTCGGGTGGCACGTCCGGAGGCGGTGGAGAGTGCGCCCGTCCGGCTGTGCACGGCCTCCCGGCGCGGCACCGCACGCAGCGGGCGACCGAGCTCCGCGGTCGGCGGCTCGATGTAGGCGTCATCGTCGTCGTCAGGGTCGGACGACTGCACCCCGGCATCGTCATCGGGCTCGGCCGCCGATTGCACCGCGGCTTCGGCGGGGGAGATCCGGCCGGAGGTCACCGCGTCGGCCAGCACCGAGCGCGCCAGCGCGGCGGCGAGGGCGTCCGCTGCCTCCTCGGAGAGATCGAGCGTGGTCGAAACATGGCCGGCTTCGGCGTCGGGTCGGCTCACGGGCAGGTCGGCGGGGGCGGCGAGCGGTGCGTCGGGGGGCGGGTAGCGGCGCTCCTCCTGGACGGGCATGGCCGGAGCGGGGTCGGTGCGGCCCTGGCCCGCCAGCATCATGCGCAGGTTCGCGCGGGCGCCCGGGTGACCGCGCAGCTCGGCGCGCCGGTAGGCCTGCTCGGCCCCGTCGCTGTCACCGCCCTCCTGCAGCATCCAGGCGAGATGGAAAGCGCCGACCGCATCACCGCGGGCATCGGCGCGCCGGAACGCCTGCTCGGCACCATCGAAGTCGTCACGCTCCTCCAGCAGGACCCCGAGCTTGACCGCTGCTGTCGGGTGTCCCAGCTCGTCGGCAGCCCGGTACGCATCCTCGGCGGCGCTCAGATCATCGCCGTGCTCGCATCGAACGCCCATCTCGAACGCCTCGTTGGCGTCCACTCCGGGCGTCGTGGACCGGTCGGCGCCGGTGGAATGGGGCGTGGAGCCGTGCAACATCAGGGAATAGTTCGCGGTCGCGCGCCACATTCCGCTTTTGTCCTGTCGGATCCCGGACGGTCTGCCGCTTCGGCTCAAGCCGGTGCGCGGCGCATCCGATGACACAAGATGTGAGTCTGCGATCCACAGCCGTCACCGTGGCGCCGGCCGACGCCGGTCTCGACGCGCGACTCATCGAGGTCGTCTCCCGGGTGCAGACGCTCGTCGCCGAGCAGGTCGCTCCGGAGGCGATCTACCAGGCGGTCGTCGACGGCGCGGTAGCGCTCCTCGGGGGCGACTGTGCCGGCCTGCGGTTCGTCGATCAGGCCGATCCGGGATGGATGGTGGCGGTCGCCCTGCACGGATCCACGGGGCTCGGCGATCGCTGGCG
Organism: Solirubrobacteraceae bacterium; assembly: GCA_049591655.1. Lineage (GTDB taxonomy): Bacteria > Actinomycetota > Thermoleophilia > Solirubrobacterales > Solirubrobacteraceae > Palsa-465. Next base: position 19,426 of record JBAWFG010000108.1, read on the forward strand.
CCAGCGGGCGCCGATCACCGAGGGCGCTAGCGGTGCCGCCATCTCAGCCGGTGAGGTCGTCTGCTGGAACGCCCCCCAGGCGGGGAGCAGCCTGTCCACCCTCGCGCCACCGGGAACGCGAGCGTTCATGGGGGTGCCGATCCGCGAGCGGGGCGAGGTGATCGGCGCGCTCGCCGTGGGATCTCGTGCCCCGGAGCGCTCGTGGACGGAGGCCGACATTGAGCTGATCACCTCCTACGGCGAGCACGTCGAGGTGGCGCTGGCGGTTGCCCGATCCAGTCACCGCGCGCTGCAGGCGTTCACCGACTCCCTGACCGGACTGGGCAACCGGGCGCTGCTGCTCGACCGGCTGGAGCACCGGCTCGCCCGCGCCGACCGCGGCGGGCGGGACGTGACGGTTCTGTTTCTTGACCTCGATCGATTCAAGATCGTCAACGATTCGCTCGGTCACATCGTCGGGGATCGGCTGCTTGTCGAGGTCGCCGGGCGCCTGCGCGCCTGCCTGCGCGAGCACGACGTGTGCGCCCGCCTCGGTGGCGATGAGTTCGCGGTGCTGCTCGCTCCCGACAGCAATGCCGAAGCGGTCGCTGGGCGGATCATCGCCGCGCTCCAGAGCCGCTTTGAGGTCGACGGGCACGAGCTGTTTGTGGGCGTCAGCGTCGGCATCGCGAGTGGACGCAACGAGGCCGAGACGCTGCTGCGCAACGCCGACGTCGCCATGTACCACGCCAAGCGTGACGCCACCGGCGGCCTTGCCCGGTTTGAGCCCCGTATGCATGCGGCGCGGGTGTCCCGGCTGGGACTTGAGACCGAGTTGCGACACGCCGTGGCGCGCGAGGAGTTCGAGCTGCACTACCAGCCGCTGTTCGGCCTCCGTCGCGGCCGTCTCGCCGGCTTTGAGAGCCTCGTCCGCTGGCGCCATCCCGTCCGCGGGTTGGTGGCGCCGGCCGAGTTCATCCCCGTCGCCGAGGAGACCGGCCTGATCGTGGAGATCGACCGCTGGGTGATGCACGAGGCCTGCCGGCGGTTTGCCGGCTGGTGGCGTCAAGCCCCGTTGGCGATCAGCGTCAATGCGTCAATGCGCGACCTCCAGCACCCCGGGTTCGCCGCCGCGGTGGAGCGCGCGATCGGCGGGGCCTTTCCGTCCTCGGCACTCATCATCGAGGTGACCGAGACCGCGGGGCTGCAGGACGCCCCGGGTGCGCTGGCGTCGCTGCACGCTGCCAAGGACCTCGGCGTCCGCATCTCGCTTGACGATTTCGGCACCGGCTACTCGTCGCTGCTCAGCCTCTCCCAGCTTCCCGTCGACCTGCTCAAGGTCGCCCGTCCGTTCGTGGCCGCGACCGGTCCGGGCGCGGTGAAGGCGACCGGGCTGCTGGCGGGCATGATCGCGCTGGGGCGCCACCTCGGGCTGATGACGGTCGCCGAGGGGATCGAGACCGAGCAGCAGCGCGATCTGCTCATCACTCTCGGCTGCGATGTCGGCCAGGGCTTCCTGCTCGGGCGCCCGATGGACGCCGCGCACGCCGCTGAACTGGTCGACGGCTACGACTCCTGACCGGCCGTGTCCGGCGCGGGGGACGGCGGCTCAGCCGTGGGACAGCACCGGGTCGCTCGCGCTGCGCGGGTGCGCCCGTCGCTCCAGCCAGCCTGAGAAGATCGCCACCGCCAGGCCGAGCCCGGCGAGCCCGGCCGCCACCAGATTCGGGGAGGAGTAGCCGAGTCCCGCGGCGATCGTCATGCCGCCCAGCCAGGCGCCCAGCGAGTTGGCGACGTTGAACGCCGCGTGGATCGAGGCGGCAGCGAGGTTGGGTGCCCCACCGGCCAGCCCGACGATCCGTACCTGGAGGGCCGGCAGGAGCGCTAGCGCGCAGAACGGGAACAGCACGATTCCGATCGCCGCTGTGAACGGGTTGCGTGCCGCGAAGAAGAACACCCCCGCGACGACGATCTCGGCGGTCATCGCCACATAGATCGTGGGCATCAGGGCTCGGTCGGCGAGCCGCGCGCCGAGCAGGTTGCCGGCCGTCATTCCGATCCCGAACAGCACGAGCAGCGGCGTGATCGCCGCCGCGGGATAGCCGGCGAGGTGGGTCATCATCGGGGCGATGTAGCTGAAGGTCGCGAACAACGCCCCGCCCCCGATCATCGCGATCCCGAGCGACAGCCAGATCTGCGGCTGGCGGAAAGCTCCGATCTCCTGACGCAGGCGCGGCGGGTGCCCGGCGGCGTCGGCGCGGTCGACGGGCACGACGGCCAGGACGGCGATCGCGGCCAGCACCTCGATGACACCGACGAGCACGAACACCACCCGCCAGCTCGTCTGCTGCCCGACGAGTGTCGTCAGGGGCACTCCGATCACGTTGGCGCTCGTCAATCCGGCGAACACGACCGCCATCGCGGCGCTGCGCCGCTCCTGGGGCACGAGATTGGCCGCCACCACCGAGGCGACGCCGAAATATGCACCGTGGGGCAGCCCGGCCAGGAAGCGGATCACGAGCAGCGAATTGAAGTCGGGGGCCAACGCTGAGGCGAAGTTCCCCAGCGCCAGGGTCAGCGCGACGGTGATGAGCAGCCCCTTACGGGGCAGCCGGACCGCCGCAGCGGTGAGCAGCGGGGCTCCGATCACCACACCCAGCGCATAGGCGGAGATGAGATGACCGGCCTGCGGAATGCTCACGTGCAGGCTGCTCGCGACATTGGGCAGCAGGCCCAGGATGACGAACTCGCCGGTTCCGATCCCGAAGCCGCCGAGTGCGAGCGCGGGCAGCGCCCGCCGCGCCCTCCCGACCAGCAGCGGCGGGGTGGAGGCGTTGTTCGACGATCGACGCACAAACAGCGAAGTTAGTACGCGCGCGGTGGGGCGTTCGGATGGCGGCGCTGGCAGCGGGGCGGGTCGGCCGGTAGCTTGCGCCGACATGCCCCCGTCTACGACGCCCGGCGCCGTCGAGTTCGCCCGCGCGGTCCCGCCGGGCCCCCCGGTCTCCCCGGAGAGCCTGTATGCCGAGCTGGCGCTCGAGGCGCTGGCGCCGGACGAGCGTCCCTACGTGGTGTGCAATTTCGTCTCCAGCGTCGACGGCAAGGCCGAGGTCCAGGGCACCTCGGGCGCGCTCGGCGGCGACGGGGACCTGGCCACGTTCCGGGCGCTGCGCACCCAATGCGACGGCATCCTGGCCGGCACCGGCACCCTGCGCGCCGAGCGCTACGGCGCGTTGGTGCGCGACGCGCCGCGCCAGCGCCTGCGCGTCGCCCAGGGCCGGGCGCCCCAACCGCTCGGGGTCGTCGTCAGCCGCAGCGGTGATGTCCCCTATGACATCCCGTTGTTCGCCGATTCCGGGTCGCGGCTCGCGCTCTACCTCGGGGCCGGCGCGCGGGTGCCTGAGACCGCCGCTCACCTCACCGTCCACACGCTGACCGGCGAGGGCGGGCTGCGCGAGGCGATGCACTCGCTGCGCCAGGACCACGGCGTCCGCTCGGTGCTGTGCGAGGGCGGTCCCGGCCTGTTCAACGCACTGCTCGCCGAGGACCTCGTCGACGAACTGTTTCTCACCCTGGCTCCGGCCCTCGTCGGCGGCAGCGGGATCGGAATCACGGCCGGTCCGCCGCCGGGTGCCCCACCACAGTCGATGGACCTCGTCTGGGCGCTCGAGCGGGACAGCCATCTCTTCCTGCGCTACGCCCGCGAGCGGGGTCACGGCCCGCGATTGTCACAATCAACGGCATGAATCCCGGCCCTGCAACCCAGACCAACGGCGCCTCCGGGCTGCGGGCGATCGGCGTGATCGTCCACCCGTCGCGCAACATCGACACCCCGCTGCGCCACGTGTTCGACTGGGCGCAGGAGCATGACGTTGCGGTCATCCAGGTGCCCGTGCTCGGCCAGGACCGGGTGGTGGCCGACCTCGGCGAGGCCGCCGACTGCGATCTGATCGTCTCGATCGGCGGCGACGGGACGATGCTGGCGGCGGTGCGCGCTGCCGTCGAGGTCGACCGTCCGGTGCTCGGCGTGTCGTGCGGCAGCCTCGGCGTCCTCACCGCCGTGCAGGCCGACGCCGTCGGATCATCGCTTGACCGCTTCACCGCCGGGGATTGGTCGGCGCGCCGGCTGCCCGCGCTGTCGGTCGCCGGCGACGACGGCTCACGCCGGTTTGCGATCAACGACGTCGCCATCGTCCGCGGGGGGATCGGCCAGGTCCGGGTGACGATCAGCGTCGACGGGACGCTGTTCAGCCGGTTGGCCGGCGACGGCGCCATCGTCAGCACGCCGGTGGGATCCAGCGCCTACTCGCTCGCCGCCGGAGGCCCGCTGCTGGCGCCCGACACCGACGCCTTCCTGGTCACGCCGCTGCCCACGCATGGCGGCTCACGCCAGCCGCTCGTCGTCGGTGCCCGGTCTGAGCTGGTGCTCGAGGTGTCGGCCGGAGTGGGAGGCGCGCGGCTGGAGCTCGATGGGCAGCTCGCCACCGACGAGCCCCAGGAGCTGCGGATCGGCATGCGACCCGCGGTCGCAACGCTTGTCGCCTTCGCCGAACAGGATTCGCTGTTCGATGCGCTGCGCCGCCGCCGGATCATCGTCGACAGTCCGCGCCTGGTCGCCGACGACGAGCGCGCCGCGAGCCGCGCCTGACCACACCGCGGCCCCGTCAGCCGGCAGCGGGAAGGCCGGCGAGCAGGCTCATCAGCTCGGTCGCCGACGAGGTCACCCCGTAGGCCCCGGCCTCCACAGCCGTCGCGCGGGTACGGGCCACCGCCTGGGCGCTGGCGTAGATGATCACCGGGACCCGCACGTCCCGCTCGCGCAGCGCGGCCAGCAGGACAAGCCCGGCGTTGGGCCCCTCCGTGTCCCGGCCCATGTCGGTGATCACGACGTCGATCGGTCGTCCTGAGGCGACCGCCGTGAGCGCATCGTCGTTGGAGCTCACCTGATCGATGATGACGCCCTTGCGCTGCAGCGCCTCGACCTCAAACGCGTTGTTCTCCGGATGGTCGTCGACCCACAGGATGCGCTGCAGGCCGGCTCCCGGCGACACGGCAGGGGGCGCCGGCGGGGCAGCGTCAGGGGCCGGCGGCGCAGCGGCGGGCGC
>JBAWFG010000109.1:0-11726 GCA_049591655.1 Solirubrobacteraceae bacterium
CCGGCCACGACCGCGTGGGGACGCTCACGCTCGCCAGCGCCGCACGACACCTCCCCGGGCGTGCCCCCTAGAGTCAGGCCGGTGACCGCCGTGGAGACGATCGATCGCCGCCTGCTGCTGTTCGCCCGGACCCGGGGCCGGGGCCCGAGCGGATTCCGGTGCAGGCGCTGGCCGGCCTTCCCCGGGAGGCGGACGCGGGGCAGCTCGCCGATCGGCTGCGCAGCCTCGCCGGCGACCCGAGCGCCGCGCAGCGTGACGACATCGCGATCCTCGTCCTGCGGTTCCTCGGGGGTCGCCGCGACCGCTCCACCGCGCCGCCCCGCGAGGACCCGGTCCAGGGCGCACGGCTGGCGATGGCGAGCGTGAGCGTCCCCTCGCGGTCGTGGCCGGGACCGGGACCGGCGCCGGCGCCGGCGATCAGGCAGTCGCCGCGGCGCGGAGCCGGGCCGGCGAGTCGTCGTCGCAGTCGGCGAAGAAGGAGCCGATGACGTCGAGCAGGTGCTCGATGCCGTCGGCGGCGAACAGGATCGGCTGATAGCGCGTGATGTCGTAGTCCATCACGCCCATCTCGGCAACCTGGAGCGGGCGGATCTCAGCACCGCGGAACTCCTCGATCTCGCCATAGGACGACAGCAGCCCCGCCCCGTAGGCGCGCAGTTCGCCGGCCTCCCACAGCACCCCGAACTCGATCGTGAACCAGAACACCGTCGCGAAGAAATCACGGCCGGCCTTGGTCTCCAGGCGCCGGGCGGCGCGCCCGGCCAGCCGGTTGAGCTCGGCCAGTCGCGGGGACGCCAGCATGCCCCCATGGCCGATCACCTCGTGGATGAGATCGGGCTCGGGCGTGTACAGCGGGCGGCCCTGGTGGCGGATGTACTGGGTGGAATGAAAGACGCCATCGGCCAGCGACCCGTAGAACTCCTCGAAGCCGACCAGGCCGGCCGCCGGGTGATAACTGAAGCCGGTGAGTGGGCGCAGGTGCGCGCTGACCTCGTCCAGCTGGGGGATGTGGTCTGCCGGGAGCTGCAGAGAGGCCATCGCCGCGCGGTACTCCGCGCATGCGAGCCGTTCGTGCTTGATGGCCAGCTCCCGGCAGACGGTCCGCCAGACCTCCTGCTCTCCCTCGGTGTAGTCGACGTGAGGGATCGGCCGGCCGGGTGCCCACTCCAATGCCCGGGCGGCGATGGTGTTGCGGCGTGCGCGGTACTCGGGATCGCCGAACCCGGGGTGGTCCTCGTCGAGGTGGACCGTCACCGCCCCGTCAGCGGCGGTGGTGATCGGCGCGTAGAGCTGCGCCTCCTCAAACACTGGCGCCCACCTCCCGGCGATCACCGTCGTCGGCCCACGACAGGGCGTAGCGACCGTCGTCGATGCCCTGGCACAGCGGTGTCAGCTTGAGCGGGGCGAACGTGTCGCACATCACCGCCAGCTCGGCGGTGCTGCGCTGGCCGATCGATTTCTCGGCCAGCCCCGGCTGGGGGCCGTGAGGCAGCCCGGACGGATGCAGTGTCACCGATCCCACGTCGACCCCGCGCCGGGATGAGAAATCCCCCGACACGTAGTAGATGACCTCTTCGGACTGGAGGTTGGAATGGTTGTAGGGGATCGGGATCGCCGGGTGGGTGGGGTCCGATTCCCAGTCGAGCATCCGCGGGCAGAACGAGCAGATGACGAAGTTCGGCCCCTGGAAGGTCTGGTGCACCGGCGGGGGCTGGTGCAGGCGCCCGGCGATCGGCTCGAAGTCGTCGATGTTGAACGTGTACGGGTAGACGAACCCATCCCAGCCGACGACGTCGAGCGGGTGGTAGTCAAGCCCGTAGCGCTGGTAGCCGCCGCGGACACGGACCACGAGCTCCTGGTCGCCGGCCGCCCGGTGGGTGACGAGCTCCGCGGGCGGGTGGAAGTCCCGATGTGAGTACGGAGCCCCCTCCAGCAGCTGGCCGTAGCGGTTGCGGTAGCGCTTCGGGGTCTCGATCTCGCCCGGCGTGAAGAACGTCAACCACCGCTGCTCGCCCTCTGGCGCGAAGCGGTACGTCGTCCCGCGGGGGATCACGATGTAGTCGTGGGCGCGGTAGTCGAGGCTGCCGAACGTCGTCTCCAGGACCCCCTCGCCCTCGTGGACGAAGATCACCTCGTCGCCCTCCCCGTTGCGGAAGAAGTACTCCTGCCGCGCCGTCGGGCGGCAGACGGCGATCTCGACGTCAGCGTTGTACATGAGCAGCTGCCGGCCGAGGACGGGGTCGCCGCCCTCGCCGAGCAACCGCGTGTCGAACAGTCGATGCGCGTGGGCGGCCGGAACCCACTCGCTGCGCTCGATGGCCGTGAACGACCCCAGATCGCTCACCCGGCACGGCGTCTGCAGGTGATAGAGGATCGATTCGTTGCCACTGAACCCCTCGAACCCCATCACCTCCTCGGTCAGCAGGCGCCCGTCCTCACGAAAGGCGACATGGCGCTTGGCCGGGATCGCCCCCCTGCGTTCGTAGCGCATCAGCAGACCTCCTCAGGTCCTTACAGATTTCCCCGGCGGTCCTGCTCGCGCTCCAACGCCTCGAACAGGGCCTTGAAGTTGCCCTCGCCGAAGCCACGCGCGCCGTGGCGCTCGATCAGCTCAAAGAACACCGTCGGTCGGTCGCCCACCGCATGGGTGAAGATCTGCAGCAGGTAGCCCTCCTCGTCGCGGTCGACGAGAATCCCGAGCCGCTGCAGGTCGGCGATGTCGTGATCGATCGCGCCGATGCGTTCGGGAACGTCGACGTAGTAGGACTCGGGGATCGGCAGGAAGCGCACGCCGCGCTCGGTCAGCTCCGAGACCGTCGCGACGATGTCGGTCGTCGAGACTGCGATGTGCTGCACCCCGGCTCCGCGGTAGAAGTCGAGGTACTCCTCGATCTGGGACTTGCGCTTGCCCTGGGCCGGCTCGTTGATCGGGAACTTGATCTTGCCCGAACCGTCGGTGACGACCTTGGACATCAGCGCCGAGTATTCGGTCGAGATCGCCTCGTCGGAGAAGTGGATGAGCTCGGTCATGCCGAACACCCGCTCGTAGTAGCCGACCCACTCCTGCATGTGTCCCAGCTCGACGTTGCCGACGACGTGGTCGATGCCGACGAGCAGCCCGTCGGGGCCGGTCGGAGCGGCGTCGCGGGCGGCGAAGCCGGGCAGGAACGCCCCGTGGTAGTCGCCGCGGGCGACGAACACATGACGGGTCTCGCCGTAGGTCTGGACCGATGCCAGGGTCACCGTGCCGTTGTCGTCGGAGAGCACATACGGGGTCTCGATCCCGCGGGCGCCCTGGGCGACGGCGTGCTCGTAGGCCGCGGTCGCGTCGGGGACGCTGAGGGCGATCGTGCGGATGCCGTCGCCGTGGCGCTTGTGGTGCTCGCCGATCTCGTCATCGCCGGTCAGGCTGCCGGTGAGCACGAGACGGATGCGCCCCTGCTGGAGCACATGGGAGACACGGTCACGGGAACCGGTCTCCAGACCGCGGAAGGCGATCTCGGTGAAGCCGAAGGCGCGGGTGTAGTAGTAGGCCGCCTGGGCGGCGTTGCCGACGAACAGTTCGAGGTGGTCGATGCCATGAACCGGCATCGCGTCGATTGCCGGTTGCGGGGAGAGAGGAAGCGTTTGAGTGGTCACAGTGTGCAATGATCCGGGTGTCGGAGCGCCATCGCAAGACCCAGACGTTGTGTCACGGCGCCTCTACGCTCTCTCATGGACGATGTCGACCGAAGAATCGTTGCGCTCATGCGTGAGAACGCTCGACGCTCCTTTCAGGACATCGGGCGCCACGTCCATCTGTCCGCCCCGGCGGTCAAGCGCCGCCTTGATCGCCTCGAGCGCGACGGCGTCGTGCTCGGCTACACGGCGGTCGTCGACCCCGAGGCGTTCGGCTGGCGCGCCGAGGCGTTCGTCGACCTCTACTGCGAGGGGAGCCTCTCCGGAGAGGCGATCAAGCGCTCGGTGGGGCGGGAGCCGGGGGTCGTCTCGGCCCATACCGTCGCCGGGGAGGCGAGTGCGCTGCTGCACGTGATGGCCGAGGACACCAAGAGCCTGGAGTCGGCGCTGGAGCGCATCCGGGCCACTCCCGGCGTCATCCGGACCGTCACTGAGGTCGTGCTCTCAACCCTGTTCACCCGATGAGGCGCCCCTATCCCGACGGCCGCCCGGCCTCGATCCGCGACTTCATGGCCTTCGAGGAGCACGTCCGCAACGCGCGGGCGGTGACCGGACGGGAGATGCCGCCGGCCTGGTACGAGATCCCGGTCTTCTACTTCACCAACCCCGGCGCCGTCTACGGCGACGGGGACGACATCCCGTGCCCGGCCGACACCGCCAAGCTCGACTACGAGCTCGAGCTCGCCTGCGTCATCGGCCCCGACGGACGACCCGAGGGGTTCACGATCATGAACGACTTCTCGGCCCGTGACCTGCAGGCGATCGAGATGAGCGTCGGGCTCGGGCCCGCCAAGGGCAAGGACTTCGCCACCGCGCTCGGCCCGGTCCTGGTGTCGCCGGATGAGCTCCCCTCCGACCTTGACATGCGGGCGGTCGCCCGCGTCAACGGCGAGGTGCGGACCGACACCCGCACCGGTGGCTTGTACCACTCATGGGAGGCGCTGCTCGCCGCGGCGGCGCGCAACACGACCGGTCTCGTGGCCGGTGAGGTGATCGGCTCGGGCACGGTCGGGCGCGGGTGCATCCTGGAACACGGTGACGACCGCTGGTTGACGCCCGGGGACGAGATCGAGCTGGAGGTCGAGGGAATCGGCATCCTGCGCAACCGGATCGTCTGAGCCCGGCCTCCCCCTACGGGGAGAGGCCGACGGCAGGCGGCATGGGGTGCTCGCTGGGCACCGGCGCCGGGGTCGGGGTCAGCGCTGCGTAATGGTTGCGCCAGATGAGCTTGTAGAGCGGAATCCAACGCGGCACGGAGCGGACACCGGGGATGAACGGGATCAGGACGAGGGCCAGGCTCAACACGGTCATCACCGTCATGACGAGGATGTCGGCGTTGTTGGAGGTCGAGAACGGCTTGATCTGATACCAGAAGGTGTACAGCCACAGCCACACCTGGCCCGGGAAGGCGCCGGTCTCGTTCATCATCCCCCACTGGTCACCGGACAGGTGATCGGCCGCGGCCCGGTCTGACAGCACGCTGCCGTCGGCCATGAACATGAGCACCTTGGTGTAGTCGGTCTGGTAGAACTGCCGGCTCGTCAGCAGGGCGCCGTCGAGCCCGCCCCCCTGGGCGAAGCCCAGCAGCGAGTTCATCATCACCGGAACGGGGCCGTATCTGCCTGGGGGCACGAGGACGGTGTTCCCGGGTCCGACCTTGGCCTTGGCCAGCGCGTTGGTGTAGTTGGTCGTCCACGCGGTCTGCAGCTTGGCCGGGGCCGCCTCATAGAGCGAGGTCGCCGCCTGGGTGACCGGCTGGGAGGTCAGCGAGCGCAGCGGAGCGAGCACGTAGTCCTGCGAGGCGTTGATCGGATGGCTGACGCCGAGCCACTTCTGCGGACGGATGAACGCCATGTGCTGGCCGTCGGAGTTGTGGTTGTAAGGCGGCCCGTAGGTGGCCGTCCCGCTTGAGCCGTCGAGCTCGGAGACGGCCGTGGTCACGAAGTCGATCGGGGTGCTGCGCGACCACTGCTTGATCGTGCTCGCCGGATCGTCAGGCGAGGAGAGGAGGAGCGCCAGGACGACGGCGATCGCGGTCACCACCCCAATCGCGATCGATGCCTCCTTGACGAGGTCGTAGGGGCGGTAGCCGCCCTTCCATTCCCGGGCGGCCTCGTTGTCACGCTGGTAGCGGCTGGAGCTCATGAGGACACCTCGCTGTCAGCGGCGCCCATCCGGGCCGCCTTGAGCTTGTCCTCGAGCTCGAACGGCGGGACGACGCCGTGCCGGCGCACGAGCAGGACGTGGGCGGCGACGAGCCCCACCACCGCCAGCGGCAGCAGGAAGATGTGCCAGGAGTACATCTGGCCGAAGTTGAGGAGGTTGAAGAAGGCCCCGATCCCGACCGAGTTCATCGCGTCCTTGGCCTGCGTCGAGATCCACTGGGCGTCGAAGTTCTGCTGGGAGACATAGCCGGTCAGCGCGCACGGGATCGCCACCAGGAACGTGATCGCCCCGGTCATCCAGACACGGGCTCGGCCGCCCCGCCACGCCGCCATCCAGTACTTGCCCCACAGGTGGATGACCATGAAGAAGAAGAACAGCTCCACCCCCCACAGGTGGACGCTGTTGAAGAAGTGGCCGATGCTCGAGAAGTGCCACCAGGCCGGCCCCTTGAGCGCCAGGATCGTGCCCGAGCCGATCAGCACCGCCAGCGAGGCGAGCGACAGCACGCCGAAGACGTAGATCCACGAGGCAACGTAGGTCGGCTGCCCGTCGGGCAGCAGCTTCTCGGGGGGGAGCGCCGCGACGGCGCGGTTGCGTACCCGGACCGTCCAGGACCGCTCGGTGGTCGTGCTCATGGATTGCCCCCGGTTTTCCGGTTATGTCCTGGGAACGGTGCCAGGATCGCGGCCGCGAACACGATGATCATCAGGAAGATGACCACCAGGTTCGAAACCGACATGGAGAAGAAATGCCAGGTCACGTAGCTGGCGTGGTGATTGAGGTCGATGATCGCAGCCATGGGCGGCAGGCTATGGACCACCCCAACCCGGTGCATCGGTGGTTCCGTGCGGTCTGCACTACATGGAACTACTGACCCGGGATCGGCCCCGGGCCCGGCGGCGGGTCAGCCGCCGAAGCCGACCCGGTGGGCCTCGGTGTCCACGAGCACGTAGACAACGTTCTTGAGGTCCAGCGCGATCGTGGCGTCCTCGGCGGCGAGGTCATGCCAGCCGCTGCCACCGCCCAGCGCCTCGCGGAGGGTCTTCAGCTCCGACGGAACGACCCGCGCGCTGAGCACGGGCCCGCCCCGAAAGCCGATGTTGATCTTCTGCGGCTTCTCATCACTCATCTCAATGCTCTCCTTCGGCTGGCTGCACGATCTCGGTGAGCACTCCGCCGGTGGCGGCGGGGTGCAGGAAGGCCACTCGCGAGCCGCGGATGCCGATCCGGGGGGTCTCGTCGATCAGCCGCATGCCGGCCGCCGCACACGCGCTCAGGGTCTCCTGTACCGAGGCGACGCGGTAGGCGACGTGATGCAGGCCCGGGCCCCGGCGACTGAGGAACTTGCCCACCGCGGTGTCCGGCCCGAGCGGCTGCAGCAGCTCGATGTGGCCGTCGCCGACGTCGAGCAGCGCCGCATCGACGCCCTGCTCGGTGACCGTCTCCCGGTGCACGAGCGGCATTCCGAGATGCTCGGTGTAGAGCACCAGCGCGGCGTCGATGTTCTCGACGGCGACGCCGACGTGGTCGATCGCGGACAGCATGGCGCCGCGGAGGATACCGGTCGCGGGGCTAGGTGCCGTGGGGACCGGCCGGGCACCGGCCTACGTGCTGTGGGGGGACCGGCCGGGCGCCGGCCTAGGTGCTGTGGGGGGACCGGCCGGGCGCCGGCCGCTCGGTGGTGGCCGCCGCCACCCCGAGGTGGACGCCGGGGCGGCGGTCCGGACGGGCGTACGGGATGCCGGCGACGATCCGCTCGATCTCATCTCGCTCCACTGTCTCGTGCTCGAGCAGCGCGCGGGCGAGCTGCTCAAGCGCGGCCCGGTGGCGGCCGAGCACGTTCAGCGCCGAGCGGAACGCCTCGTCGGCGAGCGCGCGGACCTCGGCGTCGTGGGTGAGGCGGGCAGCGTCTGACTGAGGATGATCGGCGAGCCGCAGTGAGGTCACCTCGGTGCCCATCGCGTACTCATGGATCATGGAGTGGGCGATATTGGCAACGCGTCGCAGGTCGTCGGCGGCGCCGTTGGTGACCGAGCCGAAGACGAGCTGCTCCGCGGCCCGCCCAGCCAGGAGCATGGTCATCATGTCGATCAGCTCCTCGCGGCTGCGCAGATACCGGTCCTCGGCGGGGAGGTTGAGCGTGTACCCCAGCGCGCTTCCGCGGGGGATGATCGAGATGCGGTGCACCGGATCGAGCGACGGCAGCAGCTCGGCGCACAGGGCGTGCCCGGATTCGTGGTAGGCGACCACGCGGCGCTCACGTTCGGTGAGTTGGCGGCGAGACTGCATGCCGGCCACGATCCGCTCCAGCGCGTGATCGAAATCGACGGTCTCGATCACCACATCGCCCCGGCGGGCGGCGTGGATCGCGGCCTCGTTGCAGATGTTGGCCAGGTCGGCGCCGGTCAGTCCCGCGGTCTGCCGCGCGAGGAGCATGTAGTCGACGGTCTCGGCAACCGGCTTGCGGCGTGAGTGGACGCGCAGGATCCGTTCCCGGCCCGCGACATCGGGTGGGGAGACGAAGATCTGGCGGTCGAAGCGGCCGGGACGCAGCAGCGCCGGGTCGAGCTTCTCCAACAGGTTGGAGGCGGCGATGACGACCACGTCGCCCTTGGCGCTGAAGCCATCCATCTCGACGAGCAGCTGGTTGAGCGTCTGGTCGTACTCGCGGCTGTCGCTCCCGCCTCCGCGCGCGGTGCCGACCGCGTCGAGCTCGTCGATGAAGACGATCGCCGGAGCGTGCCGGCGGGCCTCGCGGAACAGACGGCGGATCCGGGCTGAGCCCAGGCCGACGAACATCTCGACGAACGAGGAGGCCGACTGGGAGAAGAACACCGCACCGGACTCGTGGGCCACCGCCTTGGCGAGCAGCGTCTTACCGGTCCCCGGGGGCCCGTGCAGCAGGATGCCGCTGGGGACGGTGGCGCCGAGACGGCGAAAGCGCTTGGGGTTGCGCAGGTAGTCGACGACCTCGCGCAGTTCGTCCTTGGCCTCATCGACGCCGGCGATGTCCGCCCACGCGATCGGTGGGGTCTGCTCCGGGCGGATCTCGGACGGCCGCGTGCGGGGGACGGCACGCACGGTGACGAACACCAACCCGACGAGGGCGACCATGAGCAGCAGCGGGACCCAGTCGTGGATCCAGGCCACGATGTTGGGGTCCCCGAGGAACGCGAGTCGCACCACTGCCAGATCATCGGCACCGGGGTCCGATGGCTTGAGCCGGCCGCCGACCACCCCCATCGGATCAGGGGTTGTGGGGGCTCATGGCTACATAGGACTCCTCAGCCCCCAGAACCCCGAGGTTGCCGCCACGGAGCGCCCCCGGCCGCCCCCCGGAACGCAAGCTAGGTGACGCGGGTCAGGCGAGGGTTAGGCGCGTAGGCGCGCCCGATCTTGGCGCACGGCTGCCCGTCGAGCAGGACGACGTCCGCCGTGAAGTCGTTCTGACCGCGGATCAGCGAGGAGCCGACCCCGTAGGCGTCGACGGCGACGTCCTGGGCCTCGAACTCCCGGATCCGGGCGGCGGTGAAGCCGCCGCTGACGACGATCTTGACGTTGGGGAATCCCGCTCCGTCGAGTCCGCCGCGCACCTTCTCGACCAGACGCGGGTTGACGCCGGTCGGCTTGAAGCCGCCCATCTCGTCCTGCAGGGAGCGGTCGACGAGGTTCTCGGAGGTGTCGAGCCGCACCCCCCACAGCTTGTCCCCCAGCGCGTCAGCCACGGCGAGCGCGGTGTGCACCGAGTCGTTCTCGAAGTCGACGAGCACGGTGATGTTCATGTCGTCGTGGAAGCGATCGGCGAACTTGACCGCTGCCCTGACGGTGTCGCCCCCGTAGGCGGCGATCAGCCCGTGGGGCACGGTGCCGACCCCGCGCCCACCCCACCACGACGCCTGGGCGTCGGTGGAGACGCCGATCGCGCCGGCGACATGGGCGCTCCAGCCGTCGCCGGTCTGGACCAGCCAGTGGTCGTGGCGCGCCGGGAAATACAGGATCTGCTTGCCGCGCGCGGCCTCCACGACCTCGGCGACGTTGCGCATGATCAGCGATCGGCGAGCCAGGGAGCCGAGGTACACCGTCTCCAGGTGGGCGAACAGCGTGTAGTCGCCTTCAATCGTCATCACCGTCTCACCACGGGCGATGCGGTCGCCCTCGTGCAGGGCGTTGACGACCAGGCGGTCCCAGCCCGGGACCCATTCGCCATCCTGGTAATGCCCGGCGGACGTCTTGAGCACCGCGATCGCCTCGTCGATTCCGCCGAGGATCGAGTCCTCCTTCTGGAACACCTGCATGGTCACGTGCGGGTGCTCGCCCTCCTCCTGAAGCAGCGATCGCGTCAGCACGAAATAGGCGTCGGAGTAATAGCCGTCGCGAATCCGCTGTACCGGCAGCCGGAAGATTGCGGGATCGAGCCGGTTTGAGACCTGTGTGGAGATGGCTCAGAGTGTATGAGCCTGTTCTCGTATCCGCCGTGGGCCGGGCGGCGGCACGATCTGACCATGAGCCATCACCTGCGCGCATTGCGACACCGGAACTTCCGGCTGCTGTTCCTGGGACAGTCGCTGAGCGCGGTCGGCGACCAGGTGGTGATCGTGGCGCTCGCGCTGTACATCGTCGCCCGGACCGGGTCGGCAACCGACCTCGGCATCGTGCTGGCGGCTCAGTCGCTGCCACTGATCGTGCTGGTGCTGTTCGGCGGCGTGTGGGCCGACCGCCTACCCCGCCACCGGCTGATGATGACCACCGACATCGCCCGGGCGCTGCTGCACGGCGCACTGGCCGCGCTGATCCTGCTCGGCGGCGCGTCGATCGCCGAGATGGTCGTCATCGAGGTGCTCTTCGGGGCCGCTCGCGCCTTCTTTCAACCGGCGTACACGGGCCTGCTGCCCCAGACCATCCCCGAGGACCTCACCCAGGACGCCCGGGCGCTGTCGGCGACGACAACCAGTCTGGCGATCCTCGTCGGCCCCGCCCTCGGTGCCGGGCTGGTCCTGGCGTTCGGCGCCGGCGTGGCCTTCGGCCTGGACGCGGCGACGTTCGCGGTCAGCGCCGTCCTGCTGGCCGGGATCCACCCGCGCCCGCGCGGCAGCGAGCCGCCACGCCAGTCGGTCGCCAACGAGCTGCGCGCGGGATGGCATGAGGTCGGCTCGCGGCCGTGGGTGTGGGTGACGATCGCCGCCTTCGCCGGAGTCGTGCTGTGCGCGTATGCGATGTGGGTGACCCTGACGCCGATCATCACCCGCGACTTCTACGGCAGCGCCGCGATCTTCGGCGTCCTGGAGAGCGTCACCGGAGGGGGAGCCGTCGCCGGCGCGCTGATCGGGATCCGCTGGCGCCCGCGGCGCCCGCTGGCGGTTGGGCTGAGCCTGGCGCTGCTCTGGCCCGCGCAGAGCATCGGGCTGGCGCTGCTGGCGCCGTTGGCGGTCGTGATCGGGCTGGCGTTCGTGGGAGGGCTGGTGTTCTCGCTGTTCGAGGTGTGGTGGGAGACGGCGCTGGCGCGCCACATCCCCGCCCACGCGCTCTCCCGGGTCAGCTCGTATGACTGGATGGGGTCGCTGGCGCTGCTGCCGCTGGGGCAGGCGATCGCCGGTCCGCTCGCCGTCCTGCTCGGCGTGCGGACCGTCATGGGGGTGGGCGCCGGCATCGGGGTGGTGCTCATCGCCCTCGCGCTGCTGCCGCGCTCCACGCGGCAGCTCCACGGCGCGGCGCCGGGCTCAGCCGAGCAGCTCGGTGATGATGTCGGCGTAGAAGCCGGTGGCGAACCCGAGGTCGCGTACGTCGATCCGCTCGTCCGCGTTGTGCACGAGCGGGGCGGCCTCGAGCAGTGACTGGTGGCGCTGGGGGAAGAAGCCGTAGGCGACGCACTCGGGGAACGCGTC
>JBAWFG010000110.1:0-8186 GCA_049591655.1 Solirubrobacteraceae bacterium
CGTCGACCGCCTCCGCGGTCTGCTGAGCGATTGCGGCACCCGACTCGGCCGCGGCGGCGACCTGCTCGGCGACGCGGCGGGCCTCGTCGATCGACTGGACCTGGCGCTCGTTGCCGTGGGCGACGTCGTTGATGGCGGTGGACACCTCGTTGACCGACCGGCCGGCCGTCTCGGAGGTGCCGGCGATCTGGCGGGTGGAGGTGTTCATCATGCTGGTGGCCTGGTTGATCGACCCGATGAAGTCGCGCAGGCCGTCGGTCATGTCGGCGAGCGCGTTGCCGAGCACGTCGGCGCGGGAGCGGGGGATGAGCTGCACTGACAGGTCACCGCGCGCGATCGTCTCGGCAACCGTGGTGGTCTCCCGTAGGTACTGGATCATCGCGTTGAACTCGGTGGCCATCGCGCCGAGCTCGTCGTTGGTGACGACCTCGACGTGCTGGTCGATCTCGCCGCGGGCGATCTTGACCGCAGCGCGGTTGACGGCGTTGAGACCGCGGGACAGGCGGCGGGAGAACCACAGGGCGATGCCGAGCGCGAGCAGCACGGCGACGATCAGCAGCGCGATGATCACGGTCCGGCTCGAGCCATAGGCCGATTTGGACGCCGCCGCCGCCCGGGTGGCGAGCGTCTGCTTGTAGCTCTCCCAGTTGGTGTCGGCGGTCTTGAGGTCGTTGTAGGCGGCGTCGCCGGGGCCGGTGCCGACGACGTTGCCGGCGGCGGCGATCTGGCCGCTGTCGGCGAGACTGCGGAAGGCGGCCGTCTTGGCGACGTAGGTGTCGAAGTCGGTGCGGAACCGGGCCATCAGGCGCGCGTCGGTGGCGTCGGCGATCAGGCCCTGCGAGCGGTACTGGTCCAACAGCGCGGTCATCGATTGCAGGTCGCCGGCGAGGTCGCCGGACACCCCCTGCGCCCCGGCGCGGTCGGTGGGCGTGGCGAGGATGTAGTGCAGCTCGTCCTTGCGGTACTTGTTCATCAGCGCCGACGCCTGGCCGACGAGGTCGGTCGCCGGGACGATTCGGGAGGCCAGCTTGGTCACGTGCGCGTTCTCTGAACCCAGCCGGGTGATGGCGAGGCCGCCGACGGCGAGCATGAGCGCCACGACGACGCCGAACGACGCGAGCAGGCGCGTTCGGATGGACAGGTTCAGGTTGCTGCGCATGTCGGGCCTTCCTGGTTGCTCGGATGGGGTGGTGATCCACCCGGGCAGGAGCGGGTCAGAGGATCGGTTGAGTCTTCGACAGCGCCGTGGGACAGCTTGAGCCGCCTCGCTCAGCGCACCCTGCGCGGTTCTGACCGGCTGATGCGGTGGATGAGGACCGCCAGCCGCGTGGGGGAGCTCAACCGGCCGCGTGGGGGAGCTCACCCGGCGGGCCCGGGGAACTTGAGTCGGACATCCGTCCACAGTTTTCCGGTACGCTAAAGGTGTCCCACCGACCTGGGGGGCGACGGCGGTTATCACGACGACAACCGGTGGGCGAGAGCCTGCCATCCCCAGGAGCGACAGGTGCGGAAAATCTGTGTGTTGGTGGCCATGGCGGCGATGGGGTTCGCCGGAACACATCTCGGGATCGGAGCGGTGCCCGCCATCAATGCACTGCGCAACGTTCGAGCGCTGCTCAGCTGCGACGCGCGCGGGATTGCGCAGGTCAGCAGCCAGTCCGCGAGCGCGCCGGCGAGCTCGTGCGGTGGGCTGGCCCGCGCGCTGGCCCCCGTGACGGGCACCAGCGCGCGGAACGTGAACCTCAGGCAGGCTCTGGCTCCGGCTCAGCCCGGCCCTCGCCGGGGACCGGGTGGCGCCCCTCGGCGTGGCCACGGCCCTCGACGTTGAGGCGCGGGAGCGTCCGGTTCAGCCACACCGGAAGCTTCCAGTTGGCGTCGCCGATGATGATCATCAGGGCCGGCACGAGCACCGACCGCACGATCAGCGCATCGAGCAGCACCGCGCTGGCCAGGCCGACGCCGAACAGCTCGATGATCCGCTCACCGCCGAGGATGAACGAGGCGAACACGAGCACCATGATCGCCGCGGCGGCGGTGATCGTGCGACCGGTCGCGGCCAGGCCGTGGGCCACCGCTTCGGTGTTGTCGCGCCGGCGGTGCCATTCCTCATAGATGCGGCTGATCAGGAAGACCTCGTAGTCCATCGACAGGCCGAACAGGATCGGGAACATCAGCACCGGCACGAACGTCTCGATCGGGCCGGTGGTCCCGCCGAGCCACCCGTTCTGGAAGATCGCGGTGACGATTCCGAACGCCGCTCCGGCCGACAGCATGTTCATGACCGCCGCGGTCAGCGGGATGACGAGGCTGCGGAACACGGCCATCAGCAGCAGGAAGCTGAGCGCAACCACGATCCCGATGAACAGCGGCAGCTTGGCCGACAGCACGTGGCTGAAGTCCTCGAAGATCGCCGTCGTGCCCCCGACGAGCACGTGCAGCCCGGTGCCTCGGGTCGCGGCTGGGAGGACCTGCGTGCGCACACGGGAGAGCAGCGCCGAGGTCGAGGCCGCCTGCGGAGAGCCGCTGGGATACACGCTGGCGATCGCCACCGTGGGTCGCCCGCCGCCCGGGGCGAGGATGTGGACCGGGGTGGCCCCCACCACTCCCGGGGTGTGGGCCACGGCGGCGTCGGCGCGCTTGAACGCGGCGGCCTGCGACGGGCTTGAGATCTGGGCCACGAGCTGGAGCGGACCGTTGTAGCCGGGACCGAAGCCCTTGGCCAGGAGGTCATAGGCCTTGCGGGTCGTGGTGCTCGTCGGGTCGGTCCCGGCGTCGGCCGAGCCCAGACGCATCGACAGGAACGGGACGGCGATGATGATCATCACCAGCGCCGCCACCGCGGCGAACACGGCCGGGCGACGGCTCATGGCGCCGGTCCAGCGCACCCACCCGGGGGACTCGACGTTGTTCGACAGCTTGCCCTCCTTGAGCGCGCGGCGCTCACGCCGGCGCGGGACCAGACCCCCGGCGATGCCGAGCAGCGCCGGCAGCAGCGTCAGCGACGCCAGCACGGTGAACGCCACAGTGACCGCCGCTGCGACCGCGACCCCGTAGAGGAACGAGACGCCGAGCGCGAACATCCCCAGCATCGCGATGCACACGATCATCCCGGCGAACAGCACCGCGCGTCCCGACGTGTCGATCGCCTCGACGACCGCATCCTCACGCGTTTCACCGCGGATCAGCGCCTGCCGGTAGCGGGTGACGATGAACAGCGCGTAGTCGACGCCGACCCCCAGTCCGATCAGCAGTGCCAGCTCGTTGGAGAAGGTGGCGATGTTCATCACGTGCGAGAGCAATCCAACGACCGACAGGCCGGAGCCGAGTGAGAGACCGGCCGTGATCAGCGGCAGGAACATCGCTGTCGCGGACCCGAACACGATGAACAGGACGATCGCCGCGGCGATGAAGCCCAGCACCGTGCCGTTGCCCTGGCTGACCTTGTTGCCGGCCTCGGCGATGTTGCCCTCGGCCTCGAACTCGACGCCGTTGCCCGAGGCCGACGTGATCGTCTGGACGAAGTGGCGGGCCTGCGCGGCGGTGATCCGGTTCTGGTTGGCCGCGTTGGAGAACGTGACGTTGGCGAACGCCACCTGACCGCCGGGGGCGATCTGGCGGCTGGTCAGCGGCGTGTACGGGGAGACGACGCTGGCGACGTCGGGAACCTGGGCGACCTTGGCGAACAACTGCTCGGCCCGTGCCCGCACCGCCGGGTCGGTCACCTTCCCGTGCTGGGCGGCGATCACGAGCTGATCGGTTTCGCCCGCCGCCTTCGGCGCGGAGCGCTGCAGCAGGCGGATCGCGTCAAAGCTGCCGGTGTGGGGGAGCTTGAAGTTGTCGGTGTAGGCGCTGCCGGCGCCGGAATGGATCGCGACGAGCGCCACCAGGCCCACGATCCAGGCGATCACGGTCAACCAGCGGTGCCGGACGCACCAGGTCGCGAGTTTTCTCATCTGTCAGCCGTCCTCAAGGTCAAGAAGTGTGTTGCCCAGGCTAGGCGTCCACCGGCCCCCACGTAAGTGGCAGGAGGCCCAAATCGGCCATGACAATTGTCACGGCGCCGGTTCCCGCGCCTAAGCTCGGTCTCCGATTGAACACCCCATGACTGACATTTGGTTGAAAATTCGTGTTCGGACCGGGCGAGATGCCGGCATCCGGTAGCGGCGTGCGCGGCCGGCGCAGCGCCGGACTCGTCCTCTACCGCCATCGTGCCGGCGCGCTTGAGGTGCTGCTCGTCCACCCGGGTGGCCCGGTCTGGGCCCGTCGCGACGCCGGCGCATGGTCGATCCCCAAGGGCGAGTACGCCGACGACGAGGAGCCGCTGGCCGCCGCCCGGCGGGAGTTCGCCGAGGAGCTCGGCAGCCCCGCTCCCGCGGTGCCCGATGATGAGTTGATCGACCTGGGTGAGATCCGCCAGAAGTCCGGCAAGCTCGTGCGGGCCTGGGCGATCCCCGGCGACCTCGACGTCAGCGAGATCCACAGCAATACGTTCGAGATGCAGTGGCCACCCCGGTCGGGCCGGATGCAGGAGTTCCCGGAGGTCGACCGCGCCCAGTGGTTCGATCTCGACGGCGCCCGGGAGAAGATCAACCCCGCCCAGGCCGAGCTGCTGGACCGCATCGTCCCGGGCCTATGAGCGGCGGGGAGAACATCAGCCCGACCGCCCACTACACCGGGGAGGTGTGGCGGCGCAATGACCTGTCGCACCCATGGCTCGCCACCCGGGAGGGCCGTGTCCTGTTCGATCTGCTGCACCCGCTGATGGGCGCCAGCCGCCGGATCGGGGGCCCGTCGCTTGAGAGCTATCTGCCGGCCCGTCACCGGGCGATCGACGCCCTGCTCACCGACGCCATCGAGCAGCACGGTGTCAGTCAGGTGATCGAGATCGCCGCCGGGATGTCACCGCGCGGCTGGCGCTTCGCCGGTCGCCATGGCGACCGGCTCACCTACATCGAGGGCGACCTGCCGGAGATGGCACAGCGCAAGCGGCGGGCGCTTGAGCGGATCGGGTCGCTCGGTGAGAACCACCGCGTCGTCGAACTCGATGCGCTGCGCCCCGGAGGCCCCCGCAGCCTCGACAGCGTGGCGGCGGAGCTCGACCCCGCTTTGGGCCTGGCGATCGTCACCGAGGGTCTGCTTGGGTATCTGCCCACCGAGGCGGTGCTGTCGCTGTGGCGGCGGATCGCCCGGACGCTCGAGGGCTTCGCCGCCGGTCGCTACATCTCTGATCTGCACCTGCGCAGCGTCCAGGGTCCTGCGGTCCGGGCCTTCCGGCTCGTGCTGGCCGGATTCGTACGCGGCGGGGTGTACCTGCATTTCGATGACGCCGCCGACGCGCGCCGCCGGCTGGGCGCGGCGGGTTTCGGCACCGCGAAGGTGGTACCGGCGTCGGAGATCGTGTCCGTGCCCGGGGATCGGGGCAGCGCGATGGTTCATATACTTGAGGCATCAACGGAATGATCTCAGCCACCCTGTACTCCGATCCGGCCTGTCCGTGGGCGTACTCCGAGAGCCCGGCGCTGCGGGTCCTCGAGTGGCGCTATGGCGATCAGCTGGAGTGGAAGCTCGTGCTCATCGGCCTCACCGAGCGCGCCGACCAGTACGCCGCCCGGGGATACACCCCGCTGCGCGGGGCGCTCGGCCAGCTCTCGTTCCGCCGCTATGGGATGCCGTTCGCTCCGGAGCCCAAGACGCGGCTGAGCGCCACCGCCCGCGCCTGCCGCGCGGTGATTGCGGCGCGCCTGGCCAACCCGGGCACCGAGTGGTCGGTGTTCCGGGCCATCCAGCTGGCGAACTTCACCACCCTGCTGGTGCTCGAGGACGACGACCAGCTGCGCGACGCGCTCCAGGGCCTGCCCGGCGTCGATGCCGGAGCGATCGTCGCCGCGCTTGATTCCCCGGAGGTGACCGCCGCCTACGAGGCCGACAAGGCCGACACCCGGACGGCGGCCGGCTCGGCCGCCGAGCTGCAGGGTAAGACGGCGACGACGGACGGGCCGGTGCGCTTCACGGCGCCGTCGGTCGTGCTGCGCTCCAACGGAACCGTGCTTGTCGCCGGCGGCTTTCAGCCGCTCGAGGCCTACGACGTTCTGATCGCCAATCTTGATCCTGGCCTTGACCGCCGCGATCCGCCGGAGGATCCGGCGGAGCTGCTCGCGCACTTTGAGGCCGGGCTCACCACGCAGGAGGTGGCGGCCCTGATGACCCGCGGCAACGACCCGGTGGACCGGCCCGGCGCCGAGGCGGCGCTGATCACGCTCGTCGCCGATGGCCGGGCGACGCGCACGCAGCTCGGTGACGACGCGCTGTGGCGCGCCGCCTGAGCGACCGCGGCCCGGCTCAGCCGGCCCTGCGCAGGCGCAGCGGCAGCGACTCCAAGCCGTAGATGCCCGACGGGGTGCCGAACTCCGGCTCCCCGTCGAGTTCGATGCGGTCCACACGGCGAGCGAGCGCCGCCAGCGCCTCCTGCATCTCGGCCCGGGCGAGGTTGGCCCCGACGCAGTAGTGGATTCCGGCGCCGAAGGTCAGCACGCGCGCCCCGCCGCGGTCAGCGGTGATGTCGAACGTGTCGGGTTCCACGCCCTGGCGGTTGGCGTGCCACGCGGATACGAGCACGATCGATCCGGCCGGAAAGGTCACCCCGCGGTACTCGAGCTCGTCGGTGGTGATCCGCGCCGTGAACGGCGTGATCGGCTCGTGACGCAGCGCCTCGTCGACTGCCGCCAGTGCCAGACCGTCGGGGTCGGCGCGCAGGAGCTCCCATTGGTCGGGGTGGACGGCGAGCAGCCGCACGGCGTGGGCGAGCTGACTCTGGCTCGTGTCGACGCCGCCGACCAGGATGTTGAGGATGAGGTTGCGCAGCTCGTCATGGCTGAGCCGCTCGCCCTCGGCCTCGGCGGTGATCAGGTCGGTGATCAGGTCCGCACCGGGCGAACTGCGGCGGGCGCTGATCAGGGCATCGCCCCACACATAGAACTCGGCGACCGCGGTCTCGATCCGGGGGCGGTCCTCGATCAGGCTGGCGGCATCGAACTGACGCTGGATGAGATTTGACCACTCGTGCAGCCGCGGGGCGTCGTCGCGCGGCGCGCCCATCACGTGGGCGATCACCAGCGACGGGTAGGGCTTGGCGACGTCGGCGATGAACTCGCAGCGGCCGTCGGCACCGACGGAGTCGAGCAACTCGGCGAGAAAGGCGCGCATCGCGGGGCGGTAGCGGGCCACCGCCCGGGGCGACAGCGCCGGGTTGACGAGGTTGCGCAGCCGGCGATGGTCGTCGCCATTGATGTTGATGATGTTCTTGACGATCTCCTCGTGCAGCGGCCCTTCGGAGATCCCGAACAGATCGGCGATCGTCATCCCCGGGAACGTCGCCGAGCGCGTGCGCAGGAAGAACTCAGCCGCCTCGCGCTCGACCACGAGGAAGCCGAACGGGCACGCCGCCAGCCAATCGTCGTGGGCGTCGATGGCGGCCATCGCCTGCCGGTAGCGCGCGCCGCGCAAACCGGTGTCGGTGTGGTCAAACAGCGGCAGTTCGAGCTCGGCGGCCAGCGGCATGATCAGGCCGGGCCGATCCAGGGGTTGGCGCCCAGTTCGCGCGCGACCGCCTCGGTCACCAGCAGGGCCTGGCGGACCGTCCGGTAGTCGACGTTCTCCGGGGTGTCGCTCATCAGGTGGTAGTTCGACAGCGCCTTATTGCGGTCCATCGAGGCCAGCGTCGCCGTCGGGTAGCCGGCCCGGCTGGGCAGCACGGCGTCGGTCGAGTTGCGGGCCCGCATCCCCCGGCGGACGTCCGCGCCCGCCGCCTGGGCGACCCGGGCGATGAGGTCACGGAAGCTGCGGTCGTGGTAGTCCTCCATCACCACCGGTCCCTCGCCCTCCAGCAGGATCAGCTTCGGCGAGCCGAGGGTCTCCAGGTTGAGAAACCAGGTCCGGTCACGATCGAGTCCCGGGAAGTGACGGCGGGCGAACCCGTAGATCCCGCCCTGGATGACCTCCTCGGCCCCGCAGGAGGCGAGCACCACCCGCAGCCCCGCGATCGGGGCGGTGTGCAGCCGCTCGGCGAGCGCCACCAGCACCGCCACGCCGGTGAGGTTGTCGTTGGCCCCGGGCACGATCGGGCTCCCCGCGACGTCGTGGAAGACGGCGGTGCCGAGCGCGGAGCCGACCACGCCGGCCGCCAGCAG
>JBAWFG010000111.1:0-7106 GCA_049591655.1 Solirubrobacteraceae bacterium
CGAGGATCGCGATGTCGTCACGCTGCGCGGCGCTCGGGTCGCCGGCGAGGCTGCGCAGCCGATCGGCGAGCTGCCCGGCGTCGGCCTCCCGGGGAAGGCCGTGCAGCGCCTGGACCGGAATCCGCTCGGGCCCCGGCCCTGGGTCTGAGACCCCGTCGGTGTAGAGCACGATGCCGTCTCCGCGCCCCAGCTCGACCTCACAGGTCTCAAGCTCGATGTCGGGCCAGATGCCGAGCAGCGTTCCCCGCGCGGGCAGCTGCGCAGGCGCGCCGTCAGACGGCACGAAGATCGCCGGGGGATGGCCCGCGCAGGCCAGCGAAGCGCGGGCCCCGTCGGCCTCGACGGTGAGCAGCACGTAGGCGACGGTGATGAAGCGGCCGTCGAGATCGAGGCCGAGCATCGTGCGGTTGAGGAACTGCAGAGCCTCGACGGGCGTGACCGGGGATCCGGCGAGGCTGCGCAGCGTCCAGCGCGCCATGGCGGTGACCGCCGCGGCGTCGGCCCCCTTCCCGCACACGTCGCCGACAACGATCGCCCACTGTCCCGGGCCGACCGGGTACACGTCGTAGAAGTCGCCGCCGACGAGCTCCCCGGCGTGGGCGGGCAGGAACCGGACGGCCACCTCACAGCCGGGGATCGAGGGCGCCCGGTCGGGAAGCAGGCTGGCGCGCAGCACGTCGGCGGTCTCCTCGCTGCGCCGGCGGGCGCGGTCACGGGAGATGACGAGCCGACCGAGCACGAGCCCGAGCAGCAGCGTGAGCCCGGTCAGCAGGACGAGCACGACGATCGCCTCGGTCGTCGCGTGCGCGGCCTCCGATTTTGCGGTGCGCTGACGCGCCCGTTCCCGCGCCGAGAGCAGTCGCTCCAGCGACGCCGCCTGGCCCCGGATCCCATCGACGAGCGTCTTGCCCTGGAGGGTCACGGCGAAAGACCGGGCGCGAGCCGGATTACGGGCCGCGAGCGCCACCACCGCCGGGACATAGGTGTTCATGTAGGCGCGGGCATGGGCGGCGAGTGACTGCGACTGCGCCGCGAACGCCCCATCGCTGCTCGCCGCATCCCGCAGGCGCTCCAGCGACGCCGGCAGTCCGGCCCGCGCGGTGCGCGTTGGTGCCAGGAACAACCGGCGGCCGGTGATCACGTAACCGCGCAAGCCGGTCTCGGCGTCGACGACGTTGCGCTCCACGTCGACGACTGCCGCCGCGTAGGCATCCGAGCGTGAGGTCGCCTGCGCGCTGCTGTGCAGCTTGACCGTGTTGATGAGCAGGAGGAACACGCCTAGGGCGACGACGAGCGCGCCGATGGTGACGGCCAGCGAGATCTGCGCCCGAAGCCTGTGCGTTCGGTTCATGGTCCGAATTTACGGGTAAGCGGCGATGCTCGCCAGCGCCGCACGACACCTCCCCGGGCGTGCCCCCTAGAGTCAGGCCGGTGACCGCCGTGGAGACGATCGATCGCCGCCTGCTGCTGTTCGCCCGGACCCGGGGGCACGGGCCCCGCCGCGACCGCGCCATCTCGGCGTACTCGCGTCTCGGCGAGCACGCCGCCTGCTGGCTGGCCCTCGGCGCCGTGGGGGCCGCCCTGGATCCCGGCCGCCGCGGCCGGTGGACCCGCGGTGCCGGGCTGGTCGCCTCCTCGGTCGTCCTCAACTATGCGGTTAAGGTGGTGGTACGCCGTGCGCGCCCGCAGCTGAGCGGCCTGCCACCGCTGTCGCCGGTTGTGTCGCGCCTCTCCTTCCCCTCGGCCCACGCCACCACCTCGTTCACCGCCGCGGCCGCCTACCGGGGACTGCTGCCGGCGGCGGCGCTGTACTCGGCGGCGGGGGCGTTCGCGCTCAGCCGTCCCTATCTCGGCGTGCACTATCCGTCAGACGTCGTGGCCGGGATGGCGCTGGGGACCGTGGTCGGCATCGCCGGCTCCCGCACCGGAGGCTGCTGATGCCGATGAAGGTGGGCATCGTCGGGATGCCGAACGCCGGCAAGTCCTCCCTGTTCACCGCCCTGACCGGCGTCGCCGCCGAGGCCGCCAACTACCCGTTCACGACGATCGAGCCCAACGTCGCGATCGTCCCGGTGCAGGATGACCGGCTGACCGCGGTCTCAGACACCGTGCGCGCCTCCAAGATCGTCTGGGACACGATCGCCTTCCACGACATCGCCGGCCTGGTCGCCGGCGCGCATCGCGGCGAGGGGCTCGGCAACCAGTTCCTGGCCAACATCCGCGAGACCGACGCAATCGTTCACGTCGTGCGCGCCCACGTGGACGACAGCGTCGTCCATCCCGAGGGACGCGTGGACCCGATCTCCGATATCGAGACGATCGAGACCGAGCTCATCTACGCCGACCTCGAGCAGGCCGAGCGCCGGCGCGACCGGGTCGTGCGCACCGCCCGCGGCGGCGACCGTCACGCCGTTGCCGAGGCAGCGTGGCTCGGAGACGTCATCGAGGCGCTGCAGGCCGGCCGTCCCGCCCGCACCGTGCCGCCACCCGCCGATGCCGCCGACGCGATGGCGCTGCTGTCGCCGCTGACGGCAAAGCCCGTCCTGTTCGTGGCCAACGTCGACGAGGGCTCCGACGCCGTCCCGGAGGCGATCGCGGCCCATGCCGCCGCGCAGGGCGCGCAGGCGGTCGCCGTCTCTGCCCGCCTGGAGGCCGAACTCGGGGAGCTCGCCGACGAGGACGCCGCCGCGATGCGTGATGACCTGGGGCTGGCCGAGTCCGGGCTGCAGACCGTCGTCCGAGGTGCGTTCGCGCTGCTGGATCTGATCGCATTCTTCACCGCCGGCGAGGACAAGCCCGCCCAGTCCTGGCACCTGCGCCGCGGCCTGTCGGTATGGCACGCCGCCGGCCAGATCCACTCAGACATCCAGAAGGGGTTCGTTCGCGCCGAGATCGTCTCCTGGGATGCGCTCGTCGACGCGGGCGGCTACGCCGGCGCCCGGGACCGCGGAACGCTGCGCCTCGAAGGCCGCGACTACCCCGTCGCCGACGGCGACGTGATCACGGTCAAGTTCACCCCGTAGCGACTGCGGGTGGCCTACAGGTCGGCCGGCGTGTCGGCCTGCTCCAGCCGCTGAGCGAGCCGGTTCATCCCCAGCGCCCGGGCCGCGGCCGCCCCGCCGTCCAGGTCGGTCTCCCGGTCCTCGGGCAGCGTCACGTCGGGGGTGCGCAGCGTCGCGATCTCCTTGAAGGCGCGCAGCTCGTCGGCGTTGTCACGCAGTGCAGCGGCGATCCGGGGGCGCTGCTCGCCGGCCGCGGCGATCACCGCCTCCAACGAGCCGTGGCGGCTCAGCAGCGCGGTTGCCGTCTTGGCGCCGATCCCCGGGGCGCCGGGCAACCCGTCGGAGGGATCTCCGCGCAGGGCGATGAAGTCCGGGACGAGCTCCGGGCCGATTCCGTACCGGCGGCGCACCTCGTCGGGATCGACCTCCTCAAAGCCTTTGGATCCCTGCTTGAGGTAGACGACGCTGACGCGGTCGGTCGCGCACTGGTACATGTCACGGTCGCCGGTCATGATCAGCGCCCGCGAGTCACGCGCGGCCTCGGCCTGAGCCAGCGCGCCGAGCAGGTCGTCGGCCTCCAGGTCCTCCGATGACGCGTTGACCCACCCGAAGGCAGCGAACAGGTCCGGCGCACGATCGAACTGCCAGGCGAGCGCCTCGGGGACGGGTGGCCGCTGGGCGTGGTAGGCGGGGTAGGCGTCCACGCGGTAGCGGGCCGCCTCGGCCCCCCAGCAGACGATGATGGCTCGCGGCGACCGGTCAGCGGCGATGCGCAGGATGAGGTTGACGGCCCCGAGCAGCGCATTGACCGGATGGTCATCACCGTCGGTGATCGAGTCCGGAAGCGCAAAGAACGACCGGTACATGACGAACGGTCCGTCGATCGCCAGCAGCGGCCCGGGCATTGCCGCAATCTACTGAACGCCGCCGCTGCTCAGGAGACGCCCAGCCCGGCGGCCCCCGGGCTCACGGTCACGGGCGTCACGGGCGTCACGGGCGTCACGGGCGCCCCGGCGCCCCCGGTCGCGCCGGTGCCCGCTGGTGCGGTTGACTGGGCCCGGTGCAGTGCCTGGCCGGCCGCTGCGGCGGAGACGTCGGAGAAGGAGACGAGGGTCGTGGCCAGGCCCAGAGCGCCCGTGAGCTGGCTGCCGGTGACCGCCGACCTGCCCCGCGTGCCGACGAGCTGGGCCGAGATGACGCGACCCGACACCCCCCGCTGGGTCACGACGATCCGGCGCAGCGTGCCCCTGACGAGCCCGCGGAGCTTGGCGCCCGCCGCGGCCAGGCTCATCCGGGTGCTCCAGAGGTGGTAGGGATCCTGGCCGCCGGCCGAGTCATAGGGGTCGGGCACCGCCTGCAGCCACGGCTCCGGGGTGGCCCCTGTCCACACATTCTGGATGCTCTCGGTGTAGCCGCCGGAGCTGGCGAAGAAGTAGGTGACCGCGGGGCGCCCGCCGTAGGTGACGACCTGACCCTGGGTGGCGGCCACGGCGGCGTCGGTCGCCGGGGTCTCGGCGCCCACCCCTCCGTACATCTGCGAGCGGGTGTCGTCGTAGAGGCCGTACCCGGAGCCGCCGACGCCGGTCGTGATCGCGTAGGTCCGGGCGGCGACAGCCTGCGCCTCCAGCGCGGCCGGAGCCCATCCGGACGGCATCTCGGAGGCGACGACGCCGCGAACGTAATCGTCGAGCCCGACCGCGTTGACAGTCTGTACGCCGCCGGAGGTCGCGGAGAGCTGCAGGGAGCCACGGTAGGTCCCGTGTCCGAGGACCTGCAGCGCGGGCCCCGAGACGGTGACCGGCCCCGTGAGGGTGGCGACCGAGTGCCCGGCCGCCGTCTGGATCTGGAGCCGACCGGCGCGACGCGTGACCCGATAGGTGCTCGACGGGGTCAACTGGACCGGGGCGCCGCCGGTGCCGGCAGCGCTGGCGCCGCCGCGTAGCGATGCCGACCGGCCGTTGGCCAGCAGCACCCGCACGGTCTGCTGGGGGTTGGTCGTCGACAGGCTGGTGCCCTGGTAGTAGTGGGCGAGGATGAAGCGATAGTCGGCCCCGTGCAGGGCGTAACCGTAGGCGCCGTACTGGCTCATCCCGATACCGTGCCCGTCGCCGCCACCCTGCATGTACAGAGTGCCGGCAGCGCGAGCCGATGCGGCGAGGCCGAGCAGGACCACGACGGCGGTGAGCGAGGCCCGCAGCGAACGCCGGAGGCCTCGGCCGCTGCGGACGCCGGTTAGCGAGTGCACGAAAGCGGTTAGATAGGGTGGCGGTGTGAGTGAGCGCAAGGCGTCAGATGTCTTCGTCGAGTGCCTGGAGGCGGAGGGCGTCCAGTACGTCTTCGGCATCCCGGGCGAGGAGACGCTGGATCTCAACGAATCGCTGGCCGATTCGACGATCCAGTTCGTGCCCGTGCGTCACGAGCAGGGCGGCGCCTACATGGCCGACGCCTATGGCCGTCTGACTGGGCGAGCCGGCGTATGCCTCGGCACGCTCGGCCCGGGCGCCACGAACCTCGTGACCGCCGTCGCCGATGCGTTCCTGGACCGGGCGCCCCTGGTGGCGCTGACCGGGCAGTCCGACCTGGAGCGGATGCACAAGGAATCACACCAGTACATCGACCTGCTCGCGGTGATGCGGCCGGTCGTGAAGTGGAATGCACGGGTTTCCAGCCCGGAAATCGTGCCGGAAGTGGTGCGCAAGGCGTTCAAGGTCGCCGAGTCCGAGAAGCCGGGCTCGACGCATCTGGAGCTGCCCGAGGACGTGATGATGCGCCCGCTCGACGCCTCGCCGCTCCCCCGCCACGCCCCCGTGCAGCCCGAGCCCGGGATGAAGGAGCTCCAGCGCGCGACCGAGATCATCATGGCCGCCGAGAATCCGATCATCCTCGCCGGCAACGGCGCGATCCGCACCCACGCCAGCCGGGCGCTGCGCGCATTCGTGCACACCACCGGGATTCCGGTCGCCGAGACATTCATGGCCAAGGGCCTGCTCGACTACGAGGACCCGCATGCGCTCGGCACCGTCGGGCTGCAGTCCCGGGACTACGCGCTGGCGGGATTCGACGACGCCGACGTGGTGATTGCGGTCGGCTACGACCTCGTCGAGCACGCCCCTGAGCACTGGAACCCGAACGCCAACAAGAAGATCGTGATGATCGACACCGTCGCCGCGGAGATCGACGAGTTCTTCATGCCCGACGTTGAGCTGATCGGCGACATCGCCCATGTGCTGGCCCGCCTTGCCGCCGGCTGCAGCCGCAAGCAGTCACAGCGGCCGGAACCCGATCGGCTCCGGGAGCTCGTGTTCGGCGCGCTCGCCGACGCCGGCTCCGACCAGCACTTCCCGATGCGTCCGCCGCGGGTCCTGTCCGACATCCGCCGGGCGCTCGGGCGCAGCGACGTGCTCGTATCCGACGTCGGTCTGCACAAGCTGTGGATCGGACGGATGTTCCCCGCCCACGAGCCCGGGACCGTGCTGATCGCCAACGGCCTGGCCGGGATGGGATTCGCGTTGCCCACGGCGATCGCCGCCAAGCTCGTCGACCCCAGCCGCAAGGTCGTCACCGTCTCCGGCGACGGCGGCTTTCTCATGAACTGCCAGGAGCTGGAGACCGCTGTGCGGCTCAAGACCCCGATCGTCAACGTGATCTGGGAGAACGGGCAGTTCGGCTCGATCGTCTGGAAGCAGGACAAGAAATTCGGCCGCCACTTCGGCGTGGACTTCGGGCCCACCGATTTCGTCAAGCTCGCCGAGGCCTTCGGGGCGCCGGGGTGGCGCTGTACCGACGCCGACGAGTTCTCCCAGCGCCTCACCCATGCGCTGAGTCTCGACGTGCCGTCGGTGATCGTCGTCCCGATCGACTACTCGGTCGACGTCGCGATCTCCCGCGAGCTGGGCGCCGAGACCGTCGCCACCTGATCCGGCGGCGGTCGCGGCCCGGAGCCCAGCGGCGCGAGCGGCCCTACTGGTTGCCCGCCGCCATCTTGCGCAGGTCCATCGCCTTGTTGTAGGTCTCCTCGTCGACGCCCTTCTCGTAGGCGACCTCGCGCAGCATGCGGCCTGAGTCGGCGGCCTCCTTGACGATCTCCGCCGCACGGTCGTAGCC
>JBAWFG010000112.1:0-8979 GCA_049591655.1 Solirubrobacteraceae bacterium
GGGCGGCGCAGTCAATGGCGCCGCGGGCAGCGCCGGCCAGGCGGTCGGCGGTGTCGCCGGAGCCGCCGGTGGAGCGGTCAGCGGCGTCACCGGCGGCGTGGACTCGCTGCTCAACGGCGGCAGCCTGCTCGACGCCAACATCAACCTCGACGCCAACGCTCACCTCACCGCTCCGATCGACGGCGCGGTGGCGGCCAACGCCAACGTGGCGGCTCCGGTCGATGCGGCGGTCGGCGCCAACATCGGCTCGCAGGGCGCCGTGTCAGAGGCGATCGCACCGCAGCAGGTCGACATCCAGCAGAACCTCGACCACGTGACGGCCGATGCGCAGGCGGCGCAGAACGCCAACGTCAACCAGTCCTCCTGACCCGGTCTGAGACCGGATCTGCTGAAACGCGGCCTGAGTGACCGCAACCGCTGAGCCACCGCCCACCGCGGCGGCGGTCAAGCCCGAGACGCCCTCGCACCCTCCCCTGTCGCTGGGGGAGGGTGTCGAGCTGCTCGGCGAGGTCCCCGGCTCGGGCTATCAGGAGGGCGCCTCGCTTGTCCGTCGTGGCGACGGGCAGATGGTCCACCTCGGCCCGCTCCAGTACGGACTGCTGGAGTGCGTCGACGGCGAGCGCGACGTCCACGGGCTCGCCGCCAGTCTGTCGGAGCGCCTGGGCCGCCAGGTCGGTCCCGAGCACGTCGTCAAGATCGCCGACAAGCTCGCCCGCCAGGGCCTGCTGGCCGGCACCGAGTTCGCCGCGCCACCGCGCCGCAACCCACTGCTGGCGCTCCGTTGGAAGGTCCTGGTCACCGACCCGGCCCTGACGCGGAGGCTGACGACACCGCTGACCTTCCTGTTCCGGCCCTGGGTGATGCTGCCGGTACTGGCCGGGTTCATCGCCGTGTTCTGGTTCGTGCTGTTCGACAAGGGGATCGCGTCGGCGACCGCCCAGGCCTTCCACAGCCCCGGTCTGCTGCTGCTCGTCTTCGGCCTGGCCGTCGTCTCGGCGGGCTTTCATGAACTCGGCCACGCGTCCGCCTGCCGCTATGGCGGCGCGACGCCGTCGGGCATGGGCATGGGGCTGTACCTCGTGTGGCCCGCGTTCTACACCGACGTGACCGACTCCTATCGCCTGCCCAAGCGCGACCGGCTCCGGGTCGATCTCGGCGGGATGTACTTCAACGCGATCATCGCGGTGGTGACGATGGGCGTGTGGCTGCTCATCCACGTCGACGCGCTGCTGCTGCTCATCGGCCTGCAGGTGCTGGAGATGGTCAAGAACCTGTCGCCGATGATCCGCTCTGACGGCTACCACATCCTCTCCGACGTCACCGGGATCCCCGATCTGTTCTCCCACATGGGGCCGACGCTGCGCCGGCTGCTCCCGGGCCATCGCCATGAACCGTCGGCGCTGACCGGGCGGGCCCGGCTGCTCGTCACGCTGTGGGTGCTGATCATCGTCCCGATCCTGCTGAGCATGTCCTTCAGCGCGGTGCTGCTGCTCCCCAAACTGGTCACCAGCGCATTTGACAGCAGCCGCCACATCATCACCGCGATCCCCCACGAGGCCGGCCAGGGCCAGATCCTCGATGTGATCGCCTCGGTGCTCCGCCTGGTCGCGTTGGTGGTGCCGGTGGCCGGCAGCGCCGTGGTCACCAACAAGATCGTGCGGATGGTGGTCGGCAAGGCCCGCGCGTTCAGCGCCGGCAACCCCGCCCGTCAGGTGCTGGTCAGCGTCGCCGGAGCGGCGGCGGTCGGCCTGATGATCTGGGCGTGGTGGCCGTCGGGTCAGTACCAGCCGGTGCGCGCCAACCAGGGCGGCACGGTGCTGTCGATGGCCCAGCTCGTGTCCGCGCCGGCGAGCGTCGCCCGGCCGGTCTCCGCGCCGGCGCCGGCCGGGGTTCAGCGCGCCCCGCTGCATCTGGCTCCCGGCACCCACCTCGCGGTGTCGATGATCCCGGTCGGAGGCGCCACCCGCCGCCACCCCGCGCTGTTCGTCGTCTCCCAGGGCAAGGGCAAACCCCCGGTCGCCGTTCTCAGCGGCTCGGCCCCACCCCCGCCCGCCGGCACCGCGACCGCCACCATCCCGACGACCGCCTCGGCGACGAGCTCCACCACCGCATCCCCCACGCCCGCCCCCTCAAGCTCCTCGGCGACCGCACCCGCCCCCGCCACCGCGTTCCCGTTCACGCTCCCCTCCGCGCCTGGCCCCAACGACAGCCAGGCCCTGGCGGTCAACCGCACCAGCGGCGGGGTCATGTATGACGTCGCCTATTCGCTGGTCACGGTGAGCGGCGGCGCGCCGGTCACCGAAAAGAACAGCGCGTTCGCGCTGGCCAACTGCAACGCGTGCACGACGGTGGCGGTGTCCTTCCAGGTGGTGCTGATCGTCGGGCGCAGCAAGTACATCGCGCCGATCGACGCCGCCGGCGCCGAGAACGGCAACTGTCCGGCCTGCGTCACCACCGCGCTTGCCGACCAGATCGTCGTGACGCTCAAGTCACAGCCCTCCGCGACCCTGCTGGCGCAGCTGCAGAGCGATCTCAAGCAGCTCAACGCCCTGCCCCAGCTGGGCGCGGGCGGCACCCCCGCGGCGGTCACCGCCCAGGTGACGGCGATCCAGCAGCAGATCGACCAGCAGTTGAGCGACAGTGGTCAGCTCGCCAACCCGCCCCAGCCGACATCGACATCGGCCACCAACACGGCCACCACGTCGACGACGTCCACGGCGCCGAGCACCCAGACGGCGACAACGCCGAGCACCCCGGCGGCCACCACTCCGGCACCGGCCAGTTCGACCGCGGCCGCGCCCCCGCCGACAACCACCACCACCCCGACGACGTCGACGAGCACCGCCACCACCACGGCTCCGACCACGTCGACGACCACCACCGCACCCGCGTCCGGTGCCCCGGCAGCGAGCGCCGGCACCAGCACCGCCGCGACGCCCGGCGGCTAGCACGTTGACCGCCCAGCGGTCTTGACGGGGTCCCGGAACCGGCTTACAGTCCCGGCGGCAATGGCATATACCAATGTGCCGCGCCCCCGCTGAATGGTCCGTCCTCGTCAGCTTCCCGACCGCGCCCGCGTCGTCATCATCGGCGGCGGCGTCGGGGGGACCTCGATCGCCTACCACCTCGCCCAGCTCGGCGAGCGTGACGTGGTGCTCGTCGACCGCAACGAGCTGACCAGCGGGTCGACGTTTCACTCCGCCGGCCTCGTCGGCCAGCTGCGCGGGTCGGTGACGCTGACGCGCATGATGATGTACAGCGTCGAGCTCTACCGCCGCCTCGCCGCCGAGACCGACACCGATCCCGGGTGGGTGGAGTGCGGCGGGATCCGCCTCGCCTGCACCCCCGAGCGGGAGGAGGAGCTCGACCGCCAGGTGGCCTGGGCGCGGACGTTCGGACTGCCACTGGAGCGGATCTCACCCGAGGAGGCCCGTGACCTGTTCGGACTGATGGTCACCGACGGCGTCCGGGCCGCCTCGTATCTGCCGACGGACGGCTATCTGGATCCCTCCCAGCTGACCTATGCCCTCGCGGACGGCGCTCGCCGCGGCGGCGCCCAGATCTTCACCCACACGCGCGTGCACGGGATCGACGTGCGCGACGGGCGCGTGCGCGGGATCAGCACCGAGTGGGGCGACATCGAGGCGGAGGTCGTGGTCGACGCCGGCGGGATGTACGCGGCGGAGATCGCGCGGATGGCCGGCGTCCGGGTGCCGGTGATCCCGTTCGCCCACGAGTACCTCGTCACCCAGCCGTTCCGCGACCGTGACGGCACCCGTCTCCCGACGCTGCGTGATCCCGACAACCTCATCTACTTCCGTGAGGAGGGCGGCGGCCTGGTGATGGGGGGCTATGAACGCCAGAGCGCCCCCTGGTCGCTCGACGACCGGCTCGTGGACCGGATCCCACCGGACTTCAATGGCCGGCTGCTGGAGGAGGACTGGGACCGCTTCGCCGAGATCGCGGAGAACTCCAAGCGCCGGGTGCCGGTTATGGATGAGGTGACGATCACCCGGCTGATCAACGGTCCGGAGGCGTTCACCCCGGACAATGAGTTCTGCCTCGGGGAGACCGAGGTCGGCGGCTTCTTCGTCGCCGCGGGCTTCTGCGCTCACGGCCTTGCCGGCGCCGGCGGGATCGGCCAGGTGATGGCCGAGTGGATCGTCGCCGGGGAGCCATCGCGCGATCTGTGGGAGATGGACATCCGCCGCTTCGGGCCCCATTACCGCTCCCCCGCCTACACGCTCAAGCGCGCTCGCGAGGTCTATGAGACCTATTACGACATCCGCTACCCCGGGCACGAACGCCAGGCCGGCCGGCCGCTGCGGGTCTCCAGCGCCTACGGCTGGCACGCGGAGCATGGCGCCGCGTTTGGCGAGAAGGCGGGCTGGGAGCGCGTCAACTGGTATGAGCCCAACGCCGCCGCCGGAGACGAGGCGCTGCGCCCGCGGGGTTGGGCGGGCAAGAACTGGTCCCCGGCGATCGGCGCCGAGCACGTCGGCACCCGGGAACGCGCCGGGCTGTTTGACGAGTCCTCGTTCGCCAAGCTCGAGGTCTCCGGCTCCGGGGCCGCGGCATTCCTGGAATCGGTGTGCGACAACCGCGTTGCCCGCGGCGTCGGCGAGATCACCTACACGCAGATGCTCAACTCCCGGGGCGGGATCGAGGCCGACTTCACGGTGACCCGGGTGGAGGACGACCTGTTCTCGATCGTGACCGGCACCGCGTTCGGCAACCACGACCTCTCCTGGCTGCGCGCCCACGCCCCGGCCGACGGGTCGGTGCGGGTCACCGACGTCACCGCTCGCTGGGCATGCTTTGCGCTGTGGGGGCCACTGGCCCGGCGGATCCTGGCGCCGCTGACCCCCGACGATGTCTCCCACGCGGCATTTCCGTACATGCGCTGCCGGGAGATCACCGTCGGCGACGTGCCGGTACGGGCGCTGCGGGTGACGTTCACCGGAGAGCTCGGGTGGGAGCTGTACTGCCCTGCCGAGTACGGCGCCGGGCTGTGGCGCACGCTCTGGGAGGGCGGTCGTGAGCACGGCCTCGTCGCCGCCGGCTACCGGGCGATCGACACGCTGCGCCTGGAGAAGGGCTACCGGGTGTGGGCGGCCGACATCACCCCCGACGAGACCCCCGATGAGGCGGGCCTGGGGTTCTGCATCAAGCTCGACAAGCCGGGCGGCTTCGTCGGGCGCGAGGCGGTGGCGGCCGCGCGGGAGTCCGGCGCCGGCGCCACCGACGCCCGCCGGCTGCGCTGCCTGGTGCTCGACGACCCGCGGTCGGTGGCGCTCGGCAACGAGCCGGTCCGCGTCGATGGCGAGATACTCGGGCGGGTGACCACCGGCGGTTACGGCTACACCGTGGAGCGCTCGATCGCCTACGCCTATCTGCCGCCGTCAGTCGGCGACGGGACCACCGTCGAGGTCGACATCTTCGGCCGGTGGGTCGGCGGGACGGTCAGCGCCGAGCCGCTGCTTGACCCCGCCGGCGAGCGCATCCGCAGCACCGCCGAATAGCGCCCGACGGACGCAGGCGGCGCGGCGTTCACGCTGCGCTGGGAGCCGGAACGTCGCGGATGCGGCGGTTCTCCGGGTCATACAGGACGTCGGGGCCGACCTCGGCTGCGACCGGATCCCCCAGCACCTCCACCTGCACCCCCGCCCCCTCCTCCAGGCCCGGCGGCAGGACGGCGAGCGCCACCATCCGCCCGACCGTGAATGCGTAGGCGCAGCTGCGCACCGTGCCGACCAGCTCGCCCCCGATCCGTACCGCCTCACCGCCGTACAGCGCCTGGTACGCGCCGTCGCCGACCAACAGCGTGCGCAGCCGGTGACGCGGCCCGTTGGCACGCGCCCGGGCGAGCGCCGCCGCACCGATGAAGTCCGGTTTGTCCTCGGCCACGCAGAACCCGACGCCGCCCTCATAGGGGGTGTCGGCGGCGGTCAGGTCGGTGGCGAAATAGCGATAGCCCTTCTCGATTCGCAGCGATTCGAGCACCCGGTAGCCGCCCGGCCGGATCCCGTGGGCGGCCCCGGCGGCCATCAGCCGATCCCACACCTGCACCGCCCACTGCGGTGGCACGTAGAGCTCGTAGCCGAGCTCGCCCACGAACGTGATCCGCTGGGCCAGCACCTCGGCGCCGGCGATCGTGATCGACCGTGCGTGGGAGAACGGCAGGGCGGCGCCCGACACGTCGTCGGGGGTCACCTCCGCCACGACCGCGCGGGCCTGCGGCCCCCAGATCCCGATCACGGCGTGCTCGTCACTGACATCGCGGATCTCCACTGGCCCGTCGCCCGGCCGCGCGGACAGGCTCAGCCACCCCCGGTCGGAGTCAACGGCTCCGGCGCCGGTGATGATCCGGAAGCGGTCGGGCGCCAGGCGGGTGACGGTGAGGTCGGCCACCACACCGCCGTGATCGTTGAGGAACTGCGTGTAGACGATCCGCCCCACCGCCCGATCGACGTCGGCGTCGCAGACACGCTGCAGCAGCGCGAGCGCGCCCGGACCCGACACCTCGATCTTGCCGAACGAGGTGAGGTCGATGATCCCCACCGCGTCGCGGAAGGCGGCGTGCTCGTCGGCGAGCTGCGGCAGGTACGGCGGGGCCGTGAAGCCGAACGCCCGCTGGTCCTCGCCGGCACGCCGCCACGGCTCGCCGGGGGTGAAGTGATCGGCCCGTTCCCAGCCGTTCTTGGCGGCGAACACGGCGCCGAGGTCCTGGAGGCGGATGTGCAGGGGGCTCAGCCGCCGGCCGCGACCGGCCTGGCTTGAGTCGAGCGGGTAGCGCAGCCGGTAGTAGTAGCGGTAGGCCTCCCGGGCGGTTTCCGACGCGACGGTCTCGTCGCGGTACAGGCGCCCGAAGCGCCACGGCCGGTAGGCGTCGATGTCGTACTCGGTGTCGCCCTCCAGCATCCACTCGGCCAGGCTCTTGCCGATCCCGCCGGCGCCCCCGAAGCCGTTGAGCGAAAGACCAGCCGCCACCCAGAAGCCGCGGATCCCGGGGAGCGGACCGAGCAGCGGATTGCCGTCTGGGGTCATCGCGTCCGGATGGCACAGCAGGCGGATGACCCCGGCATCATCGAGGAACGGGAAGCGGCGAATGGCGCCCTGCAGCAGCGGAGCGAAGCGGTCCATGTCTGACTCGACGGGGCTGGCGCCGTGGCCCCAGGGGACCCCATCGAGCCACCGGGCCGGAGGGTCGGGCTCATAGCCGCCGATCAGCAGCCCGCCCGCCTCGGGCCGGCCGTAGACCAGGTGGTCGGGATCCCGGAAGCACGGCGCGTCACGCGGGATCTCATGGCCGGCGACGGCCTGCATCGCGACGTGCTGGTGGTCGACGGGCACCGACGGGATGAACGCCCCCACCATCGCCGTCACCCGTGGGGCCCAGATCCCGGCGGCGTTGACGACGTGCTCGGCCTCGATCGGGCCTGTATCGGTGTGCACGGCCCGCACCGCCCGGTCGGGACCGAGCTCGACTCCGGTCACCCGGGTCCGGGTCCGGATCTGCACGCCGAGCCCACGGGCCCCATCGGCGACCGCGTAGGTCGTGATGTGCGGATCGACGTGACCGTCGCCGGGCATCCACACCCCGCCGAGGATCGGCGCGCCGCCAGCGCCGGGCAGGCGCTCACGGACCTCCTCGGCGGAGATGAGCTCTGACTCCAGTCCGGCCGCGGCGGCGCGGCTGGCGGCCCGGCGCAGGTCAAGCCAGCCGTCGCGGGTGGAGGCAACCCGGACGCTGCCGACCGCGCTGAACACGCCGAGCTCCCGGTAGAGCTCCACGCTGTAGCGGCGGAACTGCATCATCGTCGCCGATGGGTTGAACTGCGTCACCAGGCCCGCGGCATGGTGGGTGGAGCCGCTGGTCAGCTCCCCCTTGTCGAGCAGCACGACGTCATCGCAGCCTGCGCGGGCGAGGTGGTACGCGACGCTGCACCCCGTGATCCCGCCGCCGATGATCACCACGCGGGCTCGGAGGGGCATGGGCGTGATTGTCCCACGCGAGGGTCGGCGTTGGTAGCGTATTGGCATAGACCAAGTCGTCGTGGAGGGCTTGACAGGGCATGCTGTGGGGAGCTGAGTGACCGACGCCACACCTCTGCAGGAGGTGCTCGATGCGGTCCCCGAGCTCGCCGATCCCGGCCGCTCGGTGAGCCCGCTGCCCGGCGGGCTGACGAACGCCAACTACAAGGTCGTGACCGCGGCCGGGACCTATGTGGTGCGGCGCTGGAGCGACGACACCGGGCTGCTCGCCATCGACCGTGCCAATGAGCACCACAACTCGGTGCGAGCCGCACGGGCCGGCGTCGGCGCACCGGTGATTGCGTTCCTGCCTGAGCACAACACGATGGTCGTCGGCTTCATCGAGGGCGAGACGATGAGCCCCGCCGCGTTGCGCGACGGCGAGCACATCACGGCGATCGCCGCGGCGTGCCGGCGTCTGCACGGTGGCGAGCGCTTCCGTGACGACTTCGACATGTTCACGACCCAGGCCCGGTACCTGACGATCGTCCGGGAGCGCGGGTTTCGCCTCCCGCGACGGTATGAGGAGTTCGCGCCCCAGGTCCGCGCGATCCAGGAGGCGTTCGCCGTCCGCGACGAGGGCACCGTCCCCTGCAACAACGATCTGCTGGCTGAGAACTTCATCCTCACCGGAGACGGCTTCCGGCTGATCGACTACGAGTACTCCGGCAACAACGACGCGTGCTTCGAACTCGGCAACGTGTGGAGCGAGTCCAACCTGTCCCCGGCACAACTGGAGGCGCTCGTCGCCGCCTACTACGGGCGGCCGTTGCGCCACAAGGTCGCGCGGGCCCGGCTCTGGGGCCTGATGTCGAAGTACGGCTGGACGCTGTGGGCCTCGATCCAGGACGGGGTCTCCGACATCGACTTCGACTTCTGGAGCTGGGGCATGGAGAAATACGACCGCGCGGTGGCCGAGTTCGACAGCCCCGGCTTCGCCGACCT
>JBAWFG010000113.1:0-10159 GCA_049591655.1 Solirubrobacteraceae bacterium
TCAGAACGAGGACACCAACTACTCGCTGGGCTCGGTGCTCAACCACGTGATGCTGCACCAGACGGTGATCGGGCAGGAGGCGCTGGCCCAGATGGAGATGGCCGGTGAGTACCCCGACACGGTGATCGGGTGTGTCGGCGGCGGGTCGAACTTCGCCGGGCTGACGTTCCCGTTCGTGCGCCGCAACCTGCGTGACGGCGCAACGA
Organism: Solirubrobacteraceae bacterium; assembly: GCA_049591655.1. Lineage (GTDB taxonomy): Bacteria > Actinomycetota > Thermoleophilia > Solirubrobacterales > Solirubrobacteraceae > Palsa-465. The sequence continues at coordinate 207 of JBAWFG010000113.1, forward strand.
CGCGGTTCATCGCCGCCGAGCCCGCGGCGTGCCCGACGCTCACCAAGGGGGTCTACGCCTACGACTTCGGCGACACGGCGGGGCTGACCCCGCTGATGCCGATGTTCACGCTCGGTCACGATTTCGTGCCGCCGCCGGTCCACGCCGGGGGCCTGCGCTACCACGGCGACTCGCCGCTGGTGTGCGCGCTCGTGCGCCAGGGGATCGTCGAAGCCCGGGCGTTCCGCCAGAACGAGACGTTCGAGGCCGCCGTCCGCTTCGCGCGCACCGAGGGGATCATCCCCGCGCCTGAGCCCGCCCACGCGATCCGAGCAGTGATCGACGAGGCGCTGGCTGCCAAGGAGGCCGGCGAGGAGCGGGTGATCCTGTTCGGTCTGTGCGGCCACGGGCACTTCGACCTCAGCGCCTACGACGCCTACCTTGCGGGCACGCTCGAGGATCCGGAGTTCTCACAGTCCGATGTCGACTCCGCGCTGGCGTCGCTGCCGGAGGCGCCGGCGCTCGCCTGAGCGCGCCGTCACGAATGTGGCTCCCACAAGCAGCTCCCACAAGCCCAGTAGCAGCGTGTTCCCTCCTCCGCCCTGAGCGTTGCATGTCCGATTTCCCATGCCATAGCACGGAAAATCGACCAATCAACCGCTAGGTTGCGCGTGGGGCCCAACCCTGCGAGAAGCCGCCCGACCTTCCGACGACGAACGACGACGCCAGCATGAGGAACGTTTGAAGCTTCTGCCGAGAGCCGGTGCAGTTTGCTGTTTTCCGGTTCACCGAGGGATCGGCAGGGCATACCCATTGTGTGCTGTCCCCTTCGCTCACCCCCCGGGGCGAGGATCAATCCTCACTGATCACCTTCAGCCCGCCGTCGTCGCTGCGCGAGGAGGGTGAGCTGGTGGCGGCCGTCCAGCGGCTGTCCCTGGCACGCTCGTTGGAGGAGATCCAGGAGATCGTCCGGGTCACCGCGCGCCGGCTCACCGGCGCCGACGGATCAAGCTTCGTGCTGCGCGACGAGAACCGGTGCTTCTACGCCGACGAGGACGCCATCGCCCCGCTGTGGAAAGGGCAGCGGTTCCCGATGAGCCGGTGCGTGTCCGGGTGGGTGATGAACAACCGTGTGCCGGTCACGATCGCCGACATCTACGCCGACGACCGGATCCCCCACGACGTCTACCGGCCGACGTTCGTGACGAGCCTGGCGATGGTCCCGATCCGCCAGCTCGACCCGGTCGGCGCGATCGGCAACTACTGGGCCTCGCCGCATCAGCCGACCGAGCGTGAGATGACGCTGCTGCAGGCGCTTGCGGACTCGACCGCCGTCGCGATGGAGAACGTCCGCGTCTACAGCGAGCTTGACGCCGCCCGGCTGGAGAGTCTCGAGCGGCTCGCGCTGGCTGCCGAATACCGCGACGACGGCACCCACGAACACACCTCAAGGGTGGCGCACACTTCAACGCGCCTGGCCGAGATGCTCGGCTACTCCGAGGTCCAGGCGTCGCTCATCGGCCAGGCGGCCCAGCTGCACGACGTCGGCAAGCTGGCGATCCCGGACGCGATCCTCCTCAAGCGCCACAAGCTCGACGCAGCCCGCCGAGCAGATCGCGCTCACCCACCATGAACGCTGGGACGGCAGCGGCTACCCGTCGGGAATGTGCGGCGAGGCGATCCCGATGACGGGACGGATCGTCGCGCTCGCCGACGTGTTCGACGCCCTCACCCACGCCCGCCCATACAAGCGCGAGTGGGGCATCGATGAGGCAATCACCGAGATCCGCCGGCTGGAGAACCGCCAGTTTGACCCGACGGTCGTTGGCGCCTTCATGGAACTCGACCCCGGCCTGCTCGTCGACCTCCCCGACGGCTTCGCTCCCGCCCGCGTGTATTAGACCTACACCGGCGAGGACGGAGACCTACACCGGCGAGGACGGACGAGCAAGCCCTTCGGCCAGGTCCCCGAAACCGGGGGCGATGATCGCACCCGGCTGGGCGATGAGCTCCTCGGCGACGAGCGCCTCGGTCGTCAGCATGAGTGCGGCCACCGAGGCGGCGTGCTGGATCGTCAGCCGGGTCACGCGCAGCGGGTCAACGACACCGTCGTCGAACAGGTCGACGAACTCGCCCGACAGGGCGTTGAGGCCGTGCCCGTCGGGCATCGCCCGCACCTGGTCGATCACCGCCTGGCCGTCGTAGCCGGCGTTGGCCGCGACCCAGAACAGGGGCTCGGACAGCACGTCGCGGATGACCTCGGCGCCGCGCAGGTAGTCGCCGGCCAGGCCGGTGTCCTTGAGCACCCGGGCGGAGCGCAGCAACGCGGTGCCGCCGCCGGACACGATCCCCTCGCTCACCGCGGCGCGGGTCGCCGCCAGCGCACCCTCGCAGCGGCGCAGCTTCTCCTTGAGCTCCGGAGCGGTGGCGCCCCCGACGCGGATCACGGCGAGGCTGCTCGACAGCTTGGCCAGCCGCTCGCGCAGGACGTCCTGGTCGGTGTCCTGGGTGGCGCGGTCGAGCTCCACCCGGATCTGACCGAGGCGCGCCTGGACCGCCTCGTCGCTCCCCGCCCCCTCGATGAGCACCGTGGAGTCCTCGGTGATGACGACACGCCGCGCGGAACCGAAGGTCTCGGGCTTGACGTGGGCAAGGGTCAGGCCGGCATCCTCGGCGATCACCTGGCCGCCGGTGAACGCGGCGAGGTCGTGGAGGTGGGCGATCCGGCGGTGGCCGAAGCCGGGCGCGCGCACCGCGACCGCCTTCAGGGTCCCGTGCTGGTTGTTCTGCACGAGCAGGCCCAGCGCCGCCCCCTCGACCTTTTCGGCGAAGATGACGAGCGGGCGAGGGGACTTCATGACCGCGTCGAGCGTCGGCATGAGGTCCTGCATGTGGGTGATCGCCTTGTTGGTGAGCAGGATGTAGGGGTTCTCGAACACCGACTCCATCCGCTCGGTGTCCTGGATGAGATACGGCGAGAAGTGGCCGTTCTCGACGTGCATGCCCTCGACGAACTCCACGCTGATCCCGGGTGCCTCGGATTCCTCGATCGTGACCACGCCCTCCGGCCCGACGCGGTGCAGCGCCTTGGCCACCGCGGCACCGATGCGCTCGTCCTCCTTCGCGGCGATCGTCGCCACGTGGCTGAGGTCATCCTCGGTGCTGACCTCCCGCGCGCCGCGCCGCAACTCCTCAACCACAAGGTCGGTGGCGTCCTCGATGCCGCGCCGGAGCAGCATCGGGTTGGCCCCCTCTTCCAGCGCGCGCATGCCCTCACGCACGATCGCCTGGGCGAGCAGGGTGGCCGTGGTGGTCCCGTCGCCGGTGAGATCCGACGTCTTGTTGGCGACCTCGCGCACGAGCTGGGCGCCCATGTTCTTCAACGGGTTGGACAGCTCGATCTCACGGGCGATCGAGACGCCATCGTTGGTGATCATCGGCGCGCCGGTCAGGCGCTCCAGGACGACGTTGCGGCCCTTGGGGCCGAGCGTCACCTTGACCGTGTTGGCCAGCTCGTCGACGCCGGCGGCCAACAGCTGCCGGGCCTCGTGGTTGAAGTAGAGGATCTTGCCCATGGGCTCTCGGTGTCTCCTATGTCAGGCGCCGGCGGGGATCAGGATGCCGCGGCCCTGCAGGCGCCCGCCATCGAGGTCGGCCATTGCATCGTTGATCGCGTCCAGCGGGTACGTCGAGGTGTGCAGCGTGACCTGGCCCTGCGCGGTGAGCGTCATCAGCTCTGAGAGGTCGGCGTAGGTGCCGACGAGGTTGCCGATGAACGAGATCTCACGGCTGATCACGTCGATCGTGGGGATGTTGATGTTCTCGCCGTAGCCGATCACGTAGTAGAAGCCGCCGTCGCGGACCATGGCGATACCGTCCTCGATCGCGCCCTTCTCCCCGACGAAGTCGATGATCGCCTCGGCGCCGAGGCCGTCGGTCATCTCCCTGACGGTGTCGACGTGGCTGCCGTCGACCCGGACGGTCTGGTCGGCTCCCACCTCCCCGGCAAGCGCAAGCGCCTTCTCCGACGGGTCGATGACGATGATCTCGGCCGGCGTGTAGGCCTTGAGGCACTGAATCCCGATGTGACCGAGCCCACCGGCGCCGATCACCACGACGCGCGTGCCCGCCCCGAGCACCGGGATCGCCTTCTTGACGGCGTGGATCGCGGTCAGCCCAGCATCGGCGAGCGCCGCGATGTCCTTGGGCTGGAGGCTCGGGTCGAGCTTGACGACCGAGCGCGCCGAGGTCTTGAGCAGTTCGGCGAAGCCGCCGTCACGGTTGATGCCCGGAAACGAGCCGTTGAGGCAGTGCATGTCGTCGCCGACGCGACAGGGCAGGCAGAGGCCACAGGAGATGAACGGATGGACGATGACGGTGTCGCCGACGGCGACGTTGGTCACCCCGGCGCCGATCTCATGTACCCAGCCGGCGTTCTCATGCCCAGGCGTGTAGGGGAGCACCACTTCGGACTTCTCGGCCCATTGGCCCTCCTGGATGTGGAGGTCGGTACGGCAGAGGCCGGCGGCGCCGATACGCACGATGACGTCGAACGGCCCGTCGGCCTTGGGCTCCTCGATGCTGTCGAGCTTGAGCGGATCGTGATAGGCGTGCAACCTCGCGGCCTTCATCGAACATCCTCCTCTGTATCGGTGGCCAGGTCGTACCGGAACGCCAGCATCGAGCGACAGATGCCGCCGTTGGCCTCCAGGCTTGTGCGGACCAGGCGGGCGGCCCGCAGCCAGCGCGTCAGCTGGCCTTCGGTCAGCGGGCTGCCGTTGGGCAGCACGAACGCTGGCCCATCCGCCGCAGACGAGATCCCGAGCGCCTCACGCAGCTCAAGCGCCCGGCGGGCGGGGGCGGTGTCAGGTAGGTCCGCGACGCGAGCGGCGACGATGTCGTCGCGGGTGGCGCCGGCGGCGAGCATCGCCTCGCAGACGACCGACTGGCGGGCGATCAGCGCCTTGCGAGTGAACAGTTCCCGGAGTGCCTCCAGATCGTCGTCGGCGGTCTCACCGGGGAATGCCCCGGTGAAGCCCTCGCCGCGGCGCAGCGCGGCGTTGATCTCATCGCCGGTGTAGTGATCCTCAAGCGTGACGCTGACACCGCGGACGCCAGGGACGCGGCGTACGGCGCGACGCGCGTCGGCCGCCATCAGAAACGCGAAGTTGGGGGCGCACTGCGGCGTGGGCAGCCGGAGCAGGACCTCGACGTCGCCGGCCGCGCCGACCGCACACGAGCTGACAAACCGCAGCGCCGTGATCGGCTCGTCGAGCTCGGGGTCGTACACCGTGCTCAGCGCGTCGAGGACCTGCTGGTGCAGCCCGGCGCCGGTCGCCCCGTGGGGGGCGACGGCACCAGTCATCCGGCTGCCGGCCTCCGAAGCGCTGGAGGCCATGGGGCTCATCCCGCTTGCACCAGCTGCGCATCTTCCTTTGCGGCCGGAGTCCCAGCCGCGTCGGGGAGACGCATTTCGGCGGGTACGTCAATGCCGTACAGCCGAGCCGCGTTGAGGCCCAGGATCTTCCGCTTCCCCGCGTCATCGAGGCGCGGATAGTCGGAGAACTCCTCGTGGTCGGGCTGCGGATAGTCCCAGTCGAGGAAGCCATCGATCTGCCACTTCGGCTCCCAGATGCCGTAGTCGGAACCAAACAGCATCTTGTCCTCGCCGACCCAGAACAGCAGCTCGCCCATGACCTTGGCGAAGAACCGCGGGCGGGCGTACATCAGACCGCCGATGACGACCGACAGGCCGGCATAGACATTGGGCTCCTGCGTCGCCATGAAGCAGAAGTCCTCGATCCGTGGCAACCCGACGTGCTCGATGATGAAGTTGAGCTCCGGGTTGTTGGTGGCGGCGATGTCGACGTCGCGGGGATCGAACGCGTCCTTGTCAAGCGGCCAGATCGTCGGCCCCTTGTGGACGTGGATGTTCTTGATCCCCAGCTCCTGACACTTGTCCAGGAACGGCTGCGTCTGCGGGTCGTCGAGCCTCCAGCCGCGGGATCCGTTGTTCCACTCCGCGGTGTAGAGCTTGACCCCCTGGAGGTTGAAGCGCTTGGCATCCTCCTCGAGCTGCTTGAGGCCAGTGTCGCCGTCACGCGGGTCAAAGCGCCCGTTGACGATCAGCTTGCCTTGATGCTTGGCGGCCATCCGGCCATTGGCCTCGGCGGTGTTGAAGCCGTCGGTGTACCACTCCTTAAGGTACGTGGACTGGAAGATGCCGACGTCAACGCCGCCATCCTCGAACACGTCTTTGACGAAGTCGGCCTCCGAATACTTCATGAACTTCTCGATCGGCCAGTGGGTCTCCGGGGGTCCGAGCCCCATGTAGGCGTGGAAGCACTCGATCCACCCCTTGGCGTACTGCTCCTGCCCCTTGACCCAGTTCTCGGGACTGGCATCCCACATGTGCAGGTGCCCGTCCACGATGAAGTACTTCTCACCGTTCTTCTCGTACATTCCTCTCCCTCCGTTTCAGTAGCTCGACCGGTGAAGTCCGTGGTTACGACTTACAGTCGAGTTACTCGCTGAGAGCCTGCAGGTCGAAGCTAATGTACTCCGCTGCATCCTCGGGGTTGGCGAACATGATGATGCGATCGTCGAGGACCACCATGCGCCCGTAATGGGTCGACATGATCTCCTCGAAGTCGTCGTTGCCGAAGTCCTCCCAGCCGAGTGCCTCGGCACATTCGGCATAGTCGATCTCGAACTTGTTGTCACCATCGACACGGATCATCGACGGCAGGTACTCAACGGTCACACCGGGTTTGCCCTTCATGACCTGGGCGACCACGTGACCGACCTGGTTGTCCATGAGAGTGACCCCGGCGCGGTTGGACGCCGTGCGGTCGACCCTGAATCGGTCAGTTGCGGTGCTGCTCATCGATCAAGCTCCTTTGACTCGAGATTCAGATCGGAGACGAGCTCCTCGAAGCGCCGGCGCGAATGCTCCAGGGACTCCTCGAAACGGATGACCTTCTCGCCCGGCTGCGACCAGATCGGCTGCAGCTTGCGGGCGGCGGCGATGCTCACCGGCGTCCACTTCTCCAGCCACCCCTGCATCGTCGCCCGGTTGGCGTCGGCGTGCTGCTCGTCGTCGGACAGCAGCCCGAACAGCCGGCGGGAGACCCGGAGGTCACGTGCGGTGTCGGACTCGCCGGCACCCATCAGCGTCGGGGTGACGAAGTCACCCTGGAGCGCCGCGACCTGCATGACGAACTCCGAGCGGAACAGCTCTCCGATGAGCGGCTCGAATACGACCGTGGCCGCAAAGAACGCCTCTGCCCAATCCCGGATCGCGGTGAGGCGCTCGACGTTCTCACGTACTCCCTGCCAGACCGGGTCGTTGATCCATGCGTCCTTATGGGCCTCCCCATCGAATCCTTCGACCTGGTCGGAGAGGTCGAGGTTGTAGAGGATGATGTCCTGGCCGAAGCGCAGCTTGTGCGCGGAGGCCACCGACAACGCGTTGTTGATCATGTTGGTCGGAGCATCACGCTGGGCGGGCAGGTAGACATGCATCCCGATCCCGTGCTCGACGTGGGCCCAGGCGCTGACGTGGCGCTCGACGGTCTTGATCCAGCCGCTGTTCCACCCCTCGAAGGCCCGCGCGGCCTTGGCGTTGGCGAGGTTCTGGCTGATCTGCCGCACAACGTTGGCGTTGTTGCGGTAGATCGTCTGCTCCCACTCCTCGTTGGGATCCAGGAAGGCATGCCAGTTTGAGGACTTCAGCGCCGTCCACTCCAGCGGGTAACCGCCGGTGCCGTCGGCGAAGCCGTAGATCCAGCCCTGGAGCAGATGGCGCTCGGGGTCGGGCTGGACGTCGACGGTCACATCCTCATACACCGTCGCACGGCGCTTGGCCGGCGTGTAGTAGTTGTAGGTGCGGCTGTTCGAGGACGGGAACTCACGAGCTCCCGCCTCCGCGTCGGTGAATGACGGCTTGGGAACGCTCCGCTCTTTGACCGGGGCCTCGGTGTCGGTTGCCATCGATTGTTCTCTCCCTCTCCGCTCCGGATTACGGCGCGGTTGTCGTGAACTTGTCGTAGTAGATCCGTGACTCGGGCACGCCGCCCTGGTCCAGCGCCGCCAATGCGGCGTCGACCATCGGGGGCGGCCCGCACAGGTAGGCGTCCACCTCTCCCAACTCCTTCTCGGAGCGAATCACCACGTCGGTGATCAGCCCGCGTTCTCCCTCCCACTCCTCGTCCTCGGGGCAATCCGACAGCGCCGCGACGAAGCGGAAATTCGGCAGCCGTTGCTCCAGGTCGGCGAGCTCCTCGAGTACGAATAGGTCCCGGGGCCCGCGTGCGCCGTAGTAGAAGACCGCCGGCCGCTCGGTGCCCTTCTCGGCCATCGCTCGCAGCAGGGCCAGGATCGGGGCCATGCCGGCGCCGCCGCCGACGAACAGCAGCGGGCGCTCTGACTTGTCCCGCAGGGTGAACACCCCGTAGGGCCCGGTGACCTCGACCTCATCCCCCTCCTTCAGGCCCCCGCTGGAGAGCAGGCTGGAGAACTTGCCATCGGGATAGACCTTGATCATGAACTCCAGCTCACCACCCGGGAGGTTGGCCATCGAGAACGACCGCACGTCTTCGCTCCCGGGGATCGTGATATCGACGTACTGGCCCGGCTTGAACGTCAGGGCCTCGTCGCCGCTGAGCACGAGTCGGCGGATGTCGTGGGTCAGGGCCTCGTTGGCCTGGACCCTCATCGTCTGCGTCTTCAGCGCGATGCCGGAGCGCAGCACCTCCTCGTCGTAGTTGATCAGTTCGACCTCGAGGTCGCTCATGGCGTGGGCGCGGCACAGCAGCGTCCACCCCTCCTCCTTCTCGTAATCGTTGAGCGCGAAGTTGGAGTACTTATCGAGGTCGACCTCACCGTCGAGGAGGAACGATTTGCAGGCCGCGCACTGCCCTTCCTTGCAGCCGTGCATGAGCATCAGCCCCTGGCGGAACGCGCCCCGGAGAACCGTCTCGTCCTCGTCGACTTCGAACTCGATTCCGACCGGTTCGAGCCGTACTGAATATGTCTCGCCCATGGCGTCGTGCCCGCGGATGCCGAAGAGGCGACCGGCAGTGGGAATACCGGCCGCCTCCGTTTCGGCAGTTCTCTCGCTAGGCGCTGGCCTCCGCCGGCTTGCGACCTGCTGGCCCGCCGCGCTTGTACTCGGCCACATGGGCCTCGCGGTCCGCGGGGGACATCTCGTTGAGGAGGATGTTCGGGCTCTGCAGCGTGTAGCCCTTGACGTTCTCCAGCTTCCACATCTTCTTCGGATCGAGATCCAGATGCGGCTGGGGAACGAGCGTCTCGCCGTCGTCACGGACGTAGCCGAGATCCTTGATGATGTCGGCGAGATCCTGACCGTGGTACATGGTCTCCCACTCACGCTTGCCGGTGAGCTTGCCCATCGACGGCGTCTGGCGACCGTTGTACTCAGAACGGAACGCAACCGCGTCGGTCCAATGACAGGTCTCCGAACAGTACGTGCGGACCTGACCATCGACCTCGTCCACGACCATGTCCTCACGGATCAGGCAGGGGACCATGCAGCTCCAGCACCGGTGCGGATAGACGTAGTCGGTGTCCGCGTCAAACGTGATCGGCGCGTGACCGTTCTTCTTGGACAGGTCGGTGTAGCGCTCCCACCACTTGCCGTACTTGTCGTACCAGCCCGGATACTTGTGCTCGAACCACTCGAAGTCCTTGTCGTCCATGCCATCGATCCGCCAGTAGTTGACGGGCCAGCCGGTGGCGAAGAACTGGGCGACCTCGTGGATGTAGCCCTTGTTCCAGATCCGGTTCCACGATTCCTCGATGAGGTCGTGGGGGATCGTCAGGCCGTACTTCTCCAGCGGCATCAGGTAGCTGCGGTAGTAGTCGTCATAGATCCACCGCCGCCACGCCTCCGCGTAGCTCTCGCGATCCTTGCGCCGGTCCTTGGTGCCGTACTCGATGAACGTCCCGATCGC
>JBAWFG010000114.1:0-11909 GCA_049591655.1 Solirubrobacteraceae bacterium
AGGCCGCTCACGTGCCGATCACGACGATGACCGAGAACGTGCCGATCAACGACGCCAGCTCGGTCGCGCTCAACCTCGTCAACGCGGCCGGGCCCAACGGCTCGGTGGTGTTGAACTTCACCCCACCCGAGGCACTGGTCATCCTCCAGGCCGCGCAGAAGCTCGGCCTTGAGAACCGGGTGAAGTCATGGGGCTGCTCGACGCCGTGCAACACCGACTTCCTGGCCAAGACGCTGGGACCGAAGTGGAACCACAAGCTGTTCGTCAACGCCGAGCTGGCCAGCCCTGACGATCACAACGGACCGGAGATGCAGCTCTACAAGGCGATCCTGGCCAAGTACGGCTCAAGCGTGGCCGGCGGGATCGGCTCGTTCTCCCAGATGGGGTTCGTCCTGGCCAAGTTCCTGGTCCAGGCGCTTGACACCGTCAAGGGCTCGTACACGATGAAGGCCGTCAACACGGCGATCCAGAACATCAAGGAGTACAAGACCGAGATGCTCTGCCAGCCGTGGACCTACGGCAAGGTGTCACTGCACATCCCCAACAACGTCGATTACACGACAACTCCGGAGAACGGCAAGATGGTGACGGCCCAGGGCTGCACCGCCATCTCGTCCGCGGATCCGCAGATCGCCCAGTACCACTCCGCCGCCAAGGCGGCGGGCATCTCGCCGAGCTGAAAGCCGGCACCACCCAACCCCCCACGGAAATGCACTCACTCATCCTCATGGCACTGTCACTGCCCAGCTGGCAGGACGAGCAGCCGTTCATCGTCACCGGGCTTGCGCTCGGCGGCGTGTATGCCCTCTCGGGCGTGGGGATGATCGTGCTGTACCGGACGACGGGCGTACTCAACCTGTCGTTCGGTGCCGTGGGGGCGTTTGGGGCCCTGATCGCATGGCAGCTCATCAACCACTCCGGCATGAACCAGTGGCTGGCCTACCTCGTCTGCGTCCTGTTCGGAGGGCTGGTCACATTGGGCTACGGGATGGTGTTCGGCCGTTCGCTGGCGGGCCGTGATCCGCTGGTCAAGGCGACGGCGACGCTCGGGCTGACCCTCGTCCTGCTCGGGGCGATGGACCTGCTGTGGACATCGGGTGGGGGCGCCTCACGCGCGATCACGCTGCCGACCGACAACCACGGCTTCCTCATCGGCCAGGTGCAGGTGACGACGACTGACGTCATCGCGCTGGCCGTCGGAGTGGTGATCACCGTCGTCACCACCGTGTTCCTGCGCTACGCAAAGCTCGGGACCGCGATGCGGGCGATGGCCAACGACCGGGAGATCACCGCCACGCTCGGCGTGCCGGTGCGCCGCGTCGAGGCCTGCGCGTGGTTCGGCTGCGGTGCGCTGGCCGGGGTCGCCGGGATCCTCCTCGCCGACCTCGTCGCGCTCGACGCCACGACCCTCACCTTCCTGGTCATCTCCTCGCTGGCCGCGGCGCTCATCGCCCGGCTGAGCTCGATCTGGGTCACGTTCGTGGCCGCGATCGTCATCGGCGTCATCGACGCGATGCTGACCCCGGTCACCTCCTTGACCAACTACCGGGACATGACACCATTTGTCCTGGCCGCGATCGCATTGCTCATCCTCAACCGCCGGCGGGTCCTGTCGCTCGCCCGGCAGGAGTTCTAGGCCGACGTGAGCACCGCAGCAGAGCTGACGACACCCGCCCGCCGGGACTCCCCGCCGGCCCCGTCGCGCTTTGCCCGGGGGGACCGGGTCCGGGCTGCCGTGATCACGGTCCTGTTGCTGTTCGTATTGATCGTGCTGCCCCAGATGCTCAGCCTGTACTACATCGACGCCATGACCCAGGTGGCGGTCTATTCGATCGTCGCCCTCGGCCTCGGCGTGCTCGTCGGCCGGGTCGGCCTCGTCTCGCTCGGCCAGGCCGCGGTGCTGGCCATCGGCGCCTGGATCGCCGCCCGATTCCTGTTCGGTACCGGCCTCCCGTATGAGGTCGTCCTGCTGCTGGCGGGACTGCTCACCATGTTTCTGGGAACGCTCGTCGGACTCCCGGCGCTGCGGATGCGCGGGCTCTACCTGGCGCTGATCACGCTGATGCTCGCCGGCGCCATCACCGTGGTGCTGGCGACGCTCAACTTCCCCAACGGCGGCTCCGGCTTCAGCGGCTACAACGGCGCGTTCGTCCACATCCCGCCGATCCGCCGGCCGTCGATCGCCACCACCGATCCGGCGTACTTCCGGTATTCCGTGGTCGTCGCCGCGATCATGTTCCTGCTCGTCCTGGTACATGTGCGCACCCGTCCAGGACGGGCCTGGGCGGCGATCCGCCAGTCCGAGCCGGCCGCGCTGGCTGCGGGCATCAACACCACGCTCTACAAGCTGTGGGCGTTCGCGCTGGCCTCATTCGTCACCGGTGTCGCCGGGGGCGTGCTCGCCGGCGCGTCACGCTACCTGTACTCGATCGATTTCCAGACCCAGGACTCGATCACGCTCCTGGCCGTGGTGCTGATGGGCGGCGCCTACAGCATCTGGGGAGCGATCGTGGCCGGGCTGCTCATGCAGCTGCTGCCCGCGGTGCTCAACAACGTGGGTGTCTCCCCCGACTGGCTGACGATCCTGTTCGGCATCGGGGTGCTCCAGGTGCTGACCACCGCACCGACCGGGATCGTCGACCAGCTCCCGCGGGACCTCGCCCGTCTCGGCCGCGCGATCTTCGGGCTGACCCGGCGCTCGTCGGCAAGCGGGGAGCAGGCGTCGTGATCGAGGTGTCAGGCCTGACCGTGCGCTTCGGCGGGGTCACCTCACTGGACGGCATGAGCGTCTCCTTCGAGCCCGGGACGTGCGGGCTGATCGGACCCAACGGAGCCGGCAAGACGACGTTCTTCAACGTGCTCAGCGGCTTTGTGCGCCCCGCGGGTGGCAAGGTCACCGCGTTCGGCGATGACCTGCTGTCGATGGTGCACTTCCGCCGGGCCCGCTGGGGCCTGCGCCGGACCTTCCAGACCGAGCAGGCGATCGAGCAGCTGTCGGTGTACGACAACGTCGCCATGGTCCATGAGCACTCCAAGCTCAGCGGCGGTGACCGGCAGTCAGACGTGCTGGAGGCGATCACCTTCGTCGGCCTGGACAAGCTCGCCTACGCCAAGGTCCAAACCCTCGGTGCCGGTGATCGCCGACTCGTCGAAGTCGCCCGCGCGGTCGTCGGCAAGCCGCGTCTGGTGCTGCTCGACGAGCCCGCCGCCGGCCTGCCCGACGAGGAGACCGCGCACCTCGGCAACATCATCCGCCACATCCCGGAGCACACCGGCGCGCTGACGATCCTCGTCGATCACGACATGAGCCTCGTCTCCTCCTGCTGTGAGCGGACCGCGGTGCTCGACTTCGGCAAGATGATCGCCTCGGGTCCGACCGCCGAGGTGCTGCGCAACGAACAGGTCGTGCGCGCCTATCTCGGCACCGAGGAGGTCGCATGAGCACCGACATGCTGCAGTTGCGCAACGTCGTCGTCGCCCGGGGCGGCCGGGACGTCGTCCGGGACGTCTCGCTGGAGGTCCCCCCCGGCGAGGTGACCGCGCTGCTCGGGCCCAACGGCGCTGGCAAGTCAAGTCTGGTGCTCGCCGCCGGCGGTGTGCTGGCGCTCAAGCAGGGATCGGTCATGCTCGGCGACCGGGAGCTGGCGGGCCGCCGACCCGAGCGCATCCGCCACGCCGGCCTGGCGATCGTGCCCGAGGGACGGCGCCTGCTCGCCGACCTCACCGTCGAGGACAACATCCGGGTCGGCACCTACTCGCTGTCACGGGACAACGCCAAGGCCGCGCGCAAGCGCGCGCTGGAGATGTTCCCCGAGCTCGAGAAGCGCCTGGCCAACCAGGCGCGGGCGCTGTCGGGCGGCGAGCAGCAGATGGTCGTCCTCGCGCAGGCGCTCGTCTCGGCGCCCAAGTTCGTGATCATCGACGAGCTGTCGCTCGGGCTGGCCCCAGTCGTCGTACAGCGGCTCATCCCGACGATCCGCGCCGTCGCCCAGGAGGGGATCGGGGTGCTGCTGATCGAGCAGTTCGCCACCGTCGCGCTCGGCCTCTCCAACCGGGCCTATGTGATGGAGGGCGGAAAGATCCAGTACTCGGGCAACGCCAAGGAGCTGCGCGACGACCCGCAGCTGCTGCACTCTGCCTACCTGTTGCGGGAGGTCGCGGGCGACAGCGTCCCGCCGCTGTCGACCGAGAGCCTGCCGTCGGCCGGATGACGGGCTCGCTCGGCGTGTCCGAGCTCGAGCACGTGCTCGTGCTCTGCGACGACATCGACCGAGCCCGCGAGTTCTACGAGCACGCGCTCGGACTCCAGGCCGGAGCGCGTCCCCCGCTCCAGTTCGACGGCTATTGGCTGTACGCCGGACAGGTCCCATGCCTGCACATCGCCAACCGGACGTCCTACCGCCGGCACGCCGAGACGCTCGGCCTCGCGGTGGCCGGGCGGGCGGGCGCGCCTGGCGCGGGGCCGGTTGACCACATCGCGTTTCGCGGCGGCGATTACGCGGCGCTGTCGGAGCGCCTGGAGCGCGCGGGCATCGAGCCCGTGCGCAACGACGTCCCCGGCGGCGGCCCTCGCCAGCTGTTCTTCAACGACCCGGATGGTCTGCGGGTCGAAATCAACGTCATGGAGCGGAGGTAGGAATGGCGCAGTCCCCGACGGCCGAGGTCAACGCGGGCCGACGAACCCGGCCGCCGTTCCGGGCCGATCACGTCGGCAGCCTGCTGCGCCCGCAGCGCCTGCTCGGAGCCCGTGAGGACCGGGCCGCCGGCCGGATCTCGGCGGCGGAACTGCGGGCGATCGAGGATGACGAGATCCGCCAGGTCGTGCAGATGCAGCGTGACGTCGGCCTGCAGTCGGCAACCGACGGCGAATTCCGGCGCAGCTCCTGGCATATGGACTTCATCTACCAGCTCGGCGGCATCGAGAAGATCGCGGGCGACATCGAGGTCCACTTCCGCAACGCCGACGGCACCGTCGATTTCAAGCCGGCGGCGATCGCCGTCAACGAGAAGGTGCGCCTCGACCACACGATCTTCGCCGAGGACTTCGAGTTCCTGGCGAGCGTCACCGGCGACGGGATCACTCCGAAGCTGACGATTCCCTCGCCCAACATGGTCCATTACCGCAGCGGGCGCGCGGCGCTGCACCCCGACGTCTACCCCGACCTCGAGCCCTTCTGGGCCGACCTGACCGCCGCCTACGCCGAGCAGGTGCGCTCGATCGCCGCCCTCGGCTGCGAATACCTCCAGTTCGACGACACGAGCCTCGCCTACCTCAACGATCCCACCCAGCGCGACTACCTCACCGAGCGGGGCGAGGACACCAGCCACCTGCACGAGACCTACGTGGGCAACATCAACAACGCCCTGGCCGGCCGCCCCGACGGGTTGACCGTCACCACCCACCTGTGCCGCGGCAACTTCCGTTCCTCATGGGCGGCTGAGGGCGGATATGAGTACGTCGCCGAGACACTGTTCGGCGGCCTCGACGTCGACGGATTCTTCCTGGAGTACGACGACGCCCGCTCGGGCGGCTTTGAGCCGCTGCGGTTCGTGCCACCGGGCAAGATGGTGGTGCTCGGACTGGTGACGAGCAAGCGCGGCGAGTTGGAGAGCCGCGATGAGCTCCACCGCCGCGTCGAGGAGGCCGCCCGGGTCGTTCCGATCGAGCAGCTGTGCCTGTCGCCCCAATGCGGCTTCTCCTCCACGGTCGAGGGCAACGCGGTCAGCTACGACGATCAGGTGCGAAAGCTCGAGCTGATCGTGCAGACCGCCGCCGAGATCTGGGGCTGATGCGCGCAGCGGTCGCCGAGCGGGTCGGGACGATGGCGGTCGTTGACCGCCCGGAGCCCGGAACGCCCGGACCCGGCGAGGTGATCGTCGCGCCCGAGGCGGTCGGCCTGTGCGGCTCGGACTATCACTTCTTCTCCGGACATCTGTCGGAGGCGGCCGGCGGATCGGAGTTCCCGCGGGTGCTCGGCCACGAGGTCGGCGCGACGATCGTCGCCATCGGACCGGACTGCCGGGCCGAGCTCGCCCCCGGCGGGCGGGTGGCGATGCTGCCGATCAGCGCCTGCGGGACGTGTTACCCGTGCCGTATCGGCCGCCCCAACGCCTGCGACGCGTTCCAGCTCGTCGGGATCCACACCGACGGCGGCCTGCAGGAACTGCTCGCGCTCCCGGAGGAGCAGGTGTTCCCGATCCAGGCCGCGGATGGCGCGCTGGCGGCGCTCACCGAGCCGGTCTCGGTCGCCGTCCATGCCGTTCACCGCGGCCGGATCGCAGCCGGCGAGCGCCTTGTCGTGCTCGGCGCGGGCCCGATCGGCCACTGCGTGGCGCTGGTGGCGCGGGAGCTCGGCGCCGAGGTCCTGCTCGTCGACCTGCAGGAGAGCCGCCTGGACCTCGGCCGCGGAATCGGGGCTGAGACGCTGCTCTGGACCAACGCCGATGAGGTCGTGAGGCGGGCCCGCGATTGGGGCGGTCCCGGGGGGCCACCGGTCGCCCTCGACGCCACCGGGGTGCCCGCCGCGGTGCGGGCGATGGTCGACATCGTCGCCTCGGCCGGCCGCGCCGTTCAGGTCGGCATGTCGACCGGTGAGGTGCCGATCCGGATCGGGAGCCTCACCGAGAAGGAGATCGATGTGCTCGGGGCCTGCTGCTGCACGAGCGGAGACTTCGCCGAGGCGGTCGGCGTGGTGGAGCGCAACGCCCAGTCGCTGTCGCGGCTGATCAGCCACGAGTTCACGCTCGCCCGGGCGCCCGAGGCGATCCAGTTCGCAATGACCAATCCGACCGAGGTGATGAAGGTGGTGATCCGGGGTGAGTGAACAGTTCGACTACGTCGTCGTCGGCGCCGGCTCTGCCGGCTGCGTGCTGGCGGCCCGGTTGAGCGAGGATCCCGACGTCAGCGTCGCTCTGCTGGAGGCCGGCGGGGAGGACACCGCGCCGGAGATCCGCGTCCCGGCGATGTTCCCGGTGATGTTCAAGACCGAGCTCGACTGGGATCTGCTCGGCGAGCCCGAGCCGGGGATGGACGGCCGCCGTCTCTACCTGCCGCGGGGCCGGATGCTCGGCGGCTGCAGCTCGATCAACGCCATGATCTACGTCCGCGGCAACCGTGTCGATTACGACGCCTGGGCGAGCGCCGGCTGCGACGGGTGGGGCTACGACGACGTCCTGCCCTATTTCAAGCGCTCCGAGGACAACGAGCGCGGTGAGGATCCCTACCACGGTGTCGGCGGTCCGCTGACGGTGTCCGAGAGCCGCTCGATGCATCCGCTCGTCGACGCGATGATCGAGGCCGCCCGGCAATCGGGCCACGAGCACAATCCCGACTTCAACGGCGTGCGCCAGGAGGGCGTCGGGCGCTTCCAGCTCACCCAGCGCAACGGCATGCGTCTCAGCACCGCCGACGCGTTCCTGGCGCCGGCGCGCAGCCGCGCCAACCTGACCGTGCTGACCCGCGCCTATGCGTTGCGGCTCCTGTTCGAGGGCAGCCGGGCGGTCGGGGTGCAGTACGTGCGTGACGGCGAGCTGAGTGAGATCCGCGCCGAGCGGGAGGTGATCGTCTCCGCCGGCGCCTACTACTCCCCGCAGCTGCTGATGCTGTCGGGCATCGGTCCCGAGGACCAGCTGACGCCGCTGGGGATCGAGCTGCGCGAGTCGCTGCCGGTCGGCATGGGCCTGCAGGACCACTGCATGGTCAACCTCAACTACATGACGCACGGCCCGTCCCTGTTCGATGCGATCTCGCCGGAGAACTTCGCCCTGCTGGAGTCCGAAGGGCGGGGACCGCTGACCTCCAACATCCCGGAGGGCGCCGGGTTCTTCCGGGCTCGTGCCGGCGTCGACGCGCCGGACATCGAGTTCCACTTCGCTCCGTCGATGCTCTATGACCAGGGGATGACGGCGCCCGAGGCGCCCGGCTATGCCTTCGGGCCGGTGGTGATCAAGCCGACGAGCCGCGGGCAGGTGATGCTGCGCTCGCCGATGGCGACCGCCAAGCCACGCGTGCTGTGCAACTTCCTCACCACCGAGGAGGACCGCGCGAGCATGCTCGCGGGGATGCGGATGGCGGTCGAGATCGCTGCGCAGCCGGCGCTCAAGGCCGTCGAGCAGGGGCCGTTCCGGGTCCCGGAGTCCAGCTCCGACGAGGACCTGATGGCGTTCGCACGCCGGGAGGGCATGACCGTGTTCCACCCCACCTCAACGTGCGCGATGGGCGCGGTCGTCGACTCCGAGCTGCGCGTGTACGGCATCGACGGCCTGCGGGTCGCCGACGCCTCGGTGATGCCGGAGATCACGCGGGCCAACACGAACGCGGCCACGATCATGATCGCCGAGAAGGCGGCCGACCTGATCCGGGCCGCCAGCGGCAGCCGCGCGGCGGCGGGTGTCGCATGAGCCCCGCGCTGCAGGTCCTCGACCCGCCGACGGCCCAGCTCGTCGGCTCGGTGTGCGAGCTGATCGTCCCCGGCTGCGAGCGGATCGGGGCTCACGTGTACGTCGACGCCCTGCTGGCGCGGATGCCCGATGCCGACCGCGCCGGGGCGCTGGCTGCGTTCGCCGCACTCGCCGAGCCGGCCGGACGCGGTGCTGAGGGACTGGCCGAGGTCGCGCTCACGCCCGCGTTCCAGCTGGCCCGGAGCCTCGCTTGCGAGGCGTTCTACAGCGATTTCGTAGCGCCCGGGGCGACGGGTCCCGGGAGTTGGCAGGAGATCGGCTTCCAGCCGCCCCAGGCGGTGCGGCTGCACAAGGACTGGTCCTACCTGGGGGTGACCGGATGAACGCACACTACGAGGTCGTCGTGGTCGGCTCCGGGGCCGGCGGCGGCGTGATCGCCGGCGAACTGGCCGAGGCCGGGGCTCGGGTGCTGCTGCTCGAGTCCGGGCCGCACCGGACCGCGGCCGACTACATGCGCTGGGAGGCGCATGCCACCCATGACCTGTGGTGGCCACCGGCGTTCGCGGAGGGGCGGGCGGGATCGGATAATGAGCCGCCCCTGATCATCTTCCGCGGCCACTGCGTCGGCGGCACCACCGCGATCAACACCAAGGTCGCCCTGCGACCCACCGACCAGGATTACGCCAAGTGGCATGCCGCCGGCGGCCTGCTCGGCGAGGACGGTTCCCCGTTCGCGCAGGGCGACCTGCTGGCGCACATCGAGCGTGTCGAGCGGCGCCTGGGGGTGCGCGAGCGGACCGATTGGCAGCAGTGCGTGCACACCGTGGTGCCGGGGTTCGCGGCGCTGGGGACCGAGCTTGAGCCGGTCATGTCCTACACCGACGCCAACTGCATGCGCTGCGGCGCCTGCCTGCAGGGATGCCCGACCAACGCGGGCAAGAACACGATGAACACCTACATCCACCCGCCGTGGGCTGAGGGGCGACTGGAGCTCCGGGCCGGCTGCCGGGTGTCCCGCGTGATCATCGAAGACCGCGGCGATGGCCCGGAGGCGACCGGTGTCGCCTATCTGGATCCCGATGGGAATCCCCAGACGGTCAGCGCCGACGTCGTCGTCGTCGCCGCCGGGGCGATGTCCAGCTCCCAGCTGCTGCTCCGGTCCGGAGTGCGTGAGGCGGCGGGTGGCTCGCCGTCCAGCGCGCTGATCGGCCGTCACGTCGGCTTTCACCCGGCGCGCCTGGTCGAGGGGCTGTTCGACGAGGTCCAGGACGCCCACATGGTGTATCCCATCACCGCGCACTGCATGGCTCACCAGCGTGACGAGGACGGTGGCTTCATCGTCGAAGCGTCGACGATCCAGGACCCGATCGGCTTCGCCACCGCGCTCAGCGACGAGAACGGGATCCCGCTGTGGGGAACCGAACTGACCGAGATGATGCGCCGTTACCGGTACTTCACCGGACTGCTGACGATGGTCACCGATGAGAACAACGGGGTGGCGTGGGTGGACGAGGACGGCCGTGACCGGTACTCGTTCTCGTTCAACGAGGCCGAGCGTCGCCGGGACGCCGATGCGCTGGGCTTCGCCCGTGAGGTGCTGCTCGCCTCCGGCGCCAAGCGGGTGCTGCAGACCGGGCTGCTGAGCACCCACGTGCAGGGCGGCTGCCGGATGGGATCTGACCCCGGGCGATCGGTCGTCAACGCCCACGGCGAGAGCCACGACGTCCGGCGGCTGTTCGTCGGCGACGGCTCGGTCGTGCCGTGCACCCTCTCGGTCAACCCGTCCCTGACGATCATGTCACTCGCCTCTCGCCTGGCCGCGTACCTGGCCGGCGGCGAGCACGGATACTTCGGCCGCGCCGTGAGCGCCGCCGCGGCTTGAGCGAGCCCACCGTGGTGATCGCCGGCGCCGGTGGCGGCGTCGGCGCGTCGGTGGCCTTCAACCTGCTGATCTCGCCGGTGGACTGCGCGGTGATCATGTTCGACGACCGCACCGCCATGGTCCGATCGCACCTGTGGGACCTCGAGCAGGTGCTCGAGCAGGGCACCACCGGTACGGTCCACGAGGGCACCGAGGACGACATCGCAGTCGCTGATGTGCTCGTCGTGACCGCGGCGGCGCCGCTGACGGTCAACGACTCGCGGATGGTCTACCTCCAGTCCAACGCGGCGATCCTCGCCCCGCTGCTTGACCGTCTCCGCGATGGATGGCCCGGAACGCTCATCCTCGTCACCAACCCGGTCGACCCTCTGTGCACGTGGGCATCCCGCCGTACCGGGCTGCCCCGTGAGCGGCTGCTCGGCTACACGCTCAACGACTCGCTGCGTCTGCGCACCGGCGTCGGCCGTGCGCTCGGCGTCGCGCCGGGGCAGGTGTCGGCATGGACGATCGGAGAGCACGGCGATCTCGCCGTCCCGTTGTGGGACCGGATCTCGATCGATGGCCGGCCGGTTCAGCTCTCGGGCCCCGACCGTGCCGCCGTGACCGACTTCGTCGGCGGCTGGTACCTGCGCCACGTCGCGCTGGACTCCGGGCGTTCGTCGACGTGGACGTCGGGCCTCGGGGTGGCACGGATGGTGCGTGCCTGCCTGGACCCCGACGGGTCGGCCCTGTGGCCGGCGTCGATATCCCTGCGCGGCGAGTATGGGATCGATGGGGTCTCCATCGGCGTCCCGGTCAGTCTCGGCGCCGGCGGGGTCCGCCAGATCCATGAATGGCCGCTGACCCCGGCCCAGGCCGAGGGGCTGCGGGCGGGAGCGCGACTGGTGTCGGAGGCGGCCGCGGGGCTCCAGGACAGCGTGCCGTATCGCTGACCTCATGCCGGGCGCGCCCGTGGCGCAGGGCGAGCGCGATGCTCAGCCGAGCGCGACGGTCAGCCGAGCGCCACCTCGACGAGCAGCGGCGACCGCCGCGCGCCCAGGCCGGGCAGCACCTCGTCGAAGGTGTCGGTCAGCTCCCGGTGGGTGGTGATGTTGACGGCCGGGCAGCCGAGGCATCGTGCGATCCCGGCGATGTCGATGGAGCCGAACGCCGGCCATGCCGCCGCGGCGCCGGCCTGGCGGGCCAGGCCGTCCATGACCGCGTAGCGGCCGTTGGCCATCACGAGCAGCAGCACGCCCACCTCGTAATGGGCGGCGCTCCACAGCGCCTGGATCGCATACATCGACGAGCCGTCACCGATCACGCCGATCACGGGCCGGTTCGAATCGCCCAGCCGGAGCCCGACCGAGCCGGCGATGCCGAAGCCCAGCCCCCCGTTGGCGCAGGCGAGGAAGCCGCCCGGGGAGCGGACGGGCACGCGCTGATAGAGCTCAGGCTGGCTCGACGGGGTCTCCTCGACGATGACCGCGTCACGCGGGAGGCGCTCGGCGAGCTCGGCGTAGACATGGCCGGGCGTGAGCGGCTCGCCGGCGGCCGGCGGCGGCGGCGGCGGCGGGCGGTGCAGCGGCGCCGGCAACTCGCCGTGACGCTCGGCGACCTGCTCGGCCAGGGCGGCGCAGGCTGGTGC
>JBAWFG010000115.1:0-5063 GCA_049591655.1 Solirubrobacteraceae bacterium
GCTCCGGGGAGAACCCCTCGTGGCGGCGCCCGAGCCACGCCCGGCCCGCCGCATATCCGCGCCATTGCCGTCGCAGGTCCCCGATCGTGGTCCGGTACCGATGGGCCACGGCTGCCGCGGGACGACCCTCCAGCCGCCAGCCGGCGCGCTGCAGTCGCCAGCTGAAGTCGGTGTCCTCGGCGGCCCGCACGCCGAGGAAGAAGCCCCCGACCGCTTCGAACGCAACTCGGCGGACGAGCAGGTTGGCCGCCACCGCCCGTGGCATGAACGGGTGCGCCAGGTGTGCCCCCTGGTCCAGGAAGCTGCGCGCCTCGCCATAGCGCGCGGCAAGGCCGTCGCCGCCCGGGGCGGGCAGCACCGCCCCGGCGACGGCACCGACATCGTCGGCCACCGGTGCCGAGAAGAAGCGGTCCAGCAGATCTGCCGGCGCCTGACAGTCAGCGTCGAGGAACAGGATCCAGTCCCCGGAGGCGCGACGCGCGCCGGCATTACGCGCCGCCGAAGGGGAGCGTTCGCCCGGGGCCGCCACCACCGTGACGCGCCGCGGCGCGGCGGCGGCCCCGATCCCGTCGGTGTTGTCGGCGAGCAGCAGTTCATCACCATCGCGCAGGCGCAGGCGCTCGAGGCTGGCCACGGCGTCCCGGGCCTGTGCCGGAGCGCCGGCGAACGGCATCACGACGCTGACCGTCGGCCGGGTCACGGCCGACCTCCCGCGGGACGCACCCGTACCCGGGCGACCAGACTCCGGGCCTGAGCGCGCTCGGGCGGTGAGAAGAACCCGCTGGCCAGCAACGCCGGGCCGATCGCGACGAACACGACCGCACGCAGGATGAACCCCACCGCGCCGGAGGTCGGCGCCAGCAGGTCCCCGGCGGCGGCCAGCCCACCGATGACCGCCGCCAGATGGGCCAGGCGCAGCCACTCGAAGCGCACCGGAAAGGCCCGCCGGGTCAGCAGGTGCATGACCGTGAGCATGACGACGTAGGCGCCGCACAGCGCGAGTCCCGCCCCGGCGATGCCGAGCGTCGGTACCAGCCACAGCAGCAGGACGATGTTGGCGGCCAGGCCGGCGATCGAGGCCGGGAAATTGCGGGTGGTCACTTTGGCGCGGCCGGCGATCACGAGGAACACGACCCACAGCCCGTACAACGCCCACCCCAGTGACACCCACGGCAGCGCCCGGTAGGCACCGAAGTACGCCGGCGCGGTGAGCAGGCGCAGGATCCAGCGGCCCTCGAGCGCCAGGCCCGCCACGACCCAGCCGCTGACCAGCAGGTAATACGTCGTGACCAGTCCGTAGAGGCGACTCGCCTCCCGGTCGTCGGTCACCGAATACGCCAGGGGCGGCCACGCGTACTGGAACGCCCGCACGATGAACGCAACCGCGCCCGCGAGCTTGATCGCGATCGAGTACAGACCGGCCAGCGCCGGGCTGCGATGGTGAAAGATGTAGTAGCGGTCGACGATGCTCAGCGCGTAGACCGACGCCTCGGCCGGGACGGTGGGGAGTCCGAAGCGCAACAGCACCGCCAGTGGCTCGGCTCGTCCTGGCCGCGGGGCCAGGCGACGGCGCATCGAGTACCAGACGCCCAGCAGGACGATCGTCGATGCGCCGTAGTTGGCAAGCAGCAGACCCCGCGCGCCGTCACCCAGGGCGACGACGAGCACCACCGAGCCGGCGACCGTCATCAGCACGTTGCACAGCGACGCCACCGCGTACTGGCGCAGGCGCTCGTCGACCCGCAGCAGGCCGTAGGCCAGCTCGAGGTTGGTGAACGCCCACAACCCGAGCACCGCCACCCGCAGCGTGGCGGCATCCTGATAGCCGAGCACGATCCGGCTGAGCGGCGCCGCCGCCAGCGCCAGCACGATCGCCACACCGGTCGTGGCGATCAGCAGGAACAGCGTCGCGCGGCGAGCGAGCGCGTCCCGGCGGTCGGGCTCGGCGTCGGTGAAGTAGAAGCGCAGGAACGCCTCGATCATCCCGAAGCGGATCACGATGCTGACGAAGATCACCCCGTTGGCCAGCAGCTCCACGACCCCGTAGCCCGCCGGCGAGATGTAGCGCGTATAGACCGGCAGCAGAATCACTGCCAGGAACTTGGAGACCACGTCCGCCAGCTGGTAGGCGGCCAGCGACGAGACGAGCCGTTTCAGATACGCGGCCACGGCCCGACAAATCTACGCACCGCGCCGGGCCTACCGAACGGTCACGACGGCCTGGGGCGCCGCCGACGCGCTCAGCGCCGCCGGCCACCGCACCACGTTGCAGGTGCGGTCAACCAGACTCAGGCCAATCAGGTACCGGCCCGCCGGGGCCGGGCGGCCCCCGGCCACCGTCCCGTCCCACAGGCTCGTTCCGGCGCGCGTCGTGGCGGCATAGCTCTTGACGAGCCGCGGGCGGGCGCCGGCCCCGAGGCGGTAGACGAGGACCTGGGGACGGACCCCGCCGTTGCC
Source organism: Solirubrobacteraceae bacterium (assembly GCA_049591655.1). GTDB lineage: Bacteria > Actinomycetota > Thermoleophilia > Solirubrobacterales > Solirubrobacteraceae > Palsa-465. The sequence continues at coordinate 2,458 of JBAWFG010000115.1, forward strand.
GCTGTAGCGGATCGTCAGGTGCCCGAGCGGCGCCACCGCGGAGGCGCTGAGGCCGGTGAGCGTGAGCGCCGGCGGCGTCGTTGACACCGTGACCGGCTCGGCCTGGCCGGTGTTCTGGTTGGCGATCACCACCGACCGTGCCTGGTGGAGGAGAGCGACATGGATGAAGTAGCGCCCATCGCGGGCGCGCGCTCCGCCGGCGCTGCGGCCGTCCCATCTGAACGTGCGGCGCTGGCGCACCCGCATGTGCACCCCGTCGGCGATCTGGCGCACCATCGCGCCGCTGCCGTCCTCGATGAACACGTCGACGTCGTCGGCGCGGTGCAGCAGGTAGAACGAGATCTTCATCACCCGGAAGCTCACCCGCCGCTGTCCGCCGTGCGGGGTCTTCACGGTGCATGTCCCGCCGCTGACCGGGTTGATCGTGGCCGGGAACGGAATCGGATACCCGGTCAGCAGCGGCGTGGTCACCTTGAGGTGCTGGACGACGAAGAACGCAGCCACCGTGGCGATCACCAGCGCGACGAATGCGCTGACCGGCAGCCGCCTCACAATGGGACCACCGCCACGTTGGGGACGTCGAAGTCGTGGAACGCGTCGAGGCCGCGCGGGTCACGTTCGCACAGCATCACCCGGATGCTGCCGCCGTGACAGACGACGAGCGCCGGCAGCGGCCCGGCTCCGTGGATCTCAGTGAGCGCCTCGGTGACGCGGCGCTGCTGGTCGCCCAGCGACTCGCCGCCGGGGAAGCGAAAGTCCCCGCCGCGGCGCCAGGCGGCATACAGGTCAGGCTCCTGGCGCTCGATGTCGCGCATCAGGTGACCCTCCCAGCGCCCCCGTGCCCCCTCTCGCAGCCGTGCGTCGAGGGTTGGCGCCAGCCCGATCCGGGCGCCGACGATCTCGGCCGTTTCCCGGGCGCGGCTGAGGTCCGAGGCCCACAACGACGCGATCCCGTCTCCGGCGACCTTCTCGGCCAGCTCATGCGCCTGGTGGCGACCGGTGTCGTTGAGCGGCGTGTCGGTGAAGCCCTGGAAGCGCAGCGGCTCGACGTTGTCGTCGGTCTCGCCGTGACGGGCGAGCAGAACGCCGTGCAGGTCCATCGTCACGCGCCGCGCGCCGCGGCGCGGTCAGTCATTGAGGTCGGCGACGGCAGTGTCCGACCGCAGACCGACCCGGACCGTCTCCAGCGACAGCACGTCCTCGGGCGTCACGTTGCCGAGGTTCACGTCAGGCCCGAACCGGCGCACGAACCAGACCTGCTGATCCTTGCGGGGAGCCTCGAACAGGATCCGCTCAGGTGCGATGGCGTGCACGATCTCGTCGATCAGCCCCATGCGCACCTCGCCGTCGTGACGGAAGATGCCAACGCTGCCACTTTCCCGAGCCTCGGCGATCACCTTCCAGGCGCCGGCCTCCAGCTCGGATTGGATCTGCTCGACCCAGCGGTAGGGCGCCATGATCCGCGTGTCGTCCTTGGAGCCGACCTCCGACAGGACGGTGAACTCGCTCGACAGCCGCTGGATGAGCTCGAGCTTGCGGTCATGCTCGATGTTGATCGTGCCGTCGGACACCTCGATGTGCTCGAGCCCCAGCTCATGGAGCCATGCCACGAGGCGGTCAAGGCGGTTCTGGGCGATGGCGAGCTCGGTAAGTGTCCCGCCGAGCATCACCACGATGCCGTGATGGCGATAGCGGTCGAGCTTGGCCTGCAGGTTGCCGGTCGCGACCGCGGTGCCCCAGCCGAGCTTGACGAAATCGATGTAGTCGCCGCAGACCTCGACCAGCCCGTCGATGTCGGCGACCGACAGTCCCCGGTCGAGCACATGAGTGATCCCGGACTCACGCGGCTTCTCGGTGCGTGCGGGGAGGTCGAGGAGATCCGTGATGACAGACATCGGACCGAGAGGGTAGCGAGCGCCGGTCCGGCTCAGCCGGCCGACGACAGGTCGCTGCCAACCGTGACGACGACCTGGTCGGGACAGGACGTCGGCGTGGCGCTGCACGCGACGGTGCGATCGCTCTGTCCGACGCCCTGAACTGTCGACATGCTGAGACCCAGCGACTTGGCCACCGCCTCGGCCTGCGGGCGGTACGCCGGTTGCGTGTAGGCGACGACCGTCTGGGTGTGGGTCTGGTCCGACGCGGTGGCGATCGCGCCCTGCTTGTAGCCCAGCCCGCTCAGCTTGGTGGAGACGTCGTGGGCGAGATTGTTCGTGGAGGTTCCGTTGAGGACCGCCACGGTCACCGTCGAGGGCACGACCACGGTCGTGCGCGCCGTCGCCCGCCTGGCCGCTCGTCGCCGGGCCGCGGCGGACTTGGAGGCGGTCGTCGTCGGCGACGAAGCGGCCGCGGAGGAGGAGGACGACGAGCTCGAAGCACCAGAGCCCGACAGCACGAGCGCGACGGCGATGACGGCCACGGCCAGCACAGCGGCGCCGAGCAGCAGGAGCTTCCGGCTGATCCGGGGTCCCTCGTCGAGCAGGCTGCGTCCCTGACCGGGCATGCCGGCTCGCGGTGGTGCTGATCCGGAGCGACCGGGCGACGGCGCCCGATCCGGCGTGCGCGGCGCCGAGGCGGGCGCGCCCACGGGACGCGTGGCGGCCGGG
>JBAWFG010000116.1:0-2334 GCA_049591655.1 Solirubrobacteraceae bacterium
CGGTCGTGATGCTCGCCGGCATCGGCTTTCTGGCCGTGATCACGGCCTCGGTCACCGCCTCGCTGGTTGAGAGCAGCCGGCGGCGGTTCGCCGCCCAATCGCAAGGGGACGAGAACCGGCGCCTGGAGGAGATCAGCCAGCGACTGCAGCGACTCGAAGCGCTACTCGACCGCACCGCGCCGCCTCGCTCGCCAGACGATGCCTGACCAAACCGGGGCTGCGCCCGGCCGCATACGTCAGTACGTCTCGCGGCTCGATCCGTGGGGTTCACGGCGCCAAACACCTGGTTTACGCCGCTGCGCGCGACGATGCCCGATGAAAGCCTGAACAGACAAACCACACGAGCACCGCGGCAAGCCGCTCGCCCGGTTCCGGCTGCGCGGGCGCTCCCTTTCGTGGCATTCCGCTCGCGGGGCTCTGGCGTGTCAGCCGAGCAAGCGATCGTCAGCTAGTCGTTGGCACGAGCCGCTAGGAGTCTGTTTTGACCGATATGAGCGACCCACGGTTTCCCGGCATTGGGGGCAAGGGAGAGGCAGGAGCGAGGGCGCGCTTCCGACGCGGACGCGGGGGAACGCGCATCGCTCAGCGGGGATGAGGTCACGGCGTGATCACGATCTTGCCGTGGACGTGGCGGCTGGCCTGGAGCGTCACGGCGTCGCGGGTCTGCTCGAGCGGGAAAGTCGCGGCGATCGGCACGGTGAGCTCGCCGGCGAGGATCGCGCTGGTGATCCGTTGCATCTCGGCCGGACCGGCGTCGGCACCGCCGGTCGCGCGCACGCCGCCGGGAGGGGTCGGTCCTGCGGCGATCGTGGAAATCCGCTCGGGCGGGATTCCCAGCGCTAACGCGGTCTCGGCCGTCTCGGTACCGAACAGGTCCGTCGCCGCGGTCACGCCGTCGGGAACGAGTGCTCGCACCCGATCGGCCAGGCCGGGGCCGTACTCGACGGGCTCTGCGCCCAACTGTCGTAGGAACTCGAAGGTGCTCTGCGAAGCGGTCCCGACCACCCGGGCGCCGGCCAGTTTCGCCAGCTGCACGGCGAAGACGCCCACGCCGCCGGCGGCCCCGCCGATCAGGACGGTGTCGCCGGACCGCAGGCCGATCGCTGACAGAGCGGCGGCGGCGGTGAGCCCGGCGACCGGAATCGTGCTCGCCACCTCGTCGCTGACGCCCTCCGGCGTGCGGAACACCACGTCGGGTGGCAAGGTGGGACTCTTGAGGACCAGGAAGTCGGAGGCGGCCTTGGCCATCGCACCGCCGAAGATGCGGTCGCCCACGCCGAAACCCTCGACGCCGGCTCCGATCTCGTCGATCACGCCGGCGAAGTCATATCCGAAGCCAGCCGGCACACTCACACCGAACATCGCGGCCAGTTCGGGGTTGGACGCGATGCCCGGATCCATCGGATTGAGGCCGATCGCGGTCACGCGGACCCGGACCTCACCCGTACCGGCGTGCGGTTCGGGAACGTCTCGCAGCTCCAGTACCTCGGGACCTCCGAACTGCTCATAGATGATGGCGCGACTTATGTGCAGGCCTCCCAGAAAGACACGTGATGGGACTTGGTCTCGTCAACCATACCAGGTGATGGGACTAAGTCCCGTTATGCTCCCCCCATGAGCCGCTGGCCACCGAACGCACAGCAACGACTCGTTCTCGCCGCTATCGATCTGTTCGCGGAGCGGGGTTATGAGACCACGACGGTGATCGAGATCGCCGAGCGCGCAGGGCTGACGAAGAGCACCTTCTTCCGACACTTCCCCGATAAGCGAGAGGTGCTCTTCGGCGGAGACACGATGACCGCACTGCTCGTCGAGGGCATCGCCGCAGCACCGCCCGAGGCGCCCCCGCTCGAAGCGGTGGCGCATGCGCTGGACGCGATCGGGAGGGAAGCCTTCACGCCAGATCGCCGCGCATTCGTCGCCCGCAGACGCGCAGTGATCGCCGCCAACCCAGAACTGCAAGAACGTGAGGCGCTGAAGGCACTCGGCCTCACTGCCTCCATGGTTGACGCGCTCAAACGGCGCGGCGTTCCCGACCTCACCGCACGCCTCGTCTCACAGCTCGGCTCGCTCGCCTGGCAGATCGCCTACGACCGCTGGATCGACGCGCCCGACAGCGAGGACTTCGGCGAGATCGCGCGACGCACTCTCGGCGAACTGAAAGCAGCCAGCACGTCGTGCTGACAGGCGCTTTGCCCGGCTGACACGCCAGAGCCCGGCGAGCGGAATGCCACAAAAGGGAGCGCCCGCGCAGCCGGGACCGGGTGAGCGGCTTGTCGCGAACGCAATCAGCCGCCAGCCGTCGGGTCAGCGATCGCATGCGCGGCATAGGAG
>JBAWFG010000117.1:0-8388 GCA_049591655.1 Solirubrobacteraceae bacterium
CGGCGCCGCCGTCGACGGCCTTGGTCGCTTCGAGCATCTGGTCCGGTGTGGGTGAGGTGAACACCTCCCCCGGACAGGCGGCGTCGAGCATCCCCGGCCCGACGAAGCCACCGTGCATGGGCTCGTGCCCGGAGCCGCCTCCGGAGATGAGCCCCACCTTGCCGCTCACCGGCGCGTCGGCGCTGATCACGCAGTAGGGGTCAAAGGTCACACGGACACGATCTCCGTGTGCCGCCTGGACCCCCCGCAGCGCGTCAGCGACTACCGCGTCGGGCGCGTTGATCAGCTTCTTCATCAACATCTCTCCTTTAGAGCGGTGCGCTGCCGAAGACGGCGTCGAAGAAAATCGCGGCGAGGGCGCCGCCGATCAGCGGTCCGAGCACCGGCACCCACGCGTAGGACCAGTCCGACGTGCCCTTGCCGGGGATCGGCACGATCGCGTGGATGATCCGGGGCCCAAGGTCACGCGCTGGGTTGATCGCGTAACCCGTCGGGCCGCCGAGTGAGAGGCCGATGGCGAAGACCAGCAGGCCGATGAGCAGACCTCCTAGCGCCCCCAGCGTGTTCCACGGAGCGGCTATCGCGAAGACACCGAACACCAGGACAAACGTGCCGATGATCTCGGTGATCAGGTTCCACGCGTAGTTGCGGATCGCCGGGCCGGTCGAGAAGACGGCCAGCTTCAACCCCGGATCCTCCGTCTCTGACCAGTGCAGGAAATACGCGAGGTACACGAGCACCGCGCCGATCATCGCGCCGATCATCTCCCCGATGAAGTACTTGATCGCCTGCGAGCCGTCGATTCCACCGTGGATCCAGATCCCCAGTGTCACCGCCGGGTTGAGGTGCGCGCCGCTGAAGAACCCGACGGAGTACACGGCCACCATCACCGCCATGCCCCACCCGAAGGTGATGACGATCCAGCCTGAATTCTGCGCCTTTGAATGGTTGAGGAGTACGGCGGCAACCACTCCATCACCAAGCAAGATCAGGATCGCGGTCCCGATGATCTCCGACGGAATGATGCCGAGCGTCGGGAAATGCACCTTGACGGCCACGACCGCTGCGAATATTGCGCCCAATTTCGACTCTCCCTCCTGAAACGAAACCTGCGGACGGCGCGATACTATCCCTGTCCGTTCGACAATGTCAAACGGAGTTCAAACTACCGAGACGCGGTCAGTCTGAACTACCGATACGGGGTTCATCACAGTCACGCATCGAACGGAAATACGGAGCGAGCGGGAACGGTTTGCCGGGCAACATCCAATCCATCGAACGAGCGGCGGCGATCCTGCGGTTGCTCTCAGGACGCTCCCGGCGGCTCGGTGTCGTCGACCTCGCCGGCGAGCTCGGCCTGCCCAAGGGGACCGTGCACGGCCTGCTCCGCACGCTGCAGCACGTCGGGTTCGTCGAGCAGGACCCGGAGACCGGCAAGTACCAGCTGGGCGCCGCGCTGTTGCACATGGGCTCGAGCTATCTCGACGGCAACGAGCTGCGCACCCGAGCGCTCAACTGGTCCGACTCGCTGGCGGCGCGCACCCAGGAGGCGGTCCGGATCGGCACGCTGCACGAGGGCCAGGTCCTGATCGTCCATCACGTGTTCCGTCCTGACGACACGCTGCAGACGCTCGACGTCGGCTCGTTGCTGCCGGCCCACGCCTCCGCACTGGGCAAGGTCCTGCTCGCCCACCATCCCTACGTCGCCGACGAACTCGTCGCACAGGGTCTACGGGCGTTCACCGACGCGACGATCTGCGACCCTGAGCGTCTCAGCCGCGAGCTGGCTCGGGTCCGGGAGCGTGGCTGGGCCGCCGACATCGGCGAGCTGCACCCCGCGCAGGTCTCGCTGGCAGCGCCGATCATGGACCGCAGCGGACTGACAGCGGGAGCGATGGGTATCTTCGGTCCCCCGGAGCGGCTGCTCGCGGCACGTCAGCCGCGGGGCGAGTTGCTCGCCTACGTGCGGGAGGCGGCGCGTGCCGTATCCCGGGAATTGGGCGCGATCCCGTGGTGAGGACGAGGTGGCGATGAGAGAGCGATACGTGGCCGCGATCGACCAGGGCACCGCCTCGTCCCGGTGTCTGGTCTTCGACCGTGCCGGACGGATCGTCGCGGTCGCCCAGAAGGAGCATCACACCTTCTACCCGCGGCCCGGCTGGGTCGAGCACGATCCGGAGGAGCTGTGGCGCAACGTGCAGGAGGTCGTCGCCCGGTCCCTGGGCGAGGCCCGCCTGCAAGGGGGCGACCTGGTGGCGCTGGGAATCGCCAACCAGCGGGAGACGACGATCGTCTGGGATCGCCACACCGGCATCCCCGTGCATAACGCCATCACCTGGCAGGACATGCGCACCGACCAGCTCGTTCGGGCGCTCGGCAGCGGGCATGGCGACGACTGGTTCCGCGAGCGCTCGGGACTGCGGCCCGCGACGTACTTCTCCGGGCCCAAGCTGCGTTGGCTGCTGGACACGATTCCCGGGCTGCCGGAGCGGGCGGCGACGGGAGACGTGCTGTTCGGGACGGTTGACTCGTGGCTGATCTGGAAGCTCACCGGACGCCACCTCACCGACGTCACCAACGCCAGCCGGACGTTGCTGATGAACGTGCACACGCTCGACTGGGACGGGGAGCTGCTTGACGCCATCGGCGTCCCGCGCGCCATGCTGCCCGAGATCCGTCCTTCGGCCGAGGTCTATGGCGAGGCCGCGGGCGCGCTCTCCGGGGTCGCCGTGGCCGCCGCGCTCGGTGACCAGCAGGCAGCGCTGTTCGGCCAGACATGTTTCGCTGCCGGTGAGGCGAAATGCACCTACGGGACCGGCAGCTTCCTGCTGCTCAACACCGGCGACCGCCCGGTCCTGTCACGCAGTGGCCTGTTGACGACGCCCTGTGCCCGGGTCGGCTTTGAGCCGCCCAGCTATGCGCTGGAGGGCTCGATCGCGGTGACCGGCAGCCTCGTGCAGTGGTTCCGGGACAACCTGGGTCTGATCGGCTCCGCACCTGAGATCGAGACGCTGGCCCGCACGGTTTCAGACAGCGGGGGCTGCTATTTCGTGCCCGCGTTCTCCGGGTTGTTCGCGCCCCACTGGCGCTCGGACGCCCGGGGGGTGATCGCCGGGCTCACCGGCTACATCACCAAGGGGCATCTCGCCCGGGCGGTGCTGGAGGCGACCGCGTGGCAGACCCGGGAGGTGGTGGAGGCGATGATCTCCGACGCCGGCATGTCGTTGAGCACGCTGCGCGTCGACGGTGGCATGACCGCCAACAACCTGCTGATGCAGTTCCTGGCTGACGTGCTCGATGTGCCGGTGGTCCGCCCGATCGTCGCCGAGACGGTGTCGCTGGGCGCTGCGTACGCCGCCGGATTGGCGGTCGGCTTCTGGACCGACACCGACGAGCTGCGCGCCAACTGGCATGCGGCGGCTCAATGGCTGCCCGACATGGATGATGCGCGACGTGAGCGCGGCTACCGCAAGTGGCGCAAGGCGGTGGCGCGGGCCACCGATTGGCTGGACGAGGACGACGAGGACTGACGCCGGGCCGGGCCAGGCCGGGTCAGGCTGAGAGGGGACCGTGCCAGGCCCTGGCGGCGCGCCGCGCGCCGGGCGCCGGCGACGCTCAGCGACCGCGCGGGCCGATCGTCTTCTGGTTCTTGCCCGGCAGGCGCCGGTAGGGCGACTTCGACGGCCCACCGTCGCCGCTCTCGAAGAAGGTCTGCACCTTCTCGATCAGCGCTGCGGTGTCACCGTTGGGCGGGATCGGCTCGCCGAAGGAGACCTCGATCCGGTGGCGGCGTGAGACGAGCCGGCCCTGCAGTCGTTTGGGCCACATCCGTCCCGGGGGCATCACGTCGGCGGTCCCGGTGACCCGGATCGGGACGATCGACAGGTGGTGAGCCGCGGCGAGCACTGCCGCACCACGCCGTACCCGGCCCGGCCCGCCCCCGCGTGAGCGTGTGCCCTCCGGGTACAGCAGCAGGTTCCAGCCCTCGTCGAGCAGCGTGTCGAGGTGGCTGCCGTCCTTGGCCAGGCCGCTGCCGCCCTTACGCTCGATCGGCACCGTGTTGAAGATGAGCGAGACGGCGGAGGCGACGAGCCGGTTGCGGTAGAAGTAGTCGGCCGCGGCCGCCACCGCGGTGCGCTTGCGCAGCTTGCGGGGCAGCGCCGACAGGATCACCGGGGTGTCCATGTGACTGGCGTGGTTGGCGACGAGGATCACGGGACCCTTGAGTGCCGAGAGCTTTTCCTTACCCGTCGCCCGGCGTGCGGCGTAGTAGTTCATCAGCGGGTTGAGCACGAACTGCATGAAGTTCTCACGCACGACACCGGCCGGCAGCGAACGCGCCCAGGGGATATCCAGCTGGGCGGCCGCGGCACGCAGGTCTCTCCCTCGTTGTGGAGCCTTGCGCGCCGCGTCAGTGACTCGGCGCTTCAGTGAGCGCTGGCGGCGGATCGGCAACACCGACCGAGATACCCCCTTGCGTGACGACCGTTACAGATTCCTCGCGCCCGCTCTCGCCCGGCGGTAAGGTCGATCGGCCGGAGGGGCATCAACGAGGAAGGGAGCAGGCATGACAGGCGATCCCAACGAGCGTCCGAGCGGGGCCGATCAGGAGCACGGCGACTTCGCCGAGGGAGAGGACAATCGCGCCGCTTTTCCCGAGGACGAGCAGGTCGGGCGCTTCAGCGAGGGGCAGGAGGAGATCGGTTCCGAGGACCCGGAGAAGCTCCACCACGGCCGCTTCTCATCAGAGGACCAGGAGGATCTGCCCGAGGAGGACCCGGAGAAGCACCGCGAGGGGCGCTTCAGCGAGGGCCAGGACAGCGAGCCGCCGAACTACACGCCTTGACGGACCCCGTCGCCATCAGCCACATCCGCCGGGTCGGCCGTTGGCCGTCCCGGCGCGGCGCGGGGGTGGGCCCGGGGCGTGTTGAGCACCTCCGGGTCCTCGCCCTCCAGAGCCATCCACGCCGCTCGCAGGCCCTGGCTCCCGGCGATCGCCATCGGGTTGAGCCGGTTCTCCATCTGACTGATGAGCAGCGCATGGGCCGGGGGCCGGATGACGCAGAGCGCCGGCGTCGCGGCCGGGTCCAGCGCGCGCGCCGACAGCTCGGCGTTGAGCTCGTCATAGCGTTCTGAGCGCGTCTCCCGTAGCGCCACCAGCGCCGGATTGAGCTTGCGCAGGTAACCATCGGTGAGCCGCGCGACCAGCCCGGACAGGGGAGTGTGGTCGACGCCGTGGGGGCGGGTCTGCAGCACGAGGATGTCGGTGGCCGAGCGCATCGCCGCCGCAACCGGGATCGCCTCGGCGAGCGTGGCGTCGAGCAGCCGGCGCCCGCGGAAGTGCACCGGCGGACCGGCCAGCCACGGCAGGCGACCCGACGCGCGCAGGGCGCAGCGGATCTCCTCGGCGTCGCGCAGATCAGTGAGGTCGACGATCTCGGCGCGGTCGACGTCGGTGGCCGTGCAGTGCAGATCGATCCCGCACGACAGGATCTCGTCGGTGCGCAGGGGCCGCTGGCGTCGCCACACGTCCCCGACGACGTAGTCCATGTCGAAGATGGCTCCGCCCCGCATGACTGTGCGCACGCTGACGAAGCGCGGATCGCCGAATCCGTGCTGATACAGCGCCGCCAGGTAGGCCGCCTGGCCGGCGAGCAGGAACGCCCCATTGAAGGCGCCCGCCGAGGCGCCGTGCACCTCGTCGAACGCGTCGCGCAGGCCGAGCTGCTCGATCGCCGCTGCCATTCCGGCCGAGACGACGCCACGCATGCCGCCGCCCTCGATCACGAGCGCCACCCGGCGCTCGTCGGTGCGCGCACCCGGACGTGAGCCCTCCGCCCGCCGGTGGCGGATCAGCTCCACGACCGGGTGTGACCGCTGATCCTCGGTCATTGCGCCGGTGGCGCGGAGCGGTTCGGGGGCGAAGCGGCGCAGGACCGACAGTCTCATCTCACCGGCAGGGTACTGTCAGGCGGCGGTGGCCGTGACGCTCGGCAACACCTCGCTGGACGTGAGCCCGATCGGACTCGGGCTTGCCGCGCTGGGCCGTCCCGGCTACATCAACGTCGGCCATCGCGCGGACCTCGCTGGTCACACCAGCGTCGAGGCGATGGAGCACCACGCCCACGAGGTGCTCGACGCCGCCTACGCGGCCGGTGTGCGCTACTTCGACGCCGCGCGTTCCTACGGGGAGGCGGAGGCGTTCCTCGGATCCTGGCTGGCAGCCCGCGGGCTCGGGCGCGCTGATCTGACGGTCGGCTCCAAGTGGGGCTACACCTACACCGCCGCCTGGCGCATCGACGCCGAGGTGCACGAGGTCAAGGACCTGACGATCGAGACGCTGCTCCGTCAGGAGACCGAGAGCCGGGAGCGGCTCGGCGACGCGCTCCGGCTCTACCAGATCCATTCGGCGACGCTGGAGAGCGGGGTTCTGTCAGACGCGGCGGTCCTCCGCGAGCTCGCCCGGCTGCGCGCCGGCGGGCTGTACATCGGCCTGACCTGCACCGGACCGGCCCAGTGCGACACCATCCGCCGGGCGATCGACAGCGGGGCCTTCGATGCCGTCCAGGCGACCTGGAACCTGCTTGAGCCCTCGGCGGGGCCGGCGCTGGCCGAGGCCCGGGCCGCCGGGGTGGGGGTGATCATCAAGGAGGCGGTGGCCAACGGGCGGCTGACCGCGCGCGGTGACGTGCCAGAGCTCTCCCGCGTGGCCGCCGATCTCGGGGTGACCCCGGACGCGCTGGCTCTCGCCGTCGTCCTGCACCAGCCCTGGGTCGACGTCGTGCTCAGCGGCGCCGCCACCTCAGAGGTGCTCGCCGCCAACCTCGCCGCGCTCGAAGTCGACAGCGACGCTGTCGCTGACGCCGCGGCCCGGCTGGCCGGGCTCGCCGAGGAGCCGGAGCGCTATTGGAAAACCCGCTCGGCGCTGTCCTGGAACTGAGGAGCGTCAGTCGGGTAGGTCGTGGGGCTCGTCGGGGGAGCCGCCGCCATTGCCGCCGTTGCCGCCGTTGCCGGAGGACCCGGAAGGCCCGTCAGCGCGGGCACCGGGCATCCGGAACATCTGGGCCATCTGGGCCGCCACCATGATGTCCCCGGCCAGCTGGATGCGGCCCTTGAAGTACGCCGACATCGGGTCCGAGTTGCCGCTGACCAGGCGCAGGAACTCGACGCCGTCCATCGTGATCGTCAGTTTCGGTGCCGGCCCGTCGGTGCCGCGCGTCGTCCGCGCCTGACCGGTGTCGATGATGAGCAGGTAGATGTCGAGGCCGTCGTCGGCGCGACCGGTGATGTTCCACTGGATCGCTGTGCTCACCGCGGTGGCCCGCGAGGCGTCGAGCTGGCGGGGCATCTGCCAGAAGATCCCGTCCAGCAGCGCCCGCCGCGCCGGGGACCGCATGATCTGTTCCAGGCGATCAGGCGTTGCGTCACGCACCAGCCGGCCAAATCCGTCGGCCAGCTGCGCCGGCGCGTCGGCGGCGAGGCGCCGCAGCTGGCCAAGCGCTCGCTGGGGGTCAAAGCCGAAGTCCATCATCTGGACGGTACAAGGTGCCCCCGTGCCGATCGCGCCGCCGGGACCGGTGGCCACGACGCATGGCTACCATCCCCAACCGCGGGCGGTTAGCTCAGTTGGTAGAGCGCCTGCCTTACAAGCAGGAAGTCGGCGGTTCGAGCCCGTCACCGCCCACTGCCGATACGGCGGTCAGAGACGGAGCTCTGCCCACACCGTCTTGCCGTCAGTGGTGATCTCGACGCCCCAATCGAGGGCGATCGCTGCGACGAGACGAAGCCCACGCCCCGACGTGCCCAGCGGCCCTTCGTCACGCAAGGTTGGCGCGACCTGGCTTGCGTCATGGACGGAGATGCGCACGACCGAGCCGTCGCAACTCGCCACGACCGAGAACGACGACTGGGCGTGCAGCACAGCATTGGTCGCCAGCTCGGTCACCGCCAGCTGAGCGTCCTGGGCCGTGGCGCCCGACGCGCCCCAGCAGTCCAGCGCCTCTGATACGAAACGGCGCGCCCGGCTGGGCGCGCCACGTTCTGCGGGGAAGTGTCCCGAGATCTCAGCGGGCGCGGACCGGTGCGCATGGGAGACCGGGCGGTCACGACCCGGGTCGGGCCACACCGCCGAGTGGAGGTGGTGGACCTCCTGCAGCGCCTCGGCGTGCTCGGAGCCCGACACTGCGTCGCTGCGATAGGCGCACAGCAGCGAGAACGGAAGCTCGCGCGCCAAGTCGTTCCACATGCGCTCAAGCTCAAGCACGTCGAGCAACGCCCCGGCTTCCCAGAGCAGCGCGACCATCTCGCCGTAGACGCGGACCGGCCGCCCCGACTCGGTCCCCTTCCGCACGACGCCACCGATCACGCGGCGGAAGGCGGCGCGCTGCA
>JBAWFG010000118.1:0-7652 GCA_049591655.1 Solirubrobacteraceae bacterium
CGGTCGGCCGCTCTTGTCATTGTTGGTTAGCGGTCCCAGGCCTGAAGGCCGCGCTGCCAAGAGATCCGGCCGTCGGCGAGGCCGGCGACCGAGAGGCAGGCGACTCGGGTTCCGTCGGCGTACAGGCAGTTGACTTCCACGGTGAGCCGGTCGTCGGCCGAGGTTGCGGTCGTCACCTGGTGGGTCATGTCACGACCGCAGATGTCGGTGAAGTGCGCGCGAAGGGCGTCCGCGCCGCGCAGCACCAGCGGGTTGCTCGGCGGGTGTTCGTGATCGATCAGGGTGAGCTCGGCGTCGGCGGTGAAAGCAGCGATCTGGCCTTCGGCGTCGCGGCCTTCGATCGCGGCGACGTAGGCCGGGATGTCGAATGTGGTGGGTGCGGTGTGAGTGGTCATGATGGCCTCCTGGCTGGGTTGCTGGACATCGAGAACTGTTCTCAGCCGTCGTCATCGCCCCGTCAATCAGCCGTCAAAGCGCGGTATCGTCTGCCCATGCTCCGCATCCGCCTGGTTGGCGGGGTCGCGGTCGAGTTCGATGACCGAACGCTGCCTGCGCCCGCGAGCCGCCGCGCGTGGGCACTGCTGGCGTGGCTGGCCATGCACCCGGGCCTGCACTCACGCGCGGATGTCGCGGCCCGGCTGTGGCCTGACGTGATCGACAGTAGCGCCCGGCAGAGCATGCGAAGCGCTCTGTGGACGCTTCGCCAAGCGCTCGACGTCGGTGGCCCCGAGTTGATCATCACCACCCGAGACCGGGTGGGGCTGCCCGCGGACACCGAAGTCGACGTGCTGCGTTTCGGCGATTGCCTCGCGGCCGGTCGTCTCGCTGACGCGGTAGCCATCGGCGACGAAGACCTTATGGCCGGAGTCGACGACGAGTGGGCGCTCGCGGCACGCGAGGCACATCGTGAGCGCTTGGTCTCCGCCCTCACCGAACTCGCCCGCGCCGCCGACGATCCGACCACCGCCCTGCAATGGGCTCGCCGGGCGTGCGCGCTTGACCCGCTGTCAGAAGACGCGGCGCGCATGCTGATGGAGAATCTCGCGGCTTGCGGCGACCGGCCTGCCGCGCTGGCGGCGTACCAGCGCCTGGCCGGGCGGCTACGTCGCGAACTTCATGTCGCGCCGTCCGAACCCACCTGGCAACTGGCCGAGCAGATCCGCACCGGCGGCCAAGCCCCGGCGCCCGGCCCGTCCACGGCAACGAAAGCGCGCCGGCCGCGGGCCGCGAGGCTGCCCATGATCGGGCGGCGGGCCGAACTGGCTGCGCTGCGCGAAGCCTGGTCCGCGGCCGCTGACGGTCGCGGCGGTTTCGCGATGGTGCATGGCGACGCGGGAATCGGCAAGACCCGACTGGCCGGCGAGCTGGCCGAGCTGGCTAGACGCAGCGGAGGGACGGTCGCCGTCGGCGCGCCGCCGGACCTGGTGGCTGAGGCGTTGACGCCATGGGTGGAGATCTGCGCCAGCCTGGTGAATCAGCTCGGCCAGCTGCCGGACGCGCCGTGGGTCGACACGCTGGCGTCACTGGTGCCGACGGTGGCGCCGTCGTCCGGTCGGTCAAGCGCTTCGCCGGACCTGGCGCAGACCAGATTGGCCGAATCAGTGGTTGCCCTGCTCGAGGCATGCGCTGCAATCGGGCCCGTCCTCATCGTGTTGGAAGACCTGCACGTCGCCGACGAGGGCAGCCTGGCGGTACTCGCGCACGTGGCTCGACGGGTTTCCGAACGGCGGGTCCTCGTGGTCGGCACCAGACGCGAGCGGCCGTTGCGGGATCGGTTGGCCGCACTCGAGCAGTCGCACCGCCAAAGAGGAACATTGCGGGTCGACATCGCCCTCGGCCGGCTCGATGACGGCGCGGTTTCACGGCTCGCGAGATCGGTTGGCGAGCTGTCCGACGAGGCGGTCGATCAGGTCGTCGACGTCGCTGACGGCAATGCGCTGCTGGCCGTCGAAGTCGCGCGGGCGCTCGCGGCGGGCGACCCGCTACCCGTCGGCCTGCGCGGCGCCACCCGGGCCGCCGTCGCCCGCTTACCCCGATCGGCCCGCGACCTGGTCGCCACGCTCGCGGTGGCCGGTCGCGATCTTGATGCCCGCGAGGCGGCGTTGCGAGCCGACGTTGATCTGGCCGTTGCGCTGCCCCCGGCCGAGGATCAGGGACTGCTCGTCATCATCGGCGAGAGAGTCGGGTTCCGGCACGCGTTGCTGCGCGAGTCCGTCTACGCCGACATGCCCGCCGTGGAACGCGCCGAACGTCACGAACGCGCCGCGTCCCTCTTACAAGCGGGAGCCTCGCACGCCCGCGCTGCGGAGGCCGCTTCGCACCTGCGGGTGATCGGACGGCTGGGTGAAGCCGGGCAACTGCTGATCCAGGCTGCTGTCCGGGCCCGTGCCCTAGGCGCCCTCGCCGACGCGACCAGCCTGCTCCGGGCGGCGTGCGAGGCGCTACCCGAGGATCCGACACCGGCGCTGGAGTTGGCCGACGTGCTGGCATGGCGCGGACGCGCCGCCGACGCGCAGGCTGCGTTCGCCCGAGCGTTGCCGCTGCTCAAGGCCGGCGCCGATCCGCAGGCGGTCGCGCACGCCCACCTGCGTTACGCGGAGTGGCACTACGGTCCGATCTGCCAGCCGACTGTGGCCGCCGCCGCCTGCCGCCAGGCGCTTTCCACGCTCGACGGCGCCGGTCTGCCCGCGGTGGAGCTGCGCAGCCAAGTGCTCGCCATCAACGCCTGGTGCACAGCGATCGTCGGCACGCCCTCGGAGATCGCGCACGCCGTCGGCCTGCTGACCGCCCTTGTCGGCGAGGAGCCGAGCGATCCGCTGCTGCGGTCGGGCCTGGATCGGACCCGCTCGTTCGCCTTCCTGCGGCAAGGCAAGTTCGCCGAAGCCATCGCGCCGGCGCTGCGCAGCGCTGAGGTCTCCCAGCAACTCGGACGTACGGATCTCACCTACACGGCGTTGGTCAACGCGGCGTTCGGCCAGGTCGCGAACGGCGAACTCAAAGGCGCGCTCGACCTGCTCGATCAGGCCGCGGTCGCCCTGTCCGGCCACGGGATGCTGGCGATCGAGACATCGGTGCTTATCTACCGGGCATGGGTGCTCGTCCGGCTGGGACGGGTGAGCGACGCCGCCGAGGCCGCGGGATTGGCGCGGCGCACCGCCGACCGGCTGGATGCTCCGGATCTACAGGCAATCGTCGACGCCGAGCGGGGCCGGGTCGCGATACGCGCTGGCGAGTACGAGGCGGCCGCTGCTCTGCTGGGATCGGCCCTCGGCGTGCCCGATGCGGGCATCGGCCGTCCGCTGGCCCGGTTGCAACTTGCCGAGGCGCTCGCGCGCGCCGGCCGCCTCGACGACGCCGAGACCGAACTCGCCGAGGTCGTCTTCGAGCCCGTCCGGGAAGGGGACTGGCCCGAGACGCTCGTCCTGCGGATGGCCAACATAGAGGGCCTGATCGCGGCCGGACGCGGCGATCTCGAACTAGCCCGTCTACGTCTCGACGAGGCGGTGAGCGGGTGGCGCCGGTTGGCCCCCGAGGACTTGAGCAGCCGATTGGGCTCGGTGATGGCCGACCTCGGCCGTCCCATCATCGGCCTCGTCCTTCCGATGGAGGAACTCGCCGCCGCCGAAGCTGATCTTGCCGCGCTCGCCACCCTGATGGAGGCCTGACATGCCCACGTTCGATGACGAGACCACCACGGCCGCGCCCGCGCGTGCGGTGTGGAAGGTGCTCTATGACCCGATGCGGTTCGCCGAATGGTGGAGCGGTCTCGCCAGCGTCACGGCCGGCGACGCGAATGGCGGGCCCGCCGATGTGACGGTGTATCCCGACGGCTACCCGGATTTCCCGATGCCGCAGATCGTGGAAACCCGCACAGCCGATCGGAGGGTCGTCGTGTCCTGCACCGTCTCCGATCTCGTGTTCGACTGGCGGCTGGAGCCACTCGACCCGGGCACCCGCATCACCGTCCACGTCGAGATACCCGAGCAGGAGTCGACTCGGCTGGCGACGCAGCGCGAAGTCGTGTCCAGGTCGCTGCGTCGCCTAGCCGAAGTAGCCGAACTGGCCGAGCGCTCCTAAAGCAGTCAGGGGCGGGCTTCGAAGACAAGGTTGAAAGGCGTCTCGGTTGCCGTCCGGAACGCCCCGAATCCGCCTTCGCGCACGACCGCCTCGATGCGGGCCGGGCCCGCTTGAGCGCCCAGGCACAGCCCGACCTCCTGCGATCGCGACGCCGGCACGCACAGCAGCGTCGACGCCGAGTAGAAGATGCGCCCGACCGGGTTGAGGTTCTCCTCGACAGCGTCGCCGGCTCTCGGCTCAACGATCAGCCAGGCCCCGCCGGCGTCTAGTGAGCGCAAGACGTGCGCCGACGCTCCGACCGGATCGCCCATGTCGTGCAGGCAGTCGAACATCGCGACCAGGTCATATCCCGTGCCCGGGTAGTCGGCCGCCCCGGCCACCTCGAACCGAACGCGGTCGGTCACGCCGGCCGCTTCGGCCGCGGCCCGGGCCTTCGCGATGGACTCGTCGTGGTAGTCGAAGCCGACGAACGTCGAGCGGGGAAATGCCTGCGCCATGATGATCGTCGATGCGCCGTGCCCGCAGCCGACGTCGGCGACGCGGGCTCCGCTGAGCAGCTTTCCCTCGACGCCGTCAAGCGCTGGCAGCCACGCTTCGACGAGGTTCGCCGCGTAGCCCGGACGGAAGAACCGCTCCGTGCCCTCGAACAGGTCGGCATGGTGCTCGTGCCAACCAACACCGGCGCCGGTGCGGAAGGCGTCCTGCACCAACTTGTCGTCCTTGTAGACCGACGCCGCCAGCTGAAACGCGCCCGGCACATACCCGGGACTCAGCGGGTCGGCCAGACAGAACGCTTGCGCGGCCGTCATCGAGAACGTTTGGGTGCCGGGGTCGTACTCGAGGTACCCGCCCGCCGCCTGCCCGCACAGCCACTCGCGGACGAACCGCTCGTCGGTCCCGGTGTCGTTCGCAACCTCTGCCGGAGTTGCGCCGGACCGCGCCGCGAGCGCGCGGTAGAGACCAAGCCGATCACCGAGCACGACATTCGCCCCGGCCAACGCTGAACCAAGATCCATCACGAAGCGGCCCAGGAACGCATCGAGATCTTCCTGCGCCGGTATTTCGGTGGTGGCGGTCATGACTGCTCCTCAGAACATGGGTTGCCACGATGACAACCGCTGAGATCAGCATCAGTACCAACCGTCAGACCACCGTCAATCACGCATCAATCCGCACCAGACCGATCTAGACCACGCTGACCTTGGAAGCGCTAGACATACCCGTGACATCGACCTCTCTCGCCGCTCCGGCGCGGTTCAAGCCGCTGTCGAGGAGCTCAGGGAGGTGGTCGAACGCGACCTCGGCGACCACTTCCGCTTCGAGCTCGGGCCAACGACACCACACACTGATCGACCTGGTCAGCCCGACACGGATCAGGCCAAGCCGGGTCCGCTCACGGGCGGGTCCTCACACCTGCGGCTAGCGGATCAGCCGGGTTTCGACACGCGTCCAAGGTTGTCCTCGGCCCGGCGCAGCAGCAGCGCGCGCTCGCCCTCGTTCCGCGTGCGCGCCGCTGCATCGGTGAACGCCTGCGCCGCGTCGGCGTGCAGCCCGGCACGCTCGAAGAGGTCGCCGCGGACGCTCGGGACCAGCGGGGAGTCACCAAGGGCGCCCGCGTCCAGCCCGTCCAGGATGGCGAGCCCGGCATTCGGGCCGAACGCTCGCCCGTGCGCGACGGCCCGATTCACCTCAACAACCGGTCCCGGTGCAGCCTCGGCCAGCACGTCATACAGGATCGCGATCTGACGCCAGTTGGTGTCCTGGGCGCGTTTCGCGCGGGCGTGCTGCGATGCGATCGAGGCCTGCAGGAAGTACTTCCCGACCTGCTTGCCGCGTGCGGCGAGTAGCTCGGCCTGCCGGAGTGCGGTCAGGCCGCGGCGGATGAGCAACTCGTCCCACTCGGACCGGTCCTGAGCCTCCAGCAGTACCGGTTCGTCGTGCTCGTCGATCCGGGCGCGCATTCGGGAGCCCTGGATCTCGAGAAGCGCCTGGAGTCCCAGGACCTCAGGCTCGTCGGGTTCGAGCACCGCCAGCATCCGGGCCAGGCGCATCGCCTCGCTGGCCAGGTCCGGACGCATCCAGTCCTCGCCGGCGGTGGCGGAGTAGCCCTCGTTGAAGATGAGGTAGATGACGGCCATCACGTCGTCGAGGCGCTTGATCCGGTCCTGCCCGGTCGCGAGCTCAAACTTCGCTCCGGACTCGATGAGCGTCTTCTTGGCGCGCGAGATCCGCTGGCTCATCGTGGATTCGGTGGACAGGAGGGCGCGCGCGATTTCGCCGGTGGTGAGCCCGCCGACCAGGCGGAGGGTGAGCGCAGCCCGGGACTCGGGAGTCAGGCAGGGGTGGCAGGACAAGAAGATGAGCCGCAGCACGTCGTCGTCGATGTAGTCGACTTGTGCGTCGAGGTCTGGCATCTGCTCCTCCCCTCCCTTGATCTGGGCGTGACCGAGTTCCTCGCTCTTGCGGCGAAGGTTTTGGGCGCGGCGGAAGTGGTCGATGCCGCGGCGCTTGGCGGTGGTCATCAGCCAGGCAGTCGGGTTGGTCGGGACGCCGTCGGTGGGCCACTGCTCAAGGGCGGCCAGGAGTGCGTCCTGGGCGAGGTCCTCGGCAAGTGCTACGTCGCGGGTCATCCGAGTGAGGGCGCCAACGAGGCGCGCCGAGTCGGCCCGCCATGCGGCGGTGATTGCCTCAGTGGTCGTGTTTGCTGGCACGGTGCCAGCGTAGTAAGCCTGCTGGGTCGAGGAAGGTCGCCATAGTGTCGGTGTGCGACCCTCCCCGACCGATTGGAGTTCAGGCGTCAGCTGTCTCCGGCGGCGCCTCGGAGATCTGGCGCAGCGTGGCGACCATCGAGCATTCAGGCCAGTACTTGGCGTGCAGGTCAGCGAACTCCTGCTGGCCGGCGATGGCCTCCTCGAGCGTGTCGTACTGCAGGATGGCGAAACCGCCCACGACCTCCTTGGCCTCAGCGTACGGGCCGTCGACGCGTGAGGTCTCACCCTTGCGGACAACGAAGTTGACCGCGTCCTCGGTGCCGAACAGGCCACCGCCGTCGAGGAACACGCCCTTGGCGGCCTGCTCACCGATGTAGGTGTCCATCGCCTCGAACAGAGCTTGCGGCGGAGCCCCGGAGCCCTCTTCCATCCTCACGAATCCCATAAAACGCGGCATCTTGATCAGTCCTTTCGATTGGTTGAAGATTGCCCTCGCACGTACGTCGAACGGCGAGCAGGATCTTCGACATCGGCTTGGGATCTTTCGAGCCCCTGAAGAGATACAGGCTGGTGGGCGCCAGGTCGAGCTCGGTGTCTGCCCCAACGCGTGTGCCGTTGTCCATCAGCTCGGTGATCCGCCGCTGGAGCACTGCGCGTCAGCCGCCCCTGCAATAGCTCCGCCACGAAGCGAGCGTGCTGCGGGCCTTGGTCGGCGGCACCGACCCACTACTTCGGTGAGTACGTCGGCGCCCCGTGACTGACCTTGTCCCAACTGAGGATCCTCCAATGACACGTTCCGTTCGCGCATATCGCGCGGCGTCAGTGCACTGCTTTAGTGCTGCGCCTGTACCCGATTCGGCGTTA
>JBAWFG010000119.1:0-3161 GCA_049591655.1 Solirubrobacteraceae bacterium
TTCCGTGCTGGGTCGATACCAGCCAGCCTGATCCGGAGGCGGCGGTCGCGTTCTACGCCGGCCTGTTCGGCTGGGACTTCGAAGACGCCATGCCGCCCGGGTCAGACGGCAGGTACTTCGTCGGCCGACTGCGAGGCGGTGATGTGGCCGCCGTGGGGTCACAGCCGCCAGGCGCCCTGAGCGGAGCGGCGTGGAACACCTACATCTGGGTCAAGAGCGCCGATGCGGTCGTCGCTGAGGTGATCGTCGCCGGCGGGCAGGTGGTCAGCGACCCCTTCGATGTGATGGATGCCGGGCGAATGGCCGTGGTCACGGATCCCGAGGGGGCCGCGTTCTGTGTCTGGGAGGCGCGTAGCCACAAGGGCGCGCAGATCGTCAACGAGCCCGGTTCGCTGAACTTCAACAGCCTCAACACGCGTGATCCCGGGGCGGCGAAGGCCTTCTACGGATCGGTGTTCGGATGGGAGCCGCTGGACCTACCCGGCGGCGTTGCGATGTTCCGGCTGCCGGGCTACGGCGACTTCCTGATGCAGAGCGACCCCGAGCTACGCGAGCGCCAGGCGGCGAGCGGCGCTGCCCCCGAGGGCTTTGCCGACGTGGTGGCGACGCTCAATCCCATCGCCGATGGCCAACCCGATGTCCCCGCACACTGGAGCGTGACGTTCGCGGTCGACGACGCCGACGCAACGGCCCAGCGGGCCGCGGCGCTGGGTGGCCGGGTGCTCGTCGCACCATTTGATGCCCCCTGGGTCAGGATGACCGTGCTCAGCGACCCGCAGGGGGCGACGTTCACCGCCAGCCGGTTCGTGCCCGAGAACCAGGTGCCGGCGGGCTAGGGCAGGAGGCCGTGGAGTTCGCCGCTCGTGATCACCTCAGCTTGGCGAGGGAAGATCCGGTCGATCAGAAAGGCGTGCACGTCGGCCTCGGGGTCGGCGCACAGGTCGGAGAGGACGATCAGCCGGTAGTCGCGGTCGTGGGCGTCACGGACGGCTGACAGGACAACGCCGCTGGTCGAGATCCCGGCGAGGATCAGCGTGTCGATCCCGTTGGCCTGGAGCTGTTGGTCGAGGTCGGTGGTGAGGAACGGTCCGACCCGCGTCTTGCGCACGACGACGTCGCCTTCCTGCGGGGCGATGTCGTCATGGATCTGGGTGGCGGGCGCGTCGGCTCCGAACATCGTCCGCGCCGCCTCGCGGCCGATCCGTTGCCCCATCGCGCCACTGGGCGATTCACCTTCGGCGAATCCGACTCGGACGTAGCCGATCGTGCCCCCGTGGTCACGGACCAGCGCGATCGTCTGCTTGGCGCCGGCCAGCAGCGCGTCCCCGCCCGCGATGCGCTCGAAGATCCCGTTCTGGTAGTCCATCACCAGCAGGGCGGTCGTGGCCGGATCGATCGGGCCAAGCGTTTCCGTGGTCATGCGGGGCCTCCTTCGATGGTGGTGGGCAGGGTGGCGCTCCGGCCGCCACGGAGCAGCGACGCGATGGCGGCGATCGCCGACAGCACCGCTGAGGTCGCGAAAACGACGATCAGGCGCTCAGGTCGGCCACGTGGGGACTCTGCGCCAGCAGCATCTGGACCCGCTCGCGCCCGGGGTCACTCAGCGGGGCGAGCGGTGCACGCGCGTGATCGGACCCGAGCAGCCCCAGTCGCTGCATGACCCACTTGACCGGCACCGGGTTGGTCTCGGCAAAGGCGGCATCGACGAGCGGATGCAGGTCGTAATGCAGGCGACGAGCACGTTCATGGTCGCCGGCGATGAACGCGTCATAGAGCTGGGCGACGGGATCAGGCGCGAAGTTCCCCACGCAGCTGAGGTGCCCACGCCCGCCTATCGTCAGCATCGGATAGCACAGCAACTCGATCCCCGATAGAGCGATGAAGTCCGAGCCGGCCTCATTGAGCACGTAGGAGACATGCTCGAAGTCACGGGTAGTCTCCTTGATCCCGACGATGTTGGGGTAGGCGCGGCGCAGTCGCCCAACCGTCGCCGGGGTGATGTCGACGGCGGCGCGGACCGGCACGTTGTAGACGATGATCGGCAGGTCGGGGAACGCCTCGGCGACGCGCCCATACCAGCGAAACAGCCCCTCCTGCTGAGCTCGCCCGTAGTACGGCGTGACCACGAGCGCCGCGGCGGCGCCCAGTCGTTCGGCCTCGGCGGTCAGCTCCAGCGTCTCGGCCATCAGCGCGGTGCCGGTACCGGGCAGGAACGGCACCCGCCCGGCGATGGCGGTGGCGGCCGCGCGCATCACCTCGATGCGCTCGGCGATCGTCTGGGAGGTCGGCTCGCCGGTCGAGCCACCGACCGAGATCCCGTGTGAGCCATGCTCCAGCTGCCACTCGATCAGCCGGGGGATGGCGCCGAGATCGAGCGAGCCGTCGTCTCCAAACGGCGTGATCAGCGGCGTGATGGCGCCGCGCACCGAGGAGGCGTCGGCGGCAAATGGGCTGCTCACGGGGGCCACTAGGCGAACACCTCGGTGTGTTGGTCGCGCTCGTCGACGTTGGCCGGCGCGATGGGGACTGGCTTCCCGTCCGCTCCCAGCAGCAGTGACGACTCGTCGTACCAGCTGTCCGGGGCGCGCGCGCCCCAGAACGACCGGCAGCGGGGGTCGTTGACCGACCACCGCAGTGGCCTGTGGTCGGGGTCACCGGTGTAGTAGTCACACGAGTACAGCTCGATGCGGTGACCGTCGGGATCACGCAGGTAGACGAAGAAGGCGTTGGAGACTCCGTGACGCCCCGGCCCGCGCTCGATCACGTCTGAGTGATATCCGCCGGCCAACTGATCGCACGCGCGCAGGACACCGGCGGGCTCGGCGACCCAATAAGCGAAGTGATGTAGCCGCGGCCCGGTGCCCGCGGTCAGAGCCACGTCGTGGACCGTCGGTTTGCGCAGCAGCCACGCACCGGTGATCCGCTCATCGGCGCCGTCGGTGGAGATGTACTCGCTGCAGCGGAAGCCGAGCGACAGCCAGAACCGGAACGTATCCTCCACGCGCGGGGCATGCAGGTTGAGGTGATCAAAGCGCAGAATCGGTGCGCCACGATGCAGATCAAAGCGCTGGTGCTGGGTCTCGCACTGCTTGATCGCGTGAACGAACTCCAGTGGGTAGCCGAACGGATCCCACACCCGCAGCGACCGCCCCATCCCCGGG
>JBAWFG010000120.1:0-2198 GCA_049591655.1 Solirubrobacteraceae bacterium
TCCCGCTTGTCTTCATGATCTTCCCGGCGCTGATGATCGTGCTGATGTTCCCGGCCGCCTACTCGATTTCCCACACCCTCTCCGGGGTCGGCTGAGTCCCGCGCTCGGCCCGCGGTCACCTGTGCGAGTCGGAGGTTTGCGCCGGCTGCCACGGGCCCGCCGAAACCTCCGAGCGACGCGGCTCGGGGTCAGGAGTCCGGGATCAGCCGTGGGTCCGAGAGCTCGGTGCCCACCTGGGTGAACGCCGTGGTCCGATCACCCGGGCTCGGCGTGTTTTCCAACGTCTGCGAGTTGCTGGCGATGTCCTGGGTAGGTGCCGCGCGGGCACTGGCCCCAATCGACGGATTTGACGAGGTTGGAGGTGGTTGCGTTCAGGCCGAAGCTGCTGGCCGCGCCGGATCGGTAGTCGCTGACAGGCCCACCGCGCACGAGCATGCCGACCGAGTCAAACGGGTTGGCGTTCGGTGATCCGCAGTTGCCCACGCTCGGAGGGCAGGGCCGAAGTGCATTGAGCAGCACCCGCACGCCCGCCTTGGCGCAGTCGAGCTTGTCCGGGCTGCTGACCCCCGTGACCAGGCGTTGCAGCTGCTGCTCATCGAGCCCGTGTGATCGAAGATCACGTAGGCGTGAATCGCCCCCCAAGGACGCCCGCTCGGGCGGCGGGCTTAAGCGGAGACCGCGGCCGTGCAGACCGGGTCGACGCGGCGGCCGGTGAGGCGGCGCGGCAGCGCTGCGCGCTGCTCGCGCGTGGTGCACAGCCACAGGGCGACGATCGCCTCCAGCGCGAGCCACAGCAACGCGCCGCGCAGGGCATTGGGCGAGTAGGCCTGGACACGGTGGGAGTCAGGGATGATCCCGCGGGAAATCGACTCGACCAGCGGGGAGAGCAGCGGCAGCATCCACAGGCCGGACAGCCGCGGCGCGGCGAGTGCGATTGGGATGAACAGGAGCACCATGTAGTGCTCCCAGACGATTGGGGTGGCGGTCAGCGCAGCGATGACCACGAGGCCGAACGCCCGTCGGTCGCCGTCGGGTCCCGACGACAGCCGCCAGGCCGCGAGCAGGATGAGCCCCGCGACCACGAACGCGCAGATGTGGGCCACGCCCGACGGGATCCCGGCGATGAGCATGACCGTGACCAGTGAGACCGCGCGTCCCTCCTGGATGAACGACATGTTCGCCAGCATCTGCGGGTACTGCGCCATGCCTGCGAAGCCGATCGTCGCCCAGGCGGCGACGGTGATCACCAGGCAGGCGACCACCGACAGCGCGGCGGCGCGGTAGCGGCGGCGCATGAGCAGCCAGACTCCGAGCGGCCAGGGGAAGATCTTTGCGGCGACGATTGCGGCGAGCGCCAGCGCGCACGGCCACGCTCGCTCACGCCAGTGCCACACCACGGCGGCACCGAGCAGCAGAAACGGGCCGACGGCGCCGAGGAAGGCGCCAAACAGGAATGGCCAGGAGAACAGGGAGATGATCAGGCAGCGCGGGTCACGCACGCCGAGCAGCCACACGCCGGTGACCATCGCCGCCGCCGACAGCAGGGTGAAGAGCGCGGCGGCGCTGCCGAATGGCAGCAGCGCCAGCGGCACGACTGCCACGTTGGACAGCGCCGGATAGACCGGTAGTGAGAACGGGTTGGTGTACAGCTCGCCGCGGGCGATCCCTCCGGCGTGCATGATCGCCGCCTGATGGGCGAGGAAGGAGGCGGCGTAGAACGGCCGGCCGTGCAGGATCGCCACGCCGGCGTTGTAGAGGCCGCCGCGGAAGTCGAAGAACGCCTGGTTTCCGTTGAAATGGGCGGCGGCCGCGAGCATGATCGGGCCCGAGCCGATCACGCACAGCCACGTCACGATCGCGACCGCCTGCCGGACGACGCGCAGCAGACGCGCGGTGAACGGGTCAGCGCCGGCCAACAGCCGTCCCGCGCCGGCGATGCCGATGCTCATCGGCGCGACGCCTCCCGAGCCGTGCGCAGGATGACGATGTCTGCGCGGTCGGCAAAGAGCACCCGATGTCCCGGTTCACGCAGCAGCGCACGCATGGTTGGTGTATCGGCCGCTCGCTCAAGAACCACAAGCCGGTAACCGGCGGCATCGGCGTGCCAGCGCCCGCCGATGTCCAGCAACGCGGTCTCCACGCGGTCGACCTGCGCCGCACTGTAGATCTCAAAGCGCGCGTCGGCGGCGATCCGTCCG
>JBAWFG010000121.1:0-7911 GCA_049591655.1 Solirubrobacteraceae bacterium
GGCGAACACGGCGCTGGCCGGCGCCGACAACGTGCCCGATCACGCCAAAGGGATCGGCGGCGCGGTGTTCAACCTGAGCGGCTCGTTGACCGCAACCGCGTCGACGTTCGCGGACAACACGGCAACGTATAACGGCGCCTCCATCTACAACCTTGTCTATGACGGCGCGACGACACGAACCGCGCAGACGATCCTCAGGGACACGATCGTCGCCGACGCCGCGGGACCATTCGACCTCGCATCGGACAAGCCACTGGCCACTGAGGGCGCCGCCAATCTCGGCACCGCGACAGCAGACGCCACCAGGTTCGATCTCGTTCGCACGATGATCCTCCTCGGCGGCGGGAGCATCTCTGGCTCGCCGTTGACCGGAGATCCACTGCTCGGCCTACTGCAGGGCAACGGCGGACCGACTCAGACGATGGCGCCGGCCACCGCGAGTCCGGTGATCGACGCCGGCGGAAGGTGTCCCGCCACTGATCAGCGCGGCCGCCCACGCCCCGACAACGGCGAAACCGCCTGTGACATCGGGGCATACGAGGTTCAAGATCCGCGGGGCAGCGGCAGCGGTGGTGGTGGTGGTGGTGGCGGCGGCGGTGGCGGTGGCTTGGGTCTGGCGATTGTCGGCCGTGAGAAGCTGTCTCCGACGGCGTTTGCCGCGGCGCCTCATGGGCCTGCTGCGCTCGCTGCCAGGCGCCGTTTCGGAACGAAGGTCAGTTACGTGCTGAATCGGGACGCGAGCGTGCGTTTCACTGTGGTCCGCGTGCGGCCGGGACGCAGGCCAAGGGGCTCCCACTGCGTCAAGGCGACTCGGCGCAACCGACACACCCGTCGGTGCACGCTGCTGGTGACGACCCACGGGAGCTTTACGCTACGGGCGCGCGCCGGCGCCAACAGCTTCCACTTCACCGGCCGCCTCGGCGCACGCAAGCTCACTCCCGGGTCGTACCGCCTGATCGCCACACCGCTGACAAGCGCGAAGCTCGGGCGACCCGCCAGCGCCTCGTTCAAGATAATCCCGTAGACCCCGCCGCTCCATCCGGGCGATCGCGTACGTCGATCCCGCCGCCGCCCGGCTGGGACCTGCGGTTTGTGGACAATCCGGGCTTGGCCTCAGGCAGTCGGCGCAACACGTGGGAGTCTGGCAGTCCCGTTTGCGGAAAATCATCTCGGCGACTCTGGGTTTTCCGCGTTTAGGGGACAGCGGCGGCCTGCGACGGCCAACGGCCGGCACCGTGGGCGCGGTCATCGCTGCGCTCGCGTGACGTCGACTGCGCACCAGGCTACGACGCCAAGAACCTCATCATCTCAACGTCCGGCAAGCTCCGAGCGGTGCCACGGACGCTCGGCCGACATCCGCGCGCAGGCACCTGCTGGACGCTGCTCCGTGCTTTCGACGGCTGTCGAGCGACCTACCCGGGTCGCTCGGTCCAGCATGCGGGCGCTCGTCGTGGGCGTCTGGCGTCTTCTGGCCAAGTACGGTGGGGAGATCGACACCGACCGACACAAGCCGCGCCGGTCTGCCCGGCAGCTCGCCAGCGCGGTGCAGTCCGGTCGGGGCGTGGGTGCCGCACTGCGTCACCTCGACGAGCACGGATCTGAGCCCGGAGCTGCGAGGGTCGCCGACGCACTTGCCCGGTTTCTCGTCGCCCGCTGCGATTCACACCATGCTGGGTGGCGAGTCGTACGTCAGGTGGTCGTCGATTCGGCGGCTGACGCACCCTGGGAGCGGTGCGCACGACGTGCGCTACCGCTGGTATCGGATGATCTCGTCCGGCTGTCGGGCGACCCCGGCCGCACACCGTTGGCGCGCGCCCAACACATCGCCGCTCAGCGCCGCGCCGAGCAGATCGCCGCTCACGTCGATCAAGCCGCGGTCCTCGCGGATCTCGGGCTGGACTGCGCCGCAGGGACGCCGGAACGCTGGCGCGCTGCGCTGACATCTGCGGTCAGTGCCCGCTCCCGCGAGCAGGTCGCGCGCGCGGTCGATCGTTCGCTCCGCGGATGACCGCAACGGACTCGCGCCCGTGAGCTGAGGGGCAGGTTCAAAACCTGCCCCTCTACTGCGCAGGTGCTTACACGTTGGGTGTACCCATCTCATCCCGCCCGGCGGTAGCAGATGTGCGTCGCCAGTGGGGAGTGCAGGACCTCGGCGGGCTCGAAATCGAACTCGGTGACGCCGTTGAATATCCCCTCGCCCGACCCGAGCACAACGGGGGCGATGTCGAGCCAGAGCTCGTCGATGACACCCGCCTGCAGCGCTTGGCGGACGGTCGAGGCGCCGCCCGCGATGTCGATGCCGTCTGCGCCGGCAGTCTCGCGGGCCTGGGCGTAGGCGGCGTCGAAGCCATCGGTGACGAAGTGAAACGTCGTCCCGCCCTCCATCTCGATCGGCGCGTGAGCGTGATGGGTTAGGACGAACACGGGCGCGTGGTAGGGCGGCTCGGGCCCCCACCAGCCCGACCAATCCTCGTCCCACTCACCGCGGATCGGGCCGAACATGTTGCGGCCCATGATGTAGGCGCCGCGGGGGCGCAGCAGGCGACGCACCGTGGTGGCGTCCGCCTCGTTCGCGCGCTTGTCGCCAAGGTGCCAGCGGTGAAGCTCGCGGCCCCGCTTGCCGAGCGGATCTTCACGGCTTTGATCCGGCCCGGCGACGAAGCCGTCGAGGGAGATCGACATGTGGCAGGTGGTGTCGGCCATTACTCTCCTCCAAAGTGATGGTGATTTGCAAGCGGCGACGCGCTCGAGGGACCATATCAGAGTAGTTGCAGCCTGCAAGTACCATGGAGGACATGGCCATGTCCCCTGCGGGCGAACCGCGCTCCGGGTGTCCGATCAACGCGACGATCGAGGTGATTGGCGACCGCTGGTCGCTCCTCGTCCTGCGCGACATGATGTTCGGCAACCGCCGCCACTTTCGCGAGCTGCAGAAACGCTCGGAGGAGGGAATTGCCTCAAACATCCTGGCGGACCGGCTGCGACGCCTCGTCGCCGGCGGCCTGCTCACCCGAGAGGACGTCGGCCGCGGCCGGCGGGCGACCTACAGCCTCACCGAGTCAGCCATCGAGCTCGTGCCGGTGATGGCAGCGCTCGGATCCTGGGGGCTCCGCCATCGGCCAACGACGGCCACGCTCCGCGTGCGGGCAGAGCTGCTGGCCGACGGCGGCCCCGAGCTGTGGGCGGATTTCATGGACGAGCTGCGCGCCGAGCACCTCGGCGCACCGTCCCCGCCGGACGACCGCCCACGCGCCACCGAGCGCCTCGCCGCCGCCTACGCCGAGGCTGTCGCCGCCGAGGTGACCTGACCCGGGTGGCCCGCTCGACCTCCGCCTCGCCACGCCGACGGACGCGCAGCGATCACCGCCGAAGCAGGGCCGAGGCTGAGGCCGCGCGCAGGTCAGGTCATCGCCGCTCGAACTTCTCCCGGCGTACGGTGGCCTTGCGGCCCTTGAGCTTGGTTTTTCTGAGTCCCTGGATGACCTCAGCGGCGCGGTCGACAGGGACCTCGACCAGGCTGAAGCGGTCGGCGATCTCGATCGCCCCAATGTCTCGACCCCGGAGCTTGGTCTCGCCGGTGATCGCGCCGACGAGATCCTGGGGGCGAACGTGCGCGGCGCGGCCCAGGCCGACGAAGATCCGCGTCGTCTCGCCATTGTCGCTGCGCCGTGGGCGACGCGCGGCGTTGTCCTTCTTGTCCCGGTGCAGGGTCATCTGCGGGATGTCCGGCTCTGCGTCCTCGTCACCGCCAACGGCCGTGGCCTCGTGGGCGAGCTTGATCGCCGCCAACGCGACGTTCAGCGGGTCGAACTCATCCGAGAGGGTGTCGAAGACGACGCGAAACGGCTCGAGATTGTCCTCCAGCAGCGACTCGTGCAGCGCGGCGCGAGTGAGCTCCAGCCGGCGAGCCTTGAGATCGGCAACCGTAGGGATGGTCTCGATCTCGATCCGCTGCTTGGTGAGCCGCTCGATCGTCTTCAGCATTCGGTGCTCGCGCGGCTGGGCCAGCGTGATCGCGGTGCCCTCACGGCCGGCACGACCGACGCGCCCGATGCGGTGGACGTAGGATTCCGGCGCGGACGGCACGTCGAAGTTGACGACATGCGTGAGCGAATCGATGTCGAGGCCGCGGGCGGCGACGTCGGTGGCGATGAGCAGGTCGGCGGCCTCCGACCTGAGCCGGCCAAGCACCCTCGTACGCTGCTCCTGGCTGAGTCCTCCGTGCAGGGCTTCGGCGCGGTAGCCACGGCCGTTGAGCGTCTCGGTGAGCTGGTCGACGTCCGCGCGGGTCCGGCAGAAGACGAGGGCCTGCCCGGGCTGCTCGACGTCGAGGATGCGACCCAGTGCCGCGGACTTGTGGGCGCGGTCGACGACGTAGGCGGTCTGGCGGGTCTTCGGTGCCTCGCCAGGCTCGGATTGCCTGAGGCCGACGCTGATGGTCGTCGGCTCGGTCAGGTACTTGTCGACCATGTGCCTGATGCGCGGCGGCATCGTTGCGCTGAACAGGACGGTCTGACGTGTCGGGGGCGTCTGATCGAGAATCGTCTCGATGTCCTCGGCAAAGCCCATGTCCAGCATCTCATCCGCCTCGTCGAGAACGACGACCTCAAGGTCTCGGAGATTGAGCGTCCCGCGCGTGAGATGGTCGATCGCCCGCCCCGGCGTGGCGACGACGACGTCGATGCCGCGATCCAGCGACTTCATCTGGCGGACGATCGGGGCGCCGCCGTAGATCGGCAGGACGCGGGCACCGAGGTGGCGTCCGTACTTGTGGATGGCCTCGGAGACCTGGCTCGCCAGTTCACGCGTGGGGACGAGCACCAGCGCACGCGGATCAGGACCGCCGAGCGTGATGCGCTGCAGCAGCGGCAGCGCGAACGCCGCGGTCTTGCCAGTGCCGGTGGCGGCCTGCCCCAGCAGGTCAGCGCCGAGGACAAGCGGCGGGATCGCCTCGGCCTGGATCGGCGTGGGCTCTTCGTAGCCGAGCTCCGTCAGCGACTGCAGCAACTCGTCGCGGAGCGCGAGGTCAGAAAACATCGTCATTTGACCTCCACGGTAGGGGCTCCGACCTTCAATGCGCAGCGACGCCAACGCGCGGAGCGGCGACCGGGGCTCTAACGCTGCAGGTCGACCGCAACTGCACAGGGTCGCGCGATGGCAGTCACGTGCGCGGTCGCGTGTTGACCTTGGGATCACCATGACGTGACGCTCTCACATTTCAGGAGCGGCGCCGGGCGGTCGATAGGAGCCCATGATCCGGTCGCTGCGAATCGGGGTGGGCTTCCTGCTCGGCATGGCGCTCACCGAGATGCTTCAGCCCATCGCCAGAGCACTCGAGCTGCGAGAACTGCGAGAACTGAATCCCGAGTCGTTCGAGCCGGCCGCGGCGCTGGCCGCCGTGATGGCGGCCATCGAGCAGGACGGTCTCCCGCTCGACCCCTCCTAGCCGGCCGCAACGGAGCAGTTGAGATCGTCCGGGGTTGGCCGCCGGCCCAAGAGATAGGCACCTCGTCGCGGCGATGGGGGTCGGCGTCGTTAGGCTGCACCCATGGCAAAGCCAGTGGCTCAGACGGTCATCGGCGATCCGGCTGATGTGGCGTTCTTCGAGGCGATGATGAATCGGCACCTGCCTCGTGCGTTCATCCGGGTGATGCGCCTGCTGCCGTCCGAGCCCCGCTGCCAGCTCTGTCATGCCCCCTACGGCGGAGTTGGCGGGAAGATCATGCGCCGATTCGGGTTCGGCCCGTCGCGCAAGAATCCAACGCTCTGCAACACCTGCTTCGAGAAGGCACCAATGGGCGGCGTGGAGATGGAGATCGGCGTCCTGTTCGCCGATGTCCGCGGCTTCACGGCATTGTCGGAACGGGTCCCGCCCGAGGACGTCGCCCGGTTGCTGAACCGCTTCTACGTCGTGGCTTCCAAGGTGCTGACGAAGTCGGCGATCATCGACAAGCTCGTCGGTGACGAGGTTATGGCGCTCTACCTGCCGCAGCTGTTGAGCGAAGGCTGGGAGGACGACCTCGTCCGAGACGCCAGGGAGATGCTGATGTCGGTGGGCTACGGGACTTCAGGCGATCCATGGCTCTCGCTTGGTGTCGGGCTTGACGTCGGCCGCGCCTACGTTGGCAACGTCGGCGCCGGAGAGGTCAAGGACTTCACGGCCCTCGGGGATGTCGTCAACACAGCTTCACGGCTGCAGTCCTGCGCAGGAGGAGGACAGATCGTCCTGTCCGAGCGGCTGTTCGGCCGTCTCGCCATCCGCCCGACCAACGCGATCGCCACAAGCCTTGAGCTCAAGGGCAAGCACGACCCCGAGCCAGCCCGTGTGATCGATCTGCAGACAGTCAGCACGACCTGACCCCGCGATCGGTCCGAGCCACGGAGGGGCATACTGAGCCGGTGGATGGTGTCGTGACAGGCCGGCTTGGTGAGCTTGTTGATGGAGGCGGTGTGTGCGTGCTGTCCGGCGCCGGTCTGTCGACTGAGTCGGGGATCCCTGACTATCGCGGTCCGAGTGGCGCGCTGCGTGCCCGGCTGCCGATGACGATCGCTGAGTTTCGTGGCTCGGCAGAGGCTCGTCAGCGCTATTGGGCCCGCGCTCATATCGGCTGGCGGCGGATCGCGGCCGCGCGGCCCAACGCCGGGCACCGAGCGGTGGCCGCGCTGCAAGGCGCGGGCGTGCTGCGCGGGATCATCACCCAGAACGTCGACGGGTTACATCAGGCCGCCGGCGCCCGAGACGTCGTGGAGCTACACGGAACCCTCGGCCGAGTGGTGTGCATGGAGTGCGGCGCGCGCAGCACCCGGCAGGCGCTTGATCGGCGGCTGCGTGCCGCCAACCCTGATCTGGATTGGGGTGAGGTCCCGGCCAGCAACCCTGACGGAGACGTTGAGCTCGCCGAGAACCAGGTCGCGCACTTCCGGGTCGTTGGCTGTGAGTGCTGCGGGGCCGATCTGCTCAAGCCCGACGTCGTGTTCTTCGGCGAGAACGTGCCGCGGTCTCGCGTGCAGCGGTGCTTTGAGCTCCTCGACGGCTCGGCCTGCCTGCTCGTGCTCGGTTCCTCGCTATCGGTGATGTCCGGGCTGCGGTTCGTGCACCGGGCTCGGCAGGCGCAGGTCCCGGTCGCGATCGTCAACCGGGGCCAGACTCGTGGCGACCCACTGGCCGACATCAAAGTCGACGCCGCGCTCGGCGAGGTGCTGCCTCTGCTGGCAGGCGTGCCCCAGCTGGCCCGGCCGAGCTGACCGAGCCGGTGGCGGTAGGTGGGTGGCAGCTTTACCCCATGAAGGCGGTGGTGATGGTGCTGTCGACCGAGGCCATCCCGTTCGGCGTTCTCATCAGTGTCGTGGCTCAAGGCTGGCCCGATGCCGCCCTTACCTGTCGGGTCCCGATCCGGAACCCGATGACGATGGTGATGCGGGACCAGGTCCCGGGGACGGTCGGCCCACGCCCCCGGCTCCGATTGGCGGGATCCCGCTCCCCGACGCAGAACCCTCACCGACACGGGTCCGCGATCATCGCCCGCCACGGCGCACCCCGCGTCCTCGTCGGCCGGTTCGCGAGCGGGAGCGCCTCCCGTCACGGCTGTGGCCGTTACGGCTGCGGCCGTCGTGGCGTGACACCTGAGTCGCACCTGCCCCTTCCGGAGATTTCCGTAGCCGCGTTCTGGCGCTTCCGGTCCGCCGGGGGCTGCAGTCCGTGCTGCCCCCAAATCGTGGAAAACCCAGCTTCGCCGGAATGATTTTCCGCAGACGGAGCGCTTGGCGGACCGAATGTGGAAAATCCCACGACGCCAACCCGGATTGTCCACAAACCGCGGGTTCCGGCCGACGCCGACGAGCTGACGATTGCGTTTCTGGCGTAGTGAGCGTCCAGGGGCCGGCCGCTGTGGCGACTCGTAGCGGTGCGGG
>JBAWFG010000122.1:0-9277 GCA_049591655.1 Solirubrobacteraceae bacterium
GGCAAAACGTCTAACGCGCCGCCAGCGGCGTCGGGCCGCGGCAAACGTCTAACGCGGGGCCACCAGCATCCAGCGATTGACGTTTGCGGCGTCCCAGGGCGCAAACGTCCCACCCCGGGCGACGTGCCAGCAGCGGTTGACGTTTGCCGCCCCCCAAGCCGTCAACGTCCAACCCCGCCCCGGCAGGCGGGGCGGGTTGACGTTTGCAGCGCGCCGTGGGCCGTTCCGGGCTAGGAGCGCTGGGAGATCGCCACGTTCTTGTAGACCCTGGAGTACCCGAGGCCCGAGGCCCGAGGCCCGAGGCCCGAGGCCCGAGGCCCGAGGTCGGCTCAGGCGATTCCGCTGAGCACCGGCGTGAACGCCGGCTGCTCGGCCATCGGCCGCACGTCGACCGCCACCACCTTGTACTCCGGGCATGAGGTGTTGACGTCGGCCGACTGTCCGACGAGCAGGTTCGTGCGCGCCTCGGGGAAATGGAATGAGGTGAACACGTGCCCGGGCTCGATCCGTTCGGTCACCTGCGCGCACAGCTCGGTCTGTCCGACCCGGCTGCGCACCGACACCTTGTCGCCCTCGGAGATCCACAGCCGCTCGGCATCGGTGGGATGGATCTCCAGCCAGTCGCGGTCGACGAGGTCGACGTTGTGGGTGCGCCGGGTCATCGTGCCGGCGTTGTAGTGCTGGAGCACCCGGCCGGTGACGAGCACGAGCGGGAACTCGGCGTCCGGTGCATCACCGGGGGCCTTGTAGGGCAGGGCGGCGAACTGGCCACGCCCGGTCGGGTTGTCGAACGTCGTGTCATACAGAGTCGGCGAGTCGGTGCCGTCGGCCCGCACGGGCCACTGCAGGCCGCGGCGCCCGAGCCGCTCCCGGCTCACCCCGGCATAGGCGGGGGTCAGGCGGGCAATTTCTGACAGCGCGTCCCAGGGAGTGTCCCAGCCCATCTCGTGGCCGAGCATCCGGCTCACCGTGGTGATGATGTCGAAGTCGGTGCGCGCGCCCCCGGGCGGATCGATCGCCGCCTCCACCATCTGGAAACGACGCTCGGCGTTGGTGAACGTCCCGGACTTCTCCAGGAACGACGAGGCGGGCAGCACGACGTCGGCATAGCGCGTCGTCTCGTTCTCAAAGATCTCCTGGCAGACGACGAACTCGAGGTTCTCCAGTGCCGCCACGACATGGGCGGTGTCCGGATCGGTCTGCGCCACATCCTCGCCGAAGATGTACATCGCCTTGAGGTCGCCGGCGATCGCCGCATCGAACATCTGCGGGATCGTGTAGCCCTTCTGCCGGGACAGCGGGACGCCCCACTCCGCCTCGAACTGCTGCGCGACGGACTCGTCGGAGACCGACCGGTAGGCGGTGTAGGTATCAGGCAGCGCACCCATGTCCGAGGATCCCTGGACGTTGTTCTGCCCGCGCAGGGGCAGCAGCGCCGAACCGGGCTTGCCGACCTTGCCGTTCATCATCGCCAGGTTGCACAGCAACTGGACGACCTCGGAGCCGTACTTGTGCTCGGTGACGCCCAGGCCCCACAGCAGCGAGCCACTGGCGGCCTCACCGTAGATATGGGCGGCCCGCTCCAGGTCGGCGGCGGGAATGCCGGTGATCTCCTGCACCGCCTCCGGGGTGTAGAGCTCCAGCAGTTCCTGCAGCGAGTCATAGCCCTCGGTGCGCTGAGCGATGAACTCCGGGTCGGTCAGCCCGTCACGGCGGACCACATGGCTGAGTCCCAGCACGACAGCAGCGTTGGTTCCGGGGCGCGGGGACAGGTGCAGCACGCCGTAATCGGCGAGCTCGATCCGCCGCGGGTCGATCGTGATCAGCTTGCAGCCCCGCAGGGCCGCCTGTTTGATCCGCGCTCCGACGACGGGATGACCCTGGGTGGGGTTGACCCCGAGCAGCAGCGCAACCTCGGCGTGGTCGATGTCGGTGAACGAGCCGGTCGCTCCCGACAGACCGAAGGCTTTACGCAGCGCAAAGGACGTCGGGGAGTGACACACCCGGCTGCAGTTGTCGATGTTGTTGGTGCCGATCGCTGCGCGGATCAGACGCTGCATCGCGTAGCAGTCCTCGTTGGTCGCCCGTGACGACGCCAGGCCGGCGATCGCGTCGGCGCCGTGGTCGGCCTTGATCCGCGTCAGTTCGGAGACGATCCTCTGTAGCGCCTCGTCCCAGCTGGCCACCCGGAAGTGGTCGCCTTCACGGATCAGCGGCGAGGTCAGCCGGTCCCGGGAGCGGGTGAACTGATGGGCGAAGCGCCCCTTCAGACAGGTGTGGCCCTCGTTGGCGGGGCCGTCCAGCGCAGGGGAGATCGACGCGATCCGGCCCTGGCGCGCGTGCGCCTCCAGGCGGCAACCGACCCCGCAGTAGCCGCAGGTGGTGGTGACGGTGTGATCGAAACGATCAGTGTTCATCGTTCCCTCCTTGATGGCTCAGGGTAGTCCTCGGCGTTGCCGGGGTAAAGGTCGGTCGGCGATCGGCTCACGGTGCCCGCCGCCGCTGCCGGTGCCGGTGCCGTTGAGCAGGATGACTTCCGTGATCGCGTCAGTCGGGCAGGTGTCGGCGCAGGCCCCGCAGGAGACACACGTCGAGTCCGCGAAGCCGCTGTTCAGTCCGGCGGTCACGTTGGCGTCAAAGCCGCGCCCGGTGGCGGTCAGCGCGAACGCTCCCTGGACCTCGTCGCAGGCGCGGACGCAGCGTCCGCAGGAAATGCACAGTTCGTGCTGGAAGGCGAGATAGGGGTGGCGCAGATCGTGGCCGGTCTCGTGGGTGGCGCCCGGCCATCGCGGGTCGGATACCTCCAGGCGCTCGGCAACCTGCGCCAGCTCGGTGTGGGGCGCCGGGGGTTGGGGCAGCTCGGAGAGCACGAGCTCGACGACGGCGCCGGCGACCCGGCGTGAGGTCGCGTCGGTGGTGTCGATGGCCATCCCTTCGCGGCATGGCGTGGTGCAGGCGGGCAGCGGCTTGGGCGCGCCGTCGACTGCCACCATGCACACGCGGCAGGCACCGAACGGCGCCTGACGCTCGTCGAAGCACAGCGTCGGCACCCAGGCTCCGGCCGTCCGTGCCGCGGTGAGGATCGTCGCTCCCTCGGGCACCTGCACCTCTGAGCCGTCGACGCTGACGGTG
The DNA here is from genome assembly GCA_049591655.1 of Solirubrobacteraceae bacterium. Taxonomy (GTDB): domain Bacteria; phylum Actinomycetota; class Thermoleophilia; order Solirubrobacterales; family Solirubrobacteraceae; genus Palsa-465. Next base: position 3,133 of record JBAWFG010000122.1, read on the forward strand.
ATCATGCGAACCCCAGTTCGTCGGGGAAATGCGCGATCAGGCTGCGCAACGGCGCCGGCATGCCGCTGCCGTGGGCGCACAGGCTGCCGAGCTCCAGGGTCTCCAGCAGCGCCTCGAACCGCGCCCGGTCGACCGCGTCGTCGCCGGCGAACATGTCGTGCGCACGGCGCAGGCCGATCCGGCACGGGAAGCATTTGCCACAACTCTCATGGGCGCCGAAGCCCAAGAGGTGGACCGCCAGCTCCCGCATGTCGGTCTGCTCGTCGAAGGCGATGATGCTGCCGTGCCCGACCATGCACCCTTCGGCGGCGAGCTCGTCGAAGTCAAACGCAGTGTCGAGCTTGGCGGCGGGCAGGATCCCGCCGAGCGGACCGCCGATCTGGACCGCCTTGATCTCATGGCCGCTGTGCAGACCGCCGGCGACCTCCTCACACAGGGCACGCACCGTCATCCCGAACGGGACCTCGTAAACGGTCGGCCGGGCGAAACGCTCGTTGAAACAGACCAGCTTTGAGCCGTTTGTCTCGGTGTCGGGGCTGAGCGCCTGATAGGCGGCGGCACCCCGCGCTGCGATGAACGGGATGTTGGCCAGGGTCTCGGTGTTGTTGACGACGGTCGGTCGGCCATAGGCGCCGCGCTCGGCGGGGAACGGCGGCCGGGCCGAGACCGTGCCGCGCAGACCCTCCAGGCAGGCGAGCAGGGCCGTCTCCTCGCCAACGACGTAGGAGCCGGCGCCCTCGACGACGGTGATGTCGAAATCAAAACCCGAGCCGAGGATGTCCTCGCCCAGCCAGCCATCGGCGTGCGCCTGGGCGATCGCCGCGTCGAGCGCCAGCTTGGAGCGCGGGTACTCCGAGCGCGTGACCACGAAACCGTGCCGGGCCCCGACGGCGAATCCCGCCAGTGCGAGCCCCTCCAGCACGAGGATCGGGTTGCGCTCCATCAGGTATTTGTCGATGTAGGAGCCGGGGTCGCCCTCGTCGCCGTTGGCGACGATGAACTTCTCATCGCCGCGCGCCGCGCGGGTGAAGCGCCACTTCGTTCCGGCCGGGAAGCCGGCGCCCCCACGCCCGCGCACGGTCGCCTCCTCAACCTCGGCCAGCAGCGTTTCGGGGTCAAGCTCGGTGAGCGCGCGGCGCAGCCCCGACCAGTCGCCCGGCCGCGTGATGACCGGCTCGGGCAGCAGGCTGCGCCACTCCGGCTCGACCGCCGCCTCGGCGCCGCCGGTCAGGACACGCTCGGCCGCGTCCGCGCCGGCGACGATGACATCGCCGTCGCGCAGCGCCGGTGAGGAGTGACAGAACCCCAGGCACACGGTCTCGGCCAGCGACACGCTGCCGTCGGGGCGCCGTTGGCCCGGAGCGAGGCCGAACCCATCGCGCAGGGCAGCGCCGGCACGTCCCCGGTCGGCGGCAAAACAGGCGGTTCCGGTGCAGAAACGGACGTGGCGCTGTCCGCGGGGGGCGAGCAGGTCGTCGTAGAAGGTTGAGACGCCGTAGACGGCTGCCTCCGGCAGTCCCGAGACCTCGGCGGCACGCCGGCGATCGTCGTCGGTCAGTTCGCCGTGCTCCTCGACGGCCTGCTTGAGGACGTCGAGCGCCGTCGGCGCCTGCACGGCGTGATGGCGGCGGATCAGCTCAACAAGATTGCGCGACACACGAACCCTCTCTCAAAGACCTACATTCTGAGTGTGACACAGCTGTGGAGATGCTGGGCGCCGGGGTCGCGAGTTGACAGCGATGCGCCCCGCTTGCCACAGTCAACGGCAGCGCGATGAACGGTCCCGACCCCGAACCACCCGCCGACGAGTCGGTCCGAGAGGCCGCCGAGCACGCCCAGCGCGCGGTGCAGGAGCGCCGTGAACGCCAGCGCACAGCGGCGCAGGCGCAGGCCGCCGAGGGCTCTGCGGAGGTGGGGCTCCAGCGCGAGTCCGACGCGCACGCCCGCGCGGCCGATGCCGAGGAGGCCCGCGCGCAGGACGCGGCGCGCGAGGCCGACGCCGACAGTCGCTGACTCTCCGGCGTTCACAAGAACGCGACATCTGGGGCACATCGAGGCAACTTCCCGCACCGCCCGCGGGCGTAGAACGAGTGCACCAAAAGCACTCAAAGGAGAAGCCAGAGATGTCCAGACATTCTCGCCGCGGGCTCACGGCCGCCGTGCTGTGCTCCGCGGCCGCGGCGCTCGCGCTGCCGATTGCGTCCAGTTCCGCGCACTCCGGTCGCCACGACCACGGCGGCCGCGGTGGGCACCACGAGCCGGGCGGCCGCGGCCGGTCGATCAGCCACGTCCTGCTGCTGTCCGTCGACGGTCTGCACCAGTCGGACCTGCAGTGGTACGTCCGTCACCATCCAGACTCCACGCTGGCCTGGCTGGCGGGCCGTGGCGCCGAGTACTCGCAGATCCGGACCGAGGTGCCCTCCGATTCCGACCCCGGCATGACCGCCCAGTTGACCGGCGGTGATCCGCGCACCACCGGCGTCTACTACGACGTCGAGTACAACCACTCGCTGTATGAGGCCGGCACGACGTCGTGCCACGGACAGCCGACGGGCGCCGATGTCGTCTTCGACTCGCCTGACGACAAGGACGTGACCCGGCTTGACGCCGGCCAGGGCCTGACAGGGCTCCCCGGCAGCATCCTGCAGATGACGAGCACCCCGCAGGACCTGCTCAACCCCGCGACCTTCCCGGTCGACCCGGCCACCTGCAAGCCGATCGCCCCGTGGCAGTACCTGAAGGTCAACACGATCTTCAACGTCGCGCACAACGCCGGGCTGGTGACCGCCTGGTCGGACAAGCACCCGGTCTATACGTCGTTCAACGGGCCGTCGGGCAACGGGATCACCGACTCGTTCGACCCGGAGATCGACAGCAACGCGCTGAAGCCCGACGGGACGCCCTGGCCGGGCAACATCACCTGGACCCAGGACAACGCCGCGACGATGCAGTACGACTCCTACAAGGTCGGAGCGGTGATCAACTGGATCGACGGCTACAACCACCAGCGCACGACGCGGGCGGGGGTGCCGGCGATCTTCGGGACGAACTTCCAGACCGTGTCGACCGCCGAGAAGCTGCCGACCTCCGACGGTCTGGCCGGTGGTTATTACCCGGGCACGACGACACCCGGCCCGCTGCTGCAGCGCGCGCTGCACTTCATCGACGACAAGGTCGGTGAGATGGTCTCCGAGCTGCGCTCGCAGGGCCTGCTGGGCCGGACCGCGATCGTGCTATCGGCCAAGCACGGCCAGTCGCCCCAGAACCCCAACGATCTCACCCGGATCGATGACGGTCCGATCATCGACGGGATCAACGCCGCCTGGAAGCAGGCCCATCCAGGTAGCGCGAATCTCGTCGCCGCCGCCACCGACGATGACGCGATCATGATGTGGCTGTCTGATAAGTCACAGGCCGCGGCCGACTTCGTGGCCAACTACCTGACCACCCACTCGGCGACCGGCAACACCGCCTCTGGCGGGTCGCGCACGCTCGCCGAGTCGGGGCTGCGCAAGGTGTTCGCGGGTCAGGCCGCCGCGAACTACTGGGGCGTCCCGATGAGCGATCCACGCCATCCCGATGTGTGGGGCATCGTGCAGCACGGTGTCGTCTACACCGGCGGCACCGGCAAGATCGCCGAGCACGGTGGCGCCGACGCTCAGGATCGCCACGTGCCGATCCTCGTCTACGCACCGGGCGCGGTGCGCTCCGGCGTGTATGACTCACCGCTGGAGACGACGTCGATCGCTCCAACGATCCTGCGACTGCTGGGGCTCGACCCCCATGCGCTTGACGCGGTGCGGATTCAGGGCACGCCGGTGCTGCCGGGCATCCGATAGACCGCTGCGCTGCGCGGTCCGGGGCTCGGCCTTGCGGTCGGGCCCCGGGCCGTCAGTGGCCTGACGTCCTAGTTGATCTCGTGATCCCGGACGGCGGATCCTCGCCGAGGCCGATGCGTGAGTTCTGGTACCCGTGGTTCGGCCCGAGTGGGGCGACCGGCTGGCGCCTCACGCCCAGCTAGCCCGCAGTGGCCCGCAGTGCCCGCAGTGGCCCGCCGGTAGGATCCCGGGCCGCCGTTCACAACCTGATCACAGATCAGCTCCAAGGAGAGAGGGAGCCCTGACATGCCCAGACGACTGATCGTCGCCGTCCTGGTGGCCGTGGCCGCCGTCGCCGCGTCAAGTGTTGCCACCGCCGCCTCGCGCCGGCCGGTCACCGGTCCGGCCGGATTGCGTTTCTACTCGCCCCACGCGCTGCCGCCCGGCAAGCACGGGACGCTCATCTGGGAGCGCACCTACCACGGCGTCGCCGCGCTGAAGGGCGCCACCAACGACCTCGTCATGTACAAGCAGGTCGGGATCCGCGGGCGCCTCGTCCCCGTCTCGGGGATCGTCTCGGTTCCCAAGGGCCGGGCCCCCAAGGGGGGCTGGCCGGTGGTCAGCTTCGCCCATGGCACAACCGGGATTGCGCCGCAGTGCGCGCCCTCGCGCGCGACCGGGCGGACCAGCGGCGGCTACAGCAGCGATGTCGGCACCGGGCCGCTGCTCAACTCCTGGATCCGGGCGGGCTATGCAGTCGTACGGACTGACTACGAGGGTCTCGGCGGCCCCGGTGAGCATCCGTACCTGATCGGACGCTCGGAGGGGTATGGCGTGCTGGACATCGTTCGCGCGGGCCGCCAGCTCAACCCAGCGCTCAGCAACCGGGTGATCATCTCCGGCCACTCCCAGGGCGGGCAGGCGGCGCTCTGGGCGGCGTCCCTGGCCCCGTCCTACACGCCGGACCTCAAGGTCCTGGGCACGGTGGCATTCGCGCCGCAGTCACACACGGCCGAGGAGGTGAGCCTGCTCAAGACGCAGAGCACGACCTCGCTCACGCCGATCGCGTCGCTCATCCTGCGCGGGCTGGACATCGGCTATCCCTCGCTGCACGTCAGCTCGCTGCTCACGCCTGCCGCAGCCAAGCTCTACCCCCAGACGCTGTCGCGCTGCCTGAGCCAGCTGTACCCGGCGAGTTCGTTCGGTGGCCTGCCGCTGGACCAGCTCGTCTCGCCGTCGGCCGACCTCACGGCCGCGACTCGGGCGCTGGCCAGCAACGATCCCGATGCCCTGCGGATCAAGGCGCCGGTGGTCCTCGAGCAGGGGCTCGCCGACACGACGGTCTTCCCGGCGTTTGACCAGCAGCTCTCCCAGGAGCTCGGCAAGCTGGGTGACGCGGTCGCCTACCACACCTACGCCGGGGCCACCCACGGCTCGGTCATCACCGCCGCCGCCAAGGACGCGACGGCGTTCCTGAAGCGCACGTTCCGCCACCGCTGACGGCCGATCGCTCCCCGGCTGCCTGCCCTTCCCGGCGGGCAGCCGGCTTCCCCCGCCGGTCCGGACGGGGGTGTGTCAACAAGTTGCCTATACGGGAACCCAGTTGACACCGCCCTCGCTGGAGTCCGCGGGCCGGCCGAGGGCGCGAGGGGAATCCGCCGCCTTGACAACCTAAGCAGATTAGGTAAACTCCTAACTATCTTAGTTCGCGACCGCCCGGAGGAAACCCATGAAGAGCGTCACCGTCACCCCTCGTCTCATCCAGCTCACCCGGCTGGGCTTCGTCAACGCCTACCTGGTGCGTGAGGACGACGGCTTCACGCTCGTCGACACGACCATTCCGCGGGGCGGAGCCGCTCTGATCGCGGCCGCCGAGGCCGCCGGTGCGCCGATCCGCCGCATCGCCCTCACCCACGGCCATGGCGACCACGTCGGCTCAGTCGACGAGCTCCGCTCGGCGCTCGGCCCCGACGTGCCGGTGCTCATGCCCGAGCTCGATGCCCGCATCCTCGCCGGCGAGAAGGTCACCGACCGCAAGCTGCCTGGGAGCTGGCCCACCGTCAAGACGGTCCCGGACGTGCGCTTGGCCCCGGGGGAGCGGATCGGCAGCCTGGAGACGGTCCCCAGCCCCGGCCACACCCCGGGGCACGTGGCGTTCCTCGATACCCGGGACCGGACCCTGATCGCCGGCGACGTGTTCACGACGATCGGCGGGGTCGCGGTCTCAAACCATCTGCACGCCCGGTTCCCGCTCGCGGCAATGGCGACGTTCGACAAGCCCCAGGACCTCGAGTCCGCGCGGGCCCTGCGCGGCCTGGACCCGGCGC
>JBAWFG010000123.1:0-14435 GCA_049591655.1 Solirubrobacteraceae bacterium
GGGGTGGGGCTGGCTACGCGGTCTCGGCGGTGAGCGCCCGTGACTGGAGGTCGAACGCCTCCGCGATCAGCTCATAGGAGCGGCGACGGACGCCGTGGTCGTAGGTGATCGTCACCACGATCACCTCATCGGCCTGGTAGGCACTGGCGACCTCCTCCAAGCCGGCGCGCACCGTCTCCGGCGAGCCGACGACGCCGCGGCGGCCGGGGATATCCCCCGACGGCGTCAGGCGCGCCTCGCGGTCAAGGAACGCGGAGGCGACGTCGGGCGGCGGGACCGGGATGAGCCGGCCGCGGCGCAGCTGGGTGAAGCTCATCCGGCTGCTCGACGCCAGGTACTGGGCCTCTTCGTCGGTGGGAGCGGCAAGCGCCCACACCGCAACCGTGGTGCGGGCCGCCTTGAGGTCCCGGGCGGGGGTGAAACGGTCTCGGTAGAGGGCGGCGATCTCGGCCCCTTGGGGGTTGATGAAGTCAGCGAACGCGTAGCGCAGCCCGAGCTCTCCGGCCCAGATCGCGCTCTGTTCCGAGGACCCGAGCAGCCACGGCACCGGAAGCTCCGGGCGGCCGGGGAGAGTGGCGGCGAGATGCCGGAACGGGTGGTCCTCCGGCAGGTCATCCTCGAAGTAGGCGAGCAGCTCCGCCAGTTGCTGGGGGAAGTCGTCGGGGGCTCCCTGACGGCGGTCACGCTGCAGGGCGAAGGTCGTCAGCTGGTCGGTACCGGCGGCCCGGCCAAGGCCGAGGTCGATGCGGCCGGGGTACAGCCCGGCGAGCAGCGAGAAGGACTCGGCCACCTTGAGCGGGCTGTAGTGGGGCAGCATGACCCCGCCGCTGCCGACCCGGATGCCCTCCGTGGCGGAGGCGATCGGACCGATCAGCGCCTCGGGACTGGGGCCGGCCAGCATCGGGCCGCCGTGGTGCTCGGCGACCCAGTAGCGGTTGTAGCCGAGCTCGTCGGTGAGGCGGGCGAGATCGATGGTGTTGCGGAGCGCCTGAGCACCGGTGGAACCTTCGGCGATCGGCGACTGATCGAGAACGGAGAGCAGCATCTCATCGATGTTAGTTCGACGGATCTCGTACGTTGATTTGCCGTGCCTGCGGTGGACAGCCTCGATCGCGCAAGCGCGGTGCTGCTAGAAAGCGCCGCATGTCGCTTGCCACCGGCCAGCTGCGCGAGGTGCTCGCCACCCGCTACGTGACGGCGCTGCGCGAGGGCGGCTCGCTGCCCGGCCTCGTCGAGGCCGACGACGATGGGCTGTATGTGACCAAGTTCCGCGGGGCCGGCCAGGGCCTGCGGGCGCTGGTGGCCGAGGTGATCATCGGTGAGCTGGCCCGCGCCGGCGGCCTGCTGGTCCCCGAGCTCGTCACCGTCACGATCGACCCGCGGCTGGGGGCGGCCGAGCCCGACCCGGAGATCCAGGATCTCATCACCGCCAGCGAGGGGGCCAACCTCGGCGTCGATTTCCTGCCCGGCGCGCTCGCCTACTCGCCCGCCGGCAGCTGGCAGCCTGAGCCCGAGCTCGCCGCCGAGATCGTGTGGCTCGACGCGCTGTCCACCAACGTCGATCGCACCCCGCGCAATCCCAACCTGCTGCTCTGGCACGAGCGGCTGTGGGTGATCGACCACGGCGCTGCGCTGTATCTGCAGCACGGTGGGCTCGATCCCGACGCCCACGCGCTACGGCCGTTCCCGCTGATCGCCGAACACGTGCTGCTGCCCCGGGCCGGGTCGATCATCGACGCCGACCGGCGGATGCGGGAGCGTCTGGCGGGGGAGACGGTGCAGGCCGCTGTCGGACTCGTCCCCAAGGAGTGGTTCGCCGGCGCCGATCCGCCTGACATCTACGTGGAGTACCTGCACCGCCGGCTGGCGGACGGCGGCTTTGCGAGGGAGGCCGAGCGTGCCCGAGCCGGCCGCTAGCCCGTTCACCTATCTCATCCTGCGGCTCGTGCCCAGCGTCGAGCGCGGCGAGCGCATCAACGTCGGGGTGGTCGTGTTCTGTCGCCAGCGGGGCTTCCTCGGCGCCCGCGTGGCGCTCGACCCCGGCCGGCTCGGCGCGATCGCGCCCGGGCTTTCAGCCGAGCACGTCGCCGAGCTCGCCGATCACCTCGCGGCGCTCGTGCGGGTGGCCGAGGGGGCGGCCGACGCCGGTCCGATCGCCGCGCTGCCCCAGTCCGAGCGCTTCGGCTGGCTGGCGGCGCCGTCGAGCACCGTCATTCAGGCTTCGGAGGTTCACACGGGGCTGTGCGTGACGCCCGATGAGACGCTCGACGCGCTGTTTGACCGACTCGTGGCCGCCGCGCCGGGCTCGGTCTGAGCTGCGGCCGCCCCGGGCTCGGTCTCAGCTGGCTCCGGCGCCGGCTCGTCCGCTTCGTCGGCGCGGATGATCAGCACCGGTATATGCAGGTGGTTGAGCACGTAATGGCTGACGCTGCCAAGCACCGACGCCGACACCGCCCCGCGCCCGCGTGACCCCATCACCAGGAGGTCGTGATTGCCGGTGCGCAGCCGATGCATCAGCGCGTCGCGGATCGGCTCCTGGCTGAGGATCTTGGTCACCGGGATCGACTCCGGCACCCGCGCCACGGCGGCCTCGAGTGTCGCCGCCGCCTCGCTGGCGAGCTCGACGGTCAGTGGCTCGATGCCGGCGGCGGTGACCGGCGTGCACGCCCAGTAGGGAGGGCGCTGGACGGAGGTCAGGATCGTCAGCCGCGACCGCTCGGCCTCAGCGAGGTCGATCGCCTCGGTGAGGGCTCGGTCGGCGTGGATGGAACCGTCGACACAGACAAGGATGTTGCGAAACATGACATCACCCCGCGCGTGGAACTTACTTAGCATGCCAAACATTAGCATGGCAATGGTTGCTAGGCTGCGTTCGTGGACCTCCAGACCGACAGTGGTACACAGGCCGAGGGGTTCCTGCTGGCGTTCGAGACGCTCGCCCAGGCGGTGCGACGGGCGCGCGGCACCGCGCCGGCCGATCGGGCCGGAGGGCTGACCTTCTCGCAGTACTCGCTGCTGCTGCCGCTGTGTGTCGGGACGGCGGCCCGGGTCTCTGATCTGGCCTCCGAGGCCGGGATCGCGCCCTCGACCGCCACCCGGATCCTCGACGCGCTCGAGCGGCGAGCGATCGTGCGCCGGGCCCGCTCGGCCGAAGACCGCCGTGGCGTCACCGTGACGCTGACCGACGAAGGACGCGCCGCTCTGGGGCGCCAGGATGCGTGGATGCGCTCGCGGCGCGTGGAGTTCTTTGAAGACCTGCCGCCCGAGGAGCGTGAGCTCGTCTCTGACCTGCTGGTGCGCCTCGCGGGATTGATCGATGACCTCAGCGCCGGGCCCCCCGGCGACGTCGACGACCTCAGTGCCGGGCCGCCGGGCGACGCCTGACCGCGACCCCCCCGGCTGTCGGTAGTTGACCACCGGGCGCTGGTATCCACCGCGCTGATCGCCCACCGTGTCGCTCAGTGACCACCTTTGTGCCCGTCCAGCCAGAGCTTGCACCCGCTCGCGACGCACTGTCCCGTCCCGGGGCACTCGCCGCGTCGGTCGGAGTCAGCGTTCCCGACACGGTCGTGACCAACGCCGAGATCGGCGCCCGGCTCGGCGTCGACGGCGACTGGATCGCCCGCCGCACCGGGATCCACGAGCGGCGCGTCGCCCGGCCGGACGAGCGACTCGACGCGCACGCCACCGAGTGCGCCCGGCTGGCGCTCGCCCAGGCGGGCGTCGACCCGCTCGATGTCGACCTCGTGATCGTCGCGACCACGACCTCGGACGAGATCATGCCCGGCACCGCGCCGCTGGTCGCCCACGCACTGGGCGCTACCGGCGCCGGCGCGTTCGATGTCGGATCGGCCTGCACCGGGTTCCTGTCGGCGCTGGCGATCGGGGCCGCTCAGGTGGAGGCCGGCCGCGCCCGCTGCGCCGTGGTGATCGGCGCTGACTTCATGAGCCGGATCACCGATCCGCAGGATCGGGCCACCGCCGCGGTTTTCGCCGACGGCGCCGGCGCGGTTGTGCTGCAGCAGACCGCCGGCCCGGGTCGCATCGGCCCCGTCGTGCTCGGCTCCGACGGCTCGGGCGCCGATCACATCTCCGTGTCGCGCGCCGAGGGCACGATCCGGATGCGCGGCCACGAGACCTTCCGGGAGGCGGTCGCTCGCCTGACCCTGTGCACGCACCAGGCCGCAACGGCGGCCGGCGTCGGCCTCGACGAGATCGACCTGTTCGTTTATCACCAGGCCAACGGCCGGATCCTGTCGGCGGTTGGCGAGCGGCTCGGCCTGGCGCCCGGCCGGGTCGTCGACTGCATTCATCGCTACGGCAACACCTCGGCGGCGACGCTGCCCCTGGCGCTGGCCTTCAGCGAGCGTGAAGGCATGCTCGCCCCCGGCGACCGCGTCCTGCTCGGCGCCTTCGGGGCCGGCTTCACGTGGGGAGCGACGGTGATCGAATGGGGGCCGCAATGAGCCTGGCGCTCGTCGAGCCTCGCACCGAGAGCCTCACTCCGCTGCAACGTCTTGAGTCGCTGTGTGACCGTGATTCGCTGCAGCTCATCCGCACCGACGTCCTGTCGCCGGCGATGGGGGATAAGGCCCGCACCGGCGACGGCGTGATCGGCGGCTCCGGGACCGTCGACGGCCGCCAGGTGTTCTGCTACGCCCAGGACCCCAGCTACGCCGGCGGGTCCCTCGGAGCGCCGCACGCCGACACGATCGCTCGCGTGCTCGAGCTCGCCGGTCGCGGCCGCGCGCCGGTGGTCGGCTTCGTCTCCTCCGGCGGCGCACGCATGCAGGAGGGCATCGCGGCACTCGGCGGCTACGGGCGGATCTTCAAGCGCACGGTCGAGCTGTCGGGCAAGGTGCCGCAGATCTCGATCGTCACCGGCCTATCGGCCGGCGGTGGCGCCTATTCGCCGGCGCTCACCGACTGGGTGATGATGACCGAGCAGTCGAGCATGTTCCTCACCGGCCCCGGCGTCGTCCGCGAGGCGCTCGGCGAGGTTGTCGACGCCGAGCAGCTGGGTGGCTCCCGGGTGCACCGGCGCAACGGCGTCTGCCATTTCGTGGCCGATGATGACCTCGACGCCTCCCGGCTGGCCCGGGAGCTGCTCGGCTACCTGCCCAGCCACAGCCAGACCACGCCACCGCTGACCGAGCGCCGCCCGGCCAGCGGCGAGGACCCCGGCGCGATCGTGCCGGCCGAGCCCCGCCGGGTCTACGACGTGCGTCGCGTGATCGCCGCGCTCGTCGACGGCGGTGAGCTGCTCGAGGTCTCCGCCGGGTGGGCGCGCAACCTCGTGACCGGCTTTGCCCGGATCGACGGCCGCACGGTCGGCGTGGTCGCCAACCAGCCGCGGTATCTCGGCGGGGTGCTCGACGCCGCCAGCTCCGAGAAGGGCGCCCGGTTCGTCACCAAGTGCAACAGCTTCGGGATCCCGCTGCTCGTGCTCGTCGACACCCCCGGCTACATGCCGGGAACCCGTCAGGAGGGCGCCGGCGTGATCCGCCTCGGGGCGACGTTCGTGCACGCGTTCGCACAGTCCACCGTGCCCCGGATCACCGTCATCCTGCGCAAGGCGTTCGGCGGAGCGTTCATCACGATGAATTCCAAGGATCTCGGCGCCGACTACGTGTTCGCCTGGCCGCGGGCGGAGATCGGGGTCATGGGCGCGCGTCCCGCGGTCGGCGTGATCCACCGCCGTGAGCTCGCCGCCGCCGAGGATCCGGAAGCCGAGCGTGACCGGCTCGCTGCCCGCTATGCGGAGGATCAGCTGCGCGCTGAGATCGCCGCCGCGCGCGGATTCGTCGACGAGCTGATCGCCCCGGCTGACACCCGGCTGCGCCTCGTGTGGGCCTTCAACTCGCTGGCTCAGGCATGACCGGCGACGGCTCCGGGGCGGTGCTGCTCACCGGAGCGACCGGCTTTGTCGGCATGGAGCTGCTCGAGCGCTACCTCGTGCGCAGCCGCCGGCCGGTCATCGCCCTCGTGCGCGCCGATGGCCAGGCCTCCGCACAGACGCGGGTCGACGGCGTGCTCACCGAGCTGTTCGGTGGCGGTGCTGCCGCGTATCGCGGCCGGGTCGAGGCGGTCGCCGCCGACATGACCGCGCCCGACCTCGGGCTCGACGTCCGCCGGCGCGACGAGATCGCGCAGCGGGTCTCCACGATCATCCACAGCGCCGCGTCGGTGTCGTTCACACTGCCGCTCGAGGAGGCCCGCCAGATCAACCTGGAGGGCACCCGCCGGATGCTCGCCCTCGCCGAGCTCGCCCGCAGCCGCGGCGGCCTTGACGCCTACACGCACATCTCGACCGCGTTCATCGCCGGGACGCACAACGGCGGGTTCGCCGAGCGCGACCTCGACGTCGGGCAGTCGTTTCACAACTCCTACGAGCACTCCAAGTTCCAGGCCGAGCAGCTCGTGCGCGAGCACGATCTGCCCTACACGATCCTGCGTCCGAGCATCGTCGTCGGCGATCGCACCAATGGCTGGACGGCGGCGTTCAACGTCCTGTACTGGCCGCTGCGCGCGTTTGCGCGCGGTCTGTTCACCGCGGTACCGGCGATCCCGTCGGCTCCGGTTGACGTGGTCTCGATCGACTACGTCGCCGATGCCACCTTCCAGCTGACCGAGTCAGGTGCTGGGACCGGGGCCACCTACCACCTCACCGCGGGCCCCCACGCGTCGACGATCGGCGAGATCGCCGGGCTCGCCAGCCGCTACTTCCGCCGCCCGTTGCCCCGGGTGCTGCCACCGTCGGAGTTCGCGTCGCTGGTGATGGGCGCGACCGAGCGCTCCGCCCTGGAGGCCGGCAGCGAGTACTTCCCGTACTTCTGCTTTGGCGCGGTGTTCGACGACGCCGTCACCCGGGCCCGGCTGGAGCCCGACGGGATCACCGCCTCGCCGCTGCGCGACTATCTCGACCAGCTGCTGGACTTCGCCACCCGCAGCCGGTGGGGCAAGCTGCACATCCCGCGCGTCGACGCGTTCGCCGCCGGGCGTGTGCTGCCGGTCGCCTCGTAAGCGTCACCGATCGCCACATCCAGCAGGGTCCCCCCAGGCGGGGGGTTCACCGCGGTCACGGGTTGCCGGTGGGACGGTGGCCCGCGATAGTGGATCTCATCGCACTGCTCGCCGACATCGCGCGTTTTCGTCCCGACGATCCTGACGCGCTCGTGGCCGCCGCGCTGGCGTGCCCGTACTGCCTCTGCGCCGAGGACGTCGAGTCCGACGACAGCCTGGAGGGTTACGATCCATCGGTGCAATGCCGATGCCCGTCGTGTCAGGAGCGGTGGCGCGTCTATCTGGCGCCAGAGCAGGCGCTGCGCATCGGTCTGATGCACGCGCACGCTTGAGGCGCCACTCCGCAACCGGCAGCCGGGGATGACGCCGCCCGCCGCTGCCGCCGACGGCCGGGCCGACCTCGGTATCGAGGCGCTCGAACTGTTCGTGCAGGTGCTGTCGCAGTCACAGCCCGGCGCGACGGTCGACGGCTTCTATGACCGCCTCTGCGAGGCCGTATGCCGGCTGGCCCGGATGCGCCGCGCGGTCATCTTCCGCTACGACAGTGCCGACCGCCGGGTGCGGGCGGCTGGAGCGCATCGGATGGACATCGATCAGTTCGCCAGTGCCTTTGTCACCGTCGACTCGGCGCCGATCGCCGCCCGCGCTCTGCATGAGGACCGCGTCGTCGAGGTCGTGGGCGACCTCAGTGGCCAGTTCCCCGACGAGTACACCGCCCTGGTGTCGGAGCCGGCCCGCCTGGTGTGCGCGCCGATGGCGGCCGCCGACCGTGAGTTCGGGGTGATCCTCGCCGACCGGCCGCTGACCGAGCCGCCGCTCGACGACGCCGACCGGACCTTGTTGTGGACGCTCGGCAAGGCGGCCGCGCTGGCCTCGGTGGCCCGGATCGTCTCCACCCAGTTCGAGAAGGCCAGCCAGCTGGAGCAGCGCATCGATCTCGCCCGTGAGATCCACGAGGGGGTCATCCAGCGGTTGTTCGGCGTCTCGATGGCGCTCGACGGCGACGGCGACCTGCCCGGCTCGGCACGGCAACGCTGCGCGGTCGAGACCCAGGCGGCGCTCAGCGACCTCCGGGCCGCGCTGCAACGGCCACTGGGCCGGGCGCCGCGGGCGACGCGTACGACTCTGGCCGCCGAACTGCAGCGCCTCGCCGGCGCCCACCCGAGTCTGGGGCTCAGGCTGGAGCAGGGTGATGGCGCCGATGTTCCCGAGCCGCTGCAGCCGCTCGCCCAGTCGGTTCTCCTGGAGGCGGTGCGCAACGCTGCCAAGCACGCCCAGCCGACCCATGTCGCGGTCCGCCTGGGGCGCGCCAACGGCGCGTTCTGGATGGAGGTCGCCAACGACGGCGTGACCGCGGGCCGCCGGCAGGCCGGGATGGGCCTGCGGCTGGCGGCGCTCGAGGCGCTGCAGTCCAACGGAGTGGTGGAGTTCGGTGAGCGTGAACCGGGGACCTGGCAGGTGAGGCTGGTCGTGCCCTATGACGACGACGAGTGACACCGAGCGCAGCCCCGAGCGGCTGCGGGTGCTCGTCGTCGACGATCACGATGTCGTGCACTGGGGATTCCGGCTGATGCTCACCCAGCAGCCGTGGGTGGAGCGCTGCGTCAGCGCCCACACCGGCCCGGAGGCGATCACCCTGGCCCGCCGCTACCGGCCTCACGTCGCCCTGGTCGACCTGTTCATCGGCGAGGAGTCGGGCGCCGAGGTGTGCGAGCGCCTGCGCGCCGCGCAGCCGGCCACCCGGGTGTTGCTGTTCTCCGGTGCCGGTGAGATCTCCGCTCAGGCGGCGCGCGCCGCCGGCGCGTCGGGCTTTGCCTACAAGGACTGGCCGGCGCGCAAGATCGCCGGCGCGGTGCGCCTGGTCGGGCTCGGCAAGACCGTGTTCGAGCCCCACGACCGCCAGGGCGCGCTCGGGCTCACCGAACGCGAGCGCACGGTGCTGGAGCTGATGGCGTCCGGGGCGACCAACCCGGAGATCGGGGAGTCGCTGCACCTGTCGCGCCACACCGTCAAGGAGCACTCGAGCTCGGTCTATCGCAAGCTCGGGGTGCGCAACCGCACCGAGGCGGTCCAGCGGGCCCAGCGACTGGGGCTGTTGCGCTGACGCCGTCGCCCCGCGACGCATGCGGCGGTGCGGACGACCCACTAGCGTTATCTCCCGCGATGAGGATCGGTGGCAATCGGAGGCCGAGCTGGACGCGGGCCTGAGCGAGATCGTCCGGTTCCTGTCTCAGCGGGCGCCCTTTGACCTGCTCGCGCGTGACGAGCTGGCCGAGGTCGCCGCACAGGCGACGATCGAGTTCCATCTCGCCGGCGCCGTGATCCTCTCCGAGGACGGGGGACCGGTGACGTTTCTGCGCGTGATCCACAGCGGCAGCGTCGACATCACCCACCAGGGCCGGCTGCTTGACCTGCTCGGCCCCGGGGACGCGTTCGGCCACGCCGCGATGCTGTCCGGCTTGCCCCCCGGGTTTGAGGCCCAGGCCGCCGAGGACACGCTCTGCTACCGGATCCCGGTGGCGGTCGCCCGGCCCCTGCTGGACCGGGCGCGGGCCCGTGAGCTGCAGGTGGGTGAGGTCGAGGCCGTCCAGCCGGTGGCCAAGCTGCTGCGATCGACCGCGGTCACCTGCAAGCCGTCGGAGAGCATCGGCACGGTGGCGGAGCGGATGACCGCGGCCGGCGTGAGCGCCGCGGTGGTGGAGCTCGAGGACGGCGGGATCGGGATCATCACCGACCGTGACCTGCGCTCCCGGGTGCTGGCGGTCGGCCGATCGGGGGCGGTCCGGGTCGACACCGCGATGACCGCCCCCGCCTACGTGGTCGGGCCCGATCGGCTCGGCGGCGAGGTGCTCTATGAGATGCTCGAGCGGGGGATTCGCCACGCGCCGGTCGTCTCCGAGCGCGGTCGGCTGATCGGGGTGCTGGAGGACGGCGACCTCGTTGCCGGCCAGCCGCGGTCCTGGTTCGGGCTGCGGCGGTCGATCGACCGCGCGCGCACGATCGACGCCCTGGCGCTGGCCGCGGCGCAGCTGCCGGCGATGATGCTGGCGCTGCATCACTCAAACGTCGCCGCGCTCGAGTTGGCCCCGGTGCTGTCGGCGCTCGTCGACGCCCTCACCCGTCGCTCGCTTGACCTCGTCAGCGCCGGCCATTCGGCCGAGGCGGTCACCGGGATCGTCTGGGTGTCGGTCGGCAGCCAGGCCCGCCGCGAGCTGACCCCGGGATCGACCCGGCGTGGCGCGTTCATCCACCGTGCCGATATCGCGCCCCCGGCGGATTGGCTGGCCGCGGCGGAGGCGGCGCTCGGGGCCGCCTGCGGGGTCACCGGTCCGATCGTTGCCCGGGATGCCACCGGGTGGCTGCGCGCCGCCGACGCGGGCGACGAGCTGGCGGTCTCGGTGCTCGCCGACCGCCGGGTGCTGTGGGGGACCCCGGTGGCACCGCTGCCGGTGCCCGCCCCCGGTCGCCATCCCGCGCTGCTGGCCGCGCTCGCCGCCGATGCGTTCACGCCGAGCCTGCCGACGGGCTTTGATGCCGACGGGGTGCTCACCCACGACGGCCGCCACAGCCGGCTCAACGTCCGTGACGGAGTGATCGTCCCGATCGCGGCGATCGCCCGGTGGGCGGCGGCGGCGGCCGAGGCGGGGGAGGGCTCGACGCCGGAGCGGCTGCGCGGAGCGGCGGAGGCGGGGGTGCTCACCGGCGCTCAGGCCCAGACCCTGGTCGAGGCCTTCGAACTGGCGCTCGGGCTGCGGATCGTCCACCAGTTGGAGCAGATCGCGGCCGGCCATGCGCCGGATGATCTGCTCGACGCCGCGGCGATGAGCCCGCTGACCCGGGGCCATCTGCGCGAGCTGTTTCACGAGGTCAGCGCGGTGGCGCGAGATCTGCGCCCCGACCAATGAGACTGCGGCTCAGACGCAGTCCGGCGGCGACGCGGTTCGCCCGCGCGCCCGACCCTGACCAGGGCACCCCGTGGCGCGAGGCGGAGTGGTGCGCTGTCGATCTGGAGCTCACCGGCCTGAGCCGCTCGGACGAGATCATCGCGATCGGCGCCGTTCCGATCCGCGACGGCGCGCTCATCCTCGGCGAGGCGATGTACACGCTCGCCCGCCCCGAGCGCCCGCCCAAGCACGCCAGCATCCTCATCCACAAGCTGCGCTCGGTCGATCTGCGCCACGCCCCGCCGCCCGACGAGGCGATCGACCGGCTGCTGGACACGATGGCGGGACGAGTGCCGGTGTTCCACACCGCGTTCGTCGAGCGCACGTTCCTCGGCCGCGAGCTGCGCTACCGGCGGCTGCGACTGCCCGCCGACGCCGACACCGAGGTGCTCGGCCGGCTATGGCTGCGCGAGCGGGACGGCATCGCCCCGGCCGGCCTGTCGCTGGCCCGGCTGGCCGCCGTCCTGGGCCAGCCCGCCGAGGATCCCCATCACGCGCTCGGCGACGCGCTGACCACGGCCCAGGCGTTCGTCGCGCTGGCCAGCCACCTCGACGCGGTCAGCCCACAGACGGTCGGTTCGCTGCAGGCAGCTGAACGCACCCTCGCCGCCGGCCAGGAACCGGCCCCGGATCCGGGAACCGCCTCGGCCGGGCGGCGGATGGGCCCCGGCTGAGCCGAGCCCGCGGGCGGCGGCGAGCTCGGTCGCGGGCTACGGCATCAGTACAGCTGCAGGTAGCGGTCGAGCTCCCACTGGGTGATCTGCTCGTGCGCTGACTGGACCTCGCGGCGCTTGACCTCGATGAAGTAGTCGAGGTAGTCACCGGAGCGGGTGGTGCCGAACCCGGCCCGGAGCGCGTCGTTGCGCTCGAGCTCCCGGGTGGCGTCGAGCAGGTTGGCGGGCAGCGTCTCGATCCCGGCCGCGGCGCGGTCCTCGGCGCTCATCGTGTACAGGTTGGCCGAGTTGGGGTCGCCGGCGTCAAGCCCGCGGGCGATCCCGTCCATGCCGGCGGTGAGCATCGCCGTCGCGGCCAGGTAGGGGTTGCAGGAACCGTCGACGGTCCGGTCCTCGACCCGGCCCGGGCCCGGGATGCGCAGCATCTGCGTGCGGTTGTTGTAGCCGTAGCTGACGTACGCGGGCGCCCACGTGGCGCCGCTGGTGGGGGCGCCGACGACGAGGCGCTTGTAGGAGTTGACGGTCGGCGCGGTGACGGCGATGTAGGCCTTGGCGTTGGCCTTCAGGCCGCCGATGAACTGGTAGCCGAGCTCGGACAGACCCAGGCCGCGGGGATCCTCGGACGGATCACGGTCGAATACGTTCTCGCCGTCCTTCCACAGGCTGACGTGGAAGTGGCACCCGTTCCCGGTCAGGTTGGCGAACGGCTTGGGCATGAAGGTGGCGATCAGCCCGCGCTGCTGTGCCAGCGACTCGACCATGTAGCGGAAGAAGATCGCCCGGTCACACGTCGTCAGCGCGTCGGCGAACTGGAAGTTCTGCTCAAACTGGCCGTTGGCGTCCTCGTGGTCGGTGGCGTAGTTATCCCAGCCGAGCCCGGTGACCGCCTTGGAGACCTCGGAGACGAAATCAAGATTGCGCGTCAGCGCACGCATGTCGTAACAGGGCTGGTCAAGCGTGTCGAGGGGATCGGCGAGCTCCAGGGCTCCGTCGGCGCCGCGGCGCAGCAGGAAGTACTCCAGCTCGGCGCCGACACGCAGCTCATAGCCCTGCTCCGCGGCCCGGTGAAGGGCGCGGCGCAGGATCGTCCGCGGGCAGTAGGGCCACTCCTCGCCCTCGACGGTCACGTCGCAGGCGAAGCGCGCCACGGTCGGGCGCCACGGCAGGATCGTCAGCGTCGTCGGGTCGGGCATCGCCACCATGTCGGGGTCGTCGGGGCCCTGGCCGATGTCGCCAGCCGCGAACCCGGCGAAGCCCGCCCCCTCGCTCAGCAGATCATCGAGGTGGTGGGCGGGGACGAGCTTGGCGCTCGGCTTGCCGTGCATGTCGACGAACTGCGCGAACAGGAACTCGATCCCGTTGTCCTTGACGATCCGGCGGACGTCATCTTCGTTGCGTGGGGGTTCGGTCATGAGCGAGAGGTATATCCGGCGGCGGCGGTGCTGCACAATGGTCCCCGGTACCCCGTTGGTGGCTCTGAGCATGTGCGTGACGCACATAGGAGGGATCTGGCAGCAGTGGCATTGAGCGCAGAAAGGCCCAGCCCACCGGGCTCCGAGCTCCATGGGCTGCGGGAGGAGAACCGCACCCTGTACGGGGTGATCAAGCTCGTCTCTTCGTCGCTGGAGCTCACACCGATGCTCCAGGGCGTCGTCGACCTCGCCACCGAGGCGACCGGCTGCCACGCCTGCTTCATCTACCTGCTGGAGGACAGCCGGCTGACGATCCGCGCCGCCTCGCCGGTGTTCGGGGACGCGGTCGGCAACGTCCAGTTCTCGGTGCAGGAGGGGCTCACCGGCTGGGTCGCCCGCCACCGCCGGCCGGAGTTCATCCGCGACGAGGCGATGCGCGACCCGCGGATGAAGTACGTGCCGCTGTTGGAGGAGGAACGCTTCCAGTCGATGGCGGCGGTGCCGATTCTGTCGCGGGCGGGGGAGACGATCGGGGTCATCGTGCTCCACACCCGGGCCCCGCACGAGTTCGGCGAGGACACGCTCAAACTGCTCATCCACATCGCCTCGCTCGTCTCGGGAGCGATCGAGAACGCCCAGCTCTATGACCGTGAGCGCCGCCGCGTCGACGCGCTGACCGGGCTCTCGGAGCTCGGGCAGCAGGTGGCGGCCGCCGCCGGCGCCGCCGAGCTGGGAGCGGTGCTGGTCGCCGGCACGAGCCGGCTGCTCGGCGCCGACGTCTGCCAGCTGCTGCGCACCGCGCCCGATGGCGAGACCCTCGCGCTGCTCGCATCCTCGCCGGAGGGGATGCAGGCGCCGGCGATCAGCTCCGCCGCCGAGGTGATGCTCGCCGCTGCCCAGGCGCGGGGCGGGCGTTCACCAGCGCAGGCGCTGTGGCCGTCAGACGATCTCTGTGACCTGCTCGTCACCCCGCTGTCGGTCGGCGGCGAGCGGGTCGGGATGCTGTGCGTCGCCTCCCGGGCCGGGCGTACGTTCGGCGACGAGGACGCCGAGCTGGCCCGTGCGGTCGCCCACCTGGCGGCGGTGGCGATCCGGCGTGCCGAGCTGATCGAGGGACTGACCAAGGCCAACACGATCAAGGACCTGTTTGAGGCGCTGGCCGCCGGGGCGGCCGGGTTCGCCGCCACCAAGGCCGCCGAGATCCGCTGTGACCTCGCCGAGCCCTACCTGATGCTGTGCGCCGAGCCGGCCGGCGCGCGGCGCCAGAGCTCAGGGGACTGGCGGGCCGCCGCCGATGCGCTCGGCCGCGGATTCGCCGAGCTCGCCCCGCGTTCGGCGATCGAGGTCGGTCCCGGGCCGCTGCGCGCGCTGCTGTGCGTCGG
>JBAWFG010000124.1:0-6784 GCA_049591655.1 Solirubrobacteraceae bacterium
CGCCGGGTCGTTCGTGGATCCTCAACGACCCCTACCGCGGCGGCACCCACCTGCCCGACATCACGGTCATCACGCCGGTGTTCGTCAACGATGAGTTGGTGGCCTTAGCCGCCAACCGGGCCCATCACGCCGACGTCGGCGGGCCCACCCCGGGCTCGATGCCCGCCGACTCGACGACGCTCGCCGACGAGGGCGTGGTGATCGAGCCCCAGGTGCTCGACGACGCGGCGATCACGCGGCTCATCGCCCAGATGCGCCGCCCTGACCAGCGACGCGCCGACCTGCGCGCCCAACTCGCCGCGGGCCGGGTCGGCGCGCGCCGCGTCGCCCAACTCGCCGAGCGCTTCGGCTCCGACGCGCTGCTGTCGGCCTACGGCGAGGTGCTCGACTACGCGGAACGGCGCACCCGCGCCTGTCTGGTGCAACTCGAGGACGGCGAGCGCCGAGCGCGGGACGTTCTGGAGGCGCGCGAGGGCGACCTCCCGGTCACGCTGCTGGCGACCGTCTCCGGGGACCAGATCACGCTCGACTTCTCCGGCAGCGCCGGCCAGCACGACGGCAACCTCAACTGCCCGCTGGCGGTGACCCATTCGGCCTGCTACTTCGCGCTGCGGGTGCTCACCGACCCCGACATCCCCGCCAACGCCGGCGCGTACCGGCCGGTGACAGTGATCGCGCCCGAGGGATCACTGCTCAATGCCCGCTCGCCGGCAGCGGTCGTCGGGGGCAACGTCGAGACCTCATCACGGGTGGCCGATGTCGTGCTGGAGGCGTTCGGCCACGCGCTCGGCCAGGGGACGATGAACAACCTCACCCTCGGCGACGAGGACGTGGTCTATTACGAGACGATCGGCGGCGGCCAGGGCGCCTGCGCGGACGCCGACGGGCCCAGCGCCGTCCATGTCGCCATGAGCAACACGCTCAACACCCCGGTCGAGGCGCTCGAGCTGGAATTCCCGATGCGCATGGTGGAGTACTCGATCCGGCGCGGCTCCGGCGGAGCGGGGCGCTTTGACGGCGGCGACGGGGTCGTGCGGGAGATCGAGGCGCTCGCCCCGCTGCAGTACTCGCTCATCACCGAGCGCCGCCGCCACCGCCCCCCGGGCGCCGACGGCGGCGAGCCGGGAGCTGCGGGGCGCAATCTGCTTGACGGCGAGGAGCTCGGACCGAAGGCGATCGGCCGGCTGGCGCCGGGCCAGCGGCTGCGGATCGAGACCCCGGGCGGCGGCGGTTTCGGAACTCCGTCATCATCTGCGTAAGTGAGCGCGCGGGTCGCTCACGATCGACCTCGGGGCGCGGCCACAGCCACCGGCCCACCTGGGGGGGCACCTTATCTACAGTCGCGTAGCTTCAGCCCCCTTCGGGAGGGTGCCGATTGCCCGCATTTGCTGGGACATTTTGCGATTCCGGGGATCTCGCCTACAATCCCGGTCGTCCTGGCGCTGCCGTTGCAACGACGCTGTTGCGCGCTTGGGACTGCCTACAAACCCCCGTCTCCCCCCCATTTCCCCACATGCCGATTGCTTTTAAAGAATGGGCCGTCACCGTGCGGGCACTCGCCGAAGGCGAGCAGCTTTTGACGCTCCGCAAGGGCGGTATCCGTGAGCCAGACAAACATTTCAAGCTGGACTACGAGCGGTTCTTTTTGTATCCGACGTTCGACCATCAGCGCACCGATCTGGTGCGTGAGTCCCACCGTCCCGAATTGTCCCGCGCTTTGGAGGAGGGCGTGTGGTCAGACGGTGAGCCTCACCCCCAGGCGCTGACCCGTGGAGAGCACCTCAACCAGCCCGACCGCGTGCGCATCCGTGCATGGGCCGAGGTGGCGGCGCACTTCACGATCACCGACCGCCGTGCCCTCGACGCACTGTCGCCGTTCTACGTTTGGACGACCGACTACGCCGAGAAGCGCCTTGCGTGGAAACGCCGCCATCCACTCCACGTGATCCTGCTGCGGACCTATCGGATCCCGCGGCCGGTCACCGTCAAGGTGCGCGACGAGTACGGTGGCTGCCGT
Organism: Solirubrobacteraceae bacterium; assembly: GCA_049591655.1. Classification (GTDB taxonomy): domain Bacteria; phylum Actinomycetota; class Thermoleophilia; order Solirubrobacterales; family Solirubrobacteraceae; genus Palsa-465. The sequence goes on from JBAWFG010000124.1 coordinate 2,018, forward strand.
TCGTGGCTGGAACTGACGCGCGATCTCCCCTTCGAGGGCACTCCGGTGCTCTCCGACGAGGAGTTCGAGCGCGCATCCGAGGAGATCTCGTCGATCGCCTCGGATCGCCAGCCGGCACTGGTCTGAGCACTCTCTGGGATCGCCGGGCCCGCAGTGGGCCCGGCGAGCCTGTGAGCCCATGACCTGGGTGGAGACGATCTCCGCCTCCTTCTCGGCGCGCCACGACGAGTCGGCGGCCGACGACGCGCACCGCGTCCTGCAGTCGCTCGAGCGCACGCGCCAGGATCTGGAGCGGCTGTTTCCCCATGTGCCTGGCGAGCTCACGATCGTCCTCCACGACGGGGCCGCCGGGCTCGTGTTCGCCAAGCCGACCGTACCGCTCGCCTGGCTGGGCACCGCGCCCGCCGCGCGACGCTACATCGTGGGTGCCGGCGGTCGCCACGAGTTGCACATGCTCCGCCCCGCGGTGCTGCGCGACCGGGCCTCCAACGTGCCCGGGTCACGTGAGATGCTCGATGCCAGCGCTGCCTGCCTATACGCCCGCCGGGTGATCCTCGCCTCCAACCGTGATCTGGCCCGTGTGATGCCCCCGCTGCGACTGCGCCGGGAACTACGCTGGGCGTGGCTGCTGGAGGGCGGCGCCCGCTTCTTCGGCGGGCAGACCGGCCACGCCCGGCCGGCGATCGCGCGGCGCCTGCGGGAGGGCGGCCGCCCGAGCTTTCCCCCGGGCCTGCGCGATGCCGCCCTGCTCGGCGGGACGGTGATCGATCTCATCGCCCGCGAGCAGGGGATGGCCGCCGCCGCCCGGTTCGTCTGCCGTCTGGAGCCCGGCGGGCCCCGCGCCGCGCTGGCCCGGGCGTTCGGCGGGCGTTCGGTGGTCCACAGCGAGGGAGCGTGGCGCTCACACCTATCGCGGCTCGCCGCCGCCCAGTAGCCCCCTGGGGTCAGTGCAGCAGCAGCGTCGCCAGCCACACTATGAGCGCCCCGACCGCCAGCGCGGCCAGCAGGCCGGTCGCCAGCGCCCGGGCCGACACCGCGCCGCTCGGCCCGTCGGTTCCTGACACGAGCTCGGCGCCGAGCAGCACCTCGCGGGCCGTCTGCGCGCCCGACAGCGGCACCATCACGTCCCGGGGGCCGGCGGCGAGAAAGTCGGGAACATCGAAGCCGGCGCTGCGGCGCAGCATGCTCGGCACGCCCTCCTCCAGCAGCAGCCCCTGGATGAACTCGCCCTCGGTCTGGTTGCGCGCGCCGGCCACGCGGACGAGCCGGCCCTCGGTGAGCTGGGGCTTGACCTTGCGGGCCCGGTCGTGGCGATCGGACGCCCGGCGGGTGTCCTGAGCATCGAGCACCAGCGGGAGCCGGCAGGCCGGGCAGAAGCGCTCAGTGCCGGCAAACCGCGCGTGACAGGCTGGACAGATGAGGGCCGGATCGTGCCCCCCGCCGGCCATCGTCAGCCGATGTGCAGCTCGGTCTCGGTGACCTGACCGTCGCGGATCCAGTAGGCGCGGACCTCGGGGGCGTCGCCGGCGACGCCGACGATCACGTACACGGCCTCCGGATAGAACGCGAGGTTGATGTCGGTCTGGGAGGGATACGGGGCGCTGCGGGTGTGCGAGTGGTAGATCGCGCCGAGGTCATGGCCGGCGTCGTCGATCGCCATCTGGATCCGGTACTGCTCGGCGCCGTCGATCTCATAGCGCAGCGGGCTGGCCGCGGCATTGGCCGCCCGGTGCAGCGCCACCGCGTCACCGTCTTGGGTGGCGATCATCCCGCAGCACTCGTTGGGCGCATCGGCCCGCGCGTGGGCGATCATCTCGTCATACAGGGCACGTGGGATTCGCATCCTCGGTCAGGCTAGTACAGACGTCACTGCAGGCCCTGGACGAGCCCGTAGGGGACCGCCGACCCGGGTTTGAAGGGCGGCAACGACAGCCCGAGCATGGCGTCGTGCTGGGCCTCATTGCCCATGATTTCAGTGATCAGCACGATCAGATCGGGATCGTTGAGCTTGGTCAGCGCCACGAAATAGGCGCCGATCGTGACCTGCTCAAGGGCGAGCAGGAGCCGGACGGCGTCCAGGTCGCCCTTGAGCGCCCCCAGCCGGCCGCCGATCTTGCGGTGCGCCAGGTAGCGGTTGGCGGTCTTCTCATCGGGTGGCCCGGCCGGGACGGCGCCCCCCCGGGCGCGCAGACGCTGCTCCAGGGCGGCGATGTGGGCCTCCTCATGGGCCACGAAGGGACTCAGCCGCTGCTGGGTGGCCGGCGTGAGGATCGAGGAGCCGAGCACGTGGCGATAGCTGAACAGCAGCAGCAGCTCGATACGGATCAGCCGCTGCAGCCGGTCGGTCACCGACACCGGCGCCTGCGTCTGCGCCGCGCCGGCTGATTGGGCGACGAGCATGGCGCTCGCCGCGCCCGCGACCCCACCGGTGATGAGCTCCCGCCGGTTGAGCGGTGGGCCGGTGTCGGCGCTCATTCCGAGCCGCTCACGAATGCGGACGGCACCGGGTCGCGGCCCTGGGCGAGGCGCAGCATCGTGATGTGCTGGGCGTCGACGGTGACGATCGAAGCCACCGCGGCCCGGACCGGCCCCGGTGACAGCTCGGTGATCCAGCGCAGGTAACTGGTGATCTGCAGCGACTCCAGCGAGTGCAGCAGCGCGAGCACCCCGGCCTGGTCGGTCGGGTGCCCGAGCGCATAGCTGTTGGCTCGTGGATTGGCCTTGCCGCCCGCAGCGGTGATCAGCGAGATGAGCTCGCCGGTGTGCTCGAGCTCCTCCGACAGGAACTGACGCGCGGTCTTGGCCTGGTCGTGGCTGAGCAGCGGGATCCCGGCGACGTAGGCGGCCACGGTGCGGCGCTCGAGCTCCAGCGCCTGGGTGAGAATCGCGATGTCGCGGTCGGCGACCGCCTTGGGCAACTGCTTGACGGCCTTGCGCCCCGTCGTGCTGCGCCCACCGCAGCCACTCAATCCCAGCGCGCCGGCGCCGGCCAGCGTCGCACCGACGCCGCTCAACAGAGCGCGCCGCGACGCGCCGTCTGGGTTCACCACCAGACGGTGGAGTCCAGGTTCTCGACTTCCTCGACCGGACGCGTGTAGATCCCCGACGACAGGTACTTCCAGCCGTCGTCACAGACGATGAACACGACGTTGCCCTCGTCGAGCTCACCGGCGATCCGTACCGCGACCCGGGCGATCGCGCCGGTGGACACGCCGGCGAACAGGCGCTCCTCGTCGAGCAGCTTGCGCGTCCAGGTGATCGCGTCATGGTTGGTGACGAAGATCTTGCGGTCGAGCAGCGACAGGTCGATGATCGGCGGGATGAAGCCGTCGTCGAGCGAGCGCAGGCCCTGGACCGGCTCGCCCTGCATCGGCTCAGCGGCGACGATCTTCACGCTGTCGCCGAGTTCCTCACGCAGCCGGCGGCCGTTGCCCATCAGGGTCCCGCCCGTGCCCAGGCCGGCCACGAACGCGCTGACCTCGTCGAGCTCCTCGAGGATCTCCAGCGCGGTGCCGTTGTAGTGGGCGTCGGGGTTGGCCTGATTGCCGTACTGATAGGGCATGTAGTAGGAGGCGTCGGACTCGGCCATGTCGAGCGCCTTCTCGACCGCGCCGTTGGAGCCCTTGGAGCCCTCGGAGTAGACGATCTCCGCCCCGTACATGCGCAGCAGCTCGGTCCGCTCCGGGGTCACGTTCTCCGGCATCACGACCTTGAGCCGGTAGCCCTTGCGACCGCAGATCATCGCCAGCGAGATGCCGGTGTTGCCCGAGGTCGGCTCGAGGATCGTCTGACCGGGCCGGATCAGGCCCTTGTCCTCGGCGTCCTCGATCAGGGCCCGCGCGACGCGGTCCTTTACCGACCCGGTGGGGTTGCGCGACTCGAGCTTCGCCCAGATCCTCACGCCCGGCTTCGGGCTGAGACGCTTGAGTTCGATCAGTGGCGTGTGCCCGATCGACTGGACGATGTCGCCGTAGCGCCCCCCGCAGGGCTTGTTCTGCAAGCTCTCGGCGGCCATTGCTTCAGTAAGTATAGCCGCGGCGGCCTATCGCAAACAGCGAGCCCCGGCGGGGCGCCGGGGCTCGCTGCGGGACCGGGTGTCGAGGGCTGAGACCGTCTAGTAGCCGGAGCCCGAGGACGACGCGCTGGACGACATCGGGGCACTGACTGCGGCCGCCCTGTGCGCTGAACCGGCGGCGAACACGTGCCAGACGCCGCCGAAGCCGCGCACGCCGTCTCCGGCAGCGACTCCGCGCCGCCCCCCGTCCGGGGTGAACGTGTAGAGCGGATGACCGTTGAGCGTCACCTGGGTGAAGCCGTCACGGTGCCAGGTGCCGAGCCGGCCGCTGACGCCCGCGGCCTTGGTCAGCCGGACACCGGATCCCAGCTTGACCGGCGGCCAGAAGCTGAAGCAGCCGTTGGCCGCGGTGCACAGCGGATGCGTGGTGCTATCGCCCGACAGCTCGTAGACCGCGACGCCGCGGGAGGTGGTGACGATCGGCTCGGTGCGCTTTCCCGACGGGCCGTTGAGGTGGGCGGTGACGACGCCGAGCGTCGCCGAGCGCGCGGCTGCGCCGGAGGTCATGGCCAGGGCGAGGGCGATGGCCACCCCTGCGGCCGCAAGCGCGACACCGGCGCCGAGAGTCCAACTGCGACGGGAGCTTTCAGAAAGCGAGGACGACATGGCTGCTCCTTCGTGAGTGGTCGATGCTTCTGCCACTCAAGGACGCCATGTCTAAAGCGATCCTTCCCCGCCGCGCTGGCTGGCGC
>JBAWFG010000125.1:0-1748 GCA_049591655.1 Solirubrobacteraceae bacterium
CCGCCCGACAACAGACAGAAGGCCAGGCACGCGACCGTGACACGCAGAGGTACGTCCTCGTGACCGAGCGCGCCGGCCGCGCCGGCCGCGGCCAGGATGAGACCGTTCTTCAGCCACTGGCGCGGACGCGTGACCGCGAGCGCCGCACGGGCGGTCCGGGCCGGGCTGCGGCGGGCACGACGGGGCGCCGGCTGCGGGCGCTCCTGCCACTCACTGGACGGGCCGGCGGACCCGGTCAGGAGGACCGGCTCATGGCGCAAGTCGCGCACAAGCGCCGGCAGGTCAACCGGTGACATGGCTCAAGCCTAACTGTGGGATCTCAATGCGGAGTCTGAAAAACATGAGGAGCGTCTCACGCGTGATGAGTACCGTCTCAGGTGCCCTTTAGCCACAATGGGGCGTTCCCCTTCAAGCTTTGTATCGATGTCGGTCAGGACCATAGAACCACACGGCGCTCCGGCTCGTCCGCCCCGACGCGGGCGGCCTGCCCCGCCGCCCAATGCCGTAAGGATACGCCGTGTCGTCATGGGCGCGGCGTGCCTGTGCCTGATCCCGGTGGTGATTTCGTTTCTGGGCGTCGCGTTTGGGAGTTCGAACACGAGCCTGGGCATCCGCGCGGTTGAGTGGTTGCGCGACAACGGGGCGCGCGGGATCGTCAACAAGGTCGAGAACATCTACTACTCGCTCAACGCCCCGGCCAAGGGCGGCCCCGGACTGCGCGTCCTGCCCAAGCAGGCGGGCGCCGTGGCCGTGGCGGGCGCGGGGGCGAGCAAGAACGCGCGGGTCAAAGTCCACTACTACCGACCGGCCAACATCATCCCGGTGATGAGCCCCGCGCTGCCAGGCGAGGGCGTCTGGCACGCGACCTACGGCCCGGGCGGCTCCGCCCGGCCGCCGGTTCTGATCACGAGCTTTCGACCCGACCCCAACTACCCGCGGGTGGTCGCCGGGGTGGCCTGGATCGATCACACACGGACCTCGACCGTGCTCTACCCCGGGGCGGCGGAGCCGGCCGTGGCGATGAACAGCCGCGGCCCGGAGGAGATTCCCCAGTCCAAGCGCGGCTCGCTCGTGGCCGCGTTCAACAGCGCCTTCAAGCTGGCCGACTCCGGTGGTGGCTTCGTCTACGGCGGCCACACCTACGCGCCAATGGTCAACAACCGCTCAGCGATCGTGCGCTACCGCGATGGCCGCGTCGACGTGATCAACTGGACGACCGGATCGACCGCGCCCAGCGACGTCCTCTTCGCCCGCCAGAACCTGCCCTTGATCCTCGAACACGGACAGCTCAACCCGAACCTGTCCGACGGCCCGGAGTGGGGCGCCACGCTGGGCAACGCGATCCGCGTGTGGCGCTCGGCGGTCGGGATCGACCGCCATGGCAACCTGCTCTACACCGCCGCCAACGATCAGACGGTCAGCTCGCTGGCGCTCATCCTGCAGCGTGCCGGCGCCGTGCGGGCAATGGAGCTCGACATCAACACCTACTGGACGAGCTTCATCACGTATCGCCAACCTGGAGCGATCGGGGCCTCGAACCTCGACCCCGACATGGATCGCACCTCCCAGCGCTACCTCACGCCCGACGACCGCGACTTCTTCGCCGTCTACGCCCGGTAGGGGCGGGGTGGTTGGGCGGTCCTGGTTGGGCGGGTCGCGTGCGGTCGCCTGGGGGCGGTCGCGGTCGGTCGCGGTCGGGGGCGGTCGCGCCTGCGTGGTCTCGGCGCGCCGGGCGGGCGGTGGTGGTC
>JBAWFG010000126.1:0-6119 GCA_049591655.1 Solirubrobacteraceae bacterium
CTGCGGGCGGGCGCGCCGGTCGGCGCAGGGGTCACCGCCGGCCCAGTGACAAACGGGTCGTTGCGGTGGCTGACTTGACCGTGGGGGCCGAGCACCAGCACCGGCGAGGCGGTCGCGGCGGCGGGAAACGCAACCACCATCAGCAGGACTAACAGGCTCCTGCGCACCAAGCCGATGCTACATTCGCGCCACCGTCCGTGTCACGAGTGAGGAGGATCTTGCATGCACATTGAGACCCGGAGGCTCCCGCGTCTCGCCATGCTCCTCGCCGCGTTGACCGCCGCCCTCGCGCTCACCGCCTGTGGGTCGAGCGGCAGCGGATCCGGCGGATCCGGCAGCGCGCAGACGCTCATCAAGCAGACGTTCTCGGGCTCTCACAGCGTCCGCAGCGGCGTGCTCGCCTTCGCGCTGACGCTCGATCCATCGGGCTCCAGCACGCTGACCACGCCGCTCAGCCTCAGTCTCAGCGGCCCGTTTCAGAGCCGCGGGACCGGCAAGCTCCCGGCGTCTGACTTCAAGGTGAACATCTCCGCGCTGGGCCACAACGGGTCGCTGGGCGTGATCTCGACCGGCACCAGCGGCTACGTCACCCTGCAGGGCACCAGCTACCAGCTGCCCAAGGCCGACTTCCAGCGCCTGGACTCAAGCTTCTCCTCGGTGGAGTCCTCATCGGGCAACGGCTCCAAGGGGCTGTCGGCCTTTGGCATCAATCCGCAGCACTGGCTGCAGAACCCGACGATCGTCGGATCCGAGACGGTCGGCGGGGCCGCCACCACCCACGTCCGCTCCGGGGTCAACGTGACCGCGCTGCTGTCTGACCTCAACACCTTTCTGGCCAAGACCGCCAAGACGACCGGCACCGCGGGGCGCCTGCCCAGCTCGATCCCGGCCGCGACCGCCCAGAAGATCGCCGGCGCCATCAAGGGCGCCACGATCGACATCTGGACCGGGACGGCCGACAAGACGCTGCGCAAGCTCTCCCTCAACCTCCGGGTGCCGGTCACCGGACAGATCTCCAGCCTGCTCGGGGGCCTGAACGCCGCGGGGATCGGGCTGACGCTCCAGTACGCCAACCTCAACCAGCCTCAGACGATCTCGGCTCCCTCCAACGTCCAGCCCTACAGTCAGTTCACCACCAAGCTGCGCAGCGTCGTCTCGGCGCTGGAGGGCGGCCTGGCCGGCGGCGGGGCGAGCACGGGATCAAGCGGCCAGAGCTCGACCACCGGCACGTCATCGAACGTGCAGAAGTACAGCCAGTGCATCCAGAGCGCCGGTCAGGACGTGCGCAAGATGCAGAAGTGCGCGTCGCTGCTCAACGGCAAGTAGCCCGCTGACCCAGGAGCCGGAGGACGGGGGGACTCCCCGCGCCGGGCCGTTATTCCCGGCCCGGCTCCTGCTCGTCAGCCTCCAGCTCATCGGAGGTGTCTGAGCCGTCGTCCTCCAGCTCGGCCGCTCCGGCGTGGAGGTGGATCTGGAAGGCCTCGAGCAGCTCGTCGCGACGATGCTCGTCGACGGGCAGCTCATCGGAGATGTGCACCCAGTCGGCGCCCTCGAACTCCTCCATGTTGAAGACCTCGGTGTCGAGCTCCGGGGAGTCGTCGACGATGACCACAACCTCGGTCTGGGGGTTGAAGTAGGTGCCGGGGCGTTGGACGAGCTCGTCGAGCTCGATGCGTCGTGGATCAGCCATTGTGCGGGCAGCCTATCGCCAAACCCACGCGGCGGGGGCGCGGATCACGACAGGCCGCCGAGTTGCGCGATCTCACGCTCGATTTCGGCCTCCACGTCGAGGGCGGGCTCGCCCCGGCGAGCGCGGCGGTGGTTGCGGGCGATCACCAGGTCACGGATCTCGGCGCGCAGTTCATCGTCGACCGCGGGGGCGGTGAGCCGCCCCAGCTCGGACTCCACATCGAGCTCGGGCTCGCCGCGCCGACGCCGGCGGGCGTTGCGGGCCTCGAGCATCTGGCGGATCTCCTCGTCACGCTCGTCGTTGGCGGCCGCCGATCCCGGACGCACCGTCCGGGGAGCCTCGGAGTCCCGCAGCAGGTGATCACGCCCGTACTCGTCCCAGGTCCGGCCCGACAGCAGCAGCGCGATCACCGCTCCGGCGACCCCGACGCCGCAGACGACGATCACGACCGTGCCGAATGCGCTCTGCACCGGCCCAGTTTCGCGCACCTCGGCGGCCAATTTGTCGATTGGGGGTGTTGCGGACTGCGCCTGGCGGGGTATTCTGGGGAACAGAGCCGTTGACTGACTAGTCAATCGAAGCCCCAAAGGAGAAGCTACGGTGGTTGATTTCACGCTCACCGACGAGCAGAAGAGCATGCGCGAGATGGCGCACGACTTCGCCGAGAAGGAGATCCGCCCGGTCGCCTGGGAGTACGACAAGGAAGGCACCTGGCCGGGTGACATCCTGGAGAAGGCCTGGGAGCTGGGCCTGATGAACAACCACCTCCCGTCCGAGTACGGCGGCCCGGGCCTGGGCTTCCTGGACGGGGCGATCATCGAGGAGGAGCTCTCCTGGGGCTGCTCCGGGATCGCCACCTCGCTGACCTGCAACGGCCTGGCGACCGCGCCGATCATCCTGGCCGCGTCGGAGGAGCTCAAGAAGGAATACCTTGGCCGTCTGTCCGAGGCGCCCAAGTTCGCATCGTTCTGCCTGACCGAGCCCGATGCGGGCTCCGACGTGTCGGGCATGAAGACGACCGCCACTCGCAAGGGCGACAAGTGGGTCATCAAGGGCTCCAAGTGCTTCATCACCAACGGCGAGTACGCCGACTGGTACACGGTCTACGCCAAGACCGACAAGGATGCCGGGCATCGCGGCATCTCCTGTTTCATCGTTCCCCGTGAGGCCGGCGTCGTCGTCGACAAGCACGAGGACAAGATGGGTCAGCGCGCGTCCAACACCGCCACCATCACCTTCCCCGAGATCGAGATCCCGCTCAACCACCTGGTGGGTGAGGAGAACAAGGGCTTCAAGATCGCGATGATGACCCTTGACCGCACCCGCCCCGGCGTGGCGGCGATGGGCGTCGGCGTCGCGCGGGCGGCGATGGAGTTCGCGATCGCGTACTCCAAGGAGCGCCAGCAGTTCGGCGTCCCGATCGCCATGCACCAGGCGATCCAGTTCATGATCGCCGACATGGCGACCAAGGTGCACCTGGCCCGCCTGGCCACGTGGAATTCGGCGGTGCTGCTCGACCAGGGCAAGCGCAACACGCTGGAGTCCTCGCACGCCAAGCGCTTCGCGGCCGACACCGCGATGGAGGTCACCACCGACGCCGTGCAGGTCTACGGCGGCTACGGGTTCATCAAGGAGTACAAGGTCGAGAAGCTGATGCGTGACGCCAAGATCCTGCAGCTCTACGAGGGCACGGCGCAGATCCAGCGCCTGGTCATCGCCCGCGAGACGCTGCTGCCCCGCCGCGCCGACGTGCGCGAGGAGGCCGGCGTCAACGCCTGACCCACGGGTTCGCTTTGGCTGGATTGGGGGGCCGCTCGCGCGGCCCCCTTTTTTTCTGCCGGGGCGGGTCCATCGTGACCGCGTGGTTCACTGGCGTGTGATGAGAGCGAGGGTGTCTGCTCTGGCGGTGCTGGCGACCGCGGCGTTCGCGGCGGGGGCGATGACCGGGTCCGGGCAGCCCGCGTCGGCGACCTCGGTTCCCGGGCTGCCGGTCAGCCATGCCAGCTCGCATGTCGTCCAGGCCCAGCCGCCGGCCCGCTCCTGCCACGCGAGCGGCTCCGGCCGGTTCGCGCTCCCCGATGCTCGTTGTACGCCGGGAGCGCTCAACCCGGCGGTGAACCAGGCGACGATCGCCACAACGATCTGCCGCAGCGGCTACAGCAGCTCGGTACGACCCTCGGAGTCGATCACCGAACGTGAGAAGCGGGCGAGCCTGGTCTCCTACGGAGATCGCCTCCCGCTGCACGCCTACGAGTACGACCACCTCGTCTCGCTTGAGCTCGGGGGCGCGCCCAACGACGCCCGCAACCTGTGGCCCGAGCCGGGCGCGAGTCCCAACCCCAAGGACTCGCTGGAGAACCGGCTGCACGCCCGCGTGTGCAGCCATCAGATGACCCTGGCCGCGGCCCAGCTGGCGGTTGCGCACAACTGGGTGGCCGCCTACCACCGCTACATCCGCTAGATCCAGCTCCGCCGCTTGAAGTAGATCCGAAACCCGACCGCCGACGTCACCAGCAGCCCGATTCCGAACACCCAGAACGTCCAGCTGTGATTGATGACGTGACCGGTGAGGAACGCGAAGTTCTGCCCGAAGAAGCCGGTCAGGAAGGTCAGCGGCAGGAAGATCGTCGCGATGATCGTCAGCTGCTTGTTGATCTCGCCCTGACGGTTGGCGACCGTTGAGAGGTACATGTCGGTGGCGCCGCTGAGCAGGTCGCGGTAGGAGTCGACGAGATCCGACACCCGGATGAGGCCGTCGTAGAGATCGCGGAAGTACAGCCGGTCGTCTGATTCGAGGCCCGGTAGGTCGGCCAGCCGCTCCGCGTTCCGCGCGAACATGTCCCGCATCGGGGTGATCACCCGCCGCATCGCGATCAGGTCGCGCTTGAGCGAGAAGATCCGCTGCAGGTCGGTGGCGTCGGCGTCGTCGATCACGCTCTGCTCGAGCTCGTCGATCTCGTCGTCGGTGCGCGACAGAACGGGGATGAAGGTTGAGGTCACCGCATCGAGGACCTTGTAGACGAGAAATTGCTCGCTGCGGATCTTCTGCTGGTCATAGCGGGCACGCAGCTCGGTGAGCGGCTCCAGCGGCCCGTGGTGGATGGTGACGACGTAGTCGCCGGAGACGATCATGTGGACCTCTCGCAGCAGCGATCCGCCCGTTTCGGTGTCGGCATCGACGCCGAAGACGACGATGAACACGTAGCCGTCGTACTCCTCGATCTTCGGCCGCTGGTCAAAGGTGCGGGCATCCTCGAGGGTGAGCGGGTGCAGCGCGATCAGCTCGGCGAGTGCGGTGAGGTCGGCTTCGGTTGGATCCGCGTAGTCGATCCACACGAACCGGTGGCCGTCGAGCAGCGAGGCGATTTCGTCGTGCGGCGGATTCTGCAGGCACGGAACCCGCAACGCCTCCGACGGGGTGGCCGGCGGTTCGCCTGTGGTCACGGCGCCTAGGCTACCCGGCGCTCCGGCTACTCGGTCGCACTGAACTCCCAGATCGCAATCGACAGCATGACCAGGCCGAGCGCGGCGATCATGCCGGCCTCGAGCAGCCCCGGTACCCGCCACCCAAACCAGGTGACACCGGAGTTGAGCGCGCGCTGGGCCTCGGGGGAGATCGACAGGTGGGCGAACACCAACCGCCGCATCGGGTCGACCGCATAGGTGAGGGGGTCGAGCCGATTGAGCACGCCGAGCCAGCGGGGGAGGCCGGCGACCGGGAACAGCGCCCCGGAGATGAAGAACATCGGCATGACGATCATCTGCATGACCCCCATGAACGACTGCATCTGCTTGATGCGGACCGCGATCATCACCCCGAAGGCGGTGATCGCGAACGCGAGCAGCAGCTGCAGCGCGAAGATACCCAGCAGCAGCAGCGGCGTATAGGGGACGCTCACCAAACCCGCCAGGCAGATGATCAGCAGTCCCTGAAAGCCGGCCACCGAGGCGCCGCCGAGGCACTTGCCGATCACGATCGAACTGCGCCGGACCGGGGCGACCATCATCTCCCGCAGGAACCCGAACTCCCGGTCCCAGACGATCGATGCCGCCGAGAACATCGCGGTGAACATCACCGAGATGCACAGGATCCCCGGGTAGATGAAGGTCTTCAGCTCCACGCCGTGGGTCCCGGCCCGTGACAGGCTCTGCAGCCCCGCGCCGAGCACGAACAGGAACAGGAGCGGCTGGATCAGCGAGGTGATCATCCGCAGCTTGTCGGCCCGGAAGCGGATCAGCTCCCGGCGCCAGACGATCCGGATCGCTCGCAGCTCACTGCGCACTCTGCGCTGCGGCACGTGCACCCGGACGACATCCGGCGCCGGCGTGCCCCCGATCTCGGTCTGCTGTCGATCAGTCGCAGTACTCATGCGTGTCCCCCCGACAGAATCGCCCCCCGGGCGATTCTGTCAATTGATCGGCGGTAGCC
>JBAWFG010000127.1:0-3130 GCA_049591655.1 Solirubrobacteraceae bacterium
GCACCGTGCCCCGGGGCGCGCGCTGCTCGACGCGGGGGCGATCGTGGTGCTCGCCACCGACGCCAACCCGGGACCGGCGCCGGTCGTCTCGATGGGCGTGGTGATCGGGCTCGGGGCGCGGCTGTACGGGATGACCGTCCGGGAGGCGCTCGGTGCGGCGACGCTCAATGGGGCCTGGACGCTGGGGCTGTCCCACGACCGCGGATCGATCGAGGTCGGCAAGCGCGCCGACCTGCTGCTGCTCGACGGCCCCGCGGAGATGGTGCCCTACCGCTTTGGCCACAACCCGGTGGCGGTGGCGTTCATCGGCGGTGAGGCCGTCTACGTCCGGGATGCGGTAGCGGCGGCCCGGCTGCAGCCCGCATGAGCCGGCACGCGCAGGTGCCGGCGATGGCCAACGCCCACAGCCACGCGTTTCAGCTCGACCTCCGCGGAGCCGGCGAGCGTCTGGATCCAGGCCCACCCACCCATGACTTCTGGAGCTGGCGCACCGAGATGTACCGCCTCGCCGGCAGCCACGACCCCACCTCGATGGGCGAGGTCGGCGCCCGTGTCTACGGCCAGATGGCAGCCGCCGGGTACGGGGCGGTCGGCGAGTTTCATTACATCCACCACCAGCCTGACGGGACGCCCTACGCGGACCCCAACGCGATGGCGATCGCGCTGGCCCAGGCCGCGGTCGGCGCCGGATTGGAGATCGTGCTGCTGCCCGCCGCCTATCACCGGGGCGGCCCGGGACGCCCGCCCGATCCCGGCCAGGTCCGCTTCTGTGATCCGACGGTTGCCACCTTCCTGGAGCGCGTTGACGCCCTGCGGGAGTGGGCGCAGGACCGGCCCGGGGTGGGCGTCGGCGTTGCCGCGCACAGCGTACGGGCGGTCCCCGCCGACTGGCTGGAGCAGATCGCCGCCTACGCCGATGCCCACGGGCTCGTCCGCCACGTGCACGCCGCCGAGCAGCGGCGAGAGCTCGACGAGTGTGCCTCCGAGCACGGGTGCTCGCCCATCGAGCTGCTCGACCGCTGCGGCTTTTTGGGACCGCGCACGAGTGTCGTGCACGCCATCCATGTGTCTGAGCACGACGTCGAGCTGCTGGCCGGCACCGACACGATCGTCGTCACCTGCCCCACGACCGAGGGCAACCTCGGCGACGGATCGCTGCCGGGGTTGCGCTACCGCGACGCCGGGGTCCGGCTCGCCATCGGCACCGACGAACAGGTGCGGATCGACCCCTTCGAGGAGCTGCGCGAGCTCGAGACGCTGGCCCGGCGCGAGGGTCAGACGCGCTTTGCGCTGCTCGCCGCCGCCGGCGGGGACCTGTGGGGGGCGGTCGCCGACGCGGGCCGGGTCAGCCTTGGCCTGCCGGGGGCGGGGCCGGCCATCGAGCTGGATCTCGATCATCCAGACCTTGCCGGTGTGGCGGAGGCCGACCTGGGCCTGGCACTGGCGACCTGCGCGTCGGCGGGAGTAGTGCGCGCCGGCGTCGGCCGGCGTAGCGATAGCCGCTGAAGGCGACCGGCTAGGCCCCGTACTGCAGGCGCACCGCCTCGATGAGCGCCAGCGCCGGTGAGCTGAGACTCCGCCGCAGCGGATGGCAGAGCGCGATCGTGCGGGGGATGAGAAGCTCCCGCGGCTCCAGCCAGGTCAATGACGGCTCCACCACGCCCGAGGCGCCGAGCCGGTCCAGACACGCGTGACCGTAACCGGCGGCGACGAGCCGCTGCAGAGCGAGGTTGTCGTCGGTGCGAAACACGATCCGCGGGGTGATCCCCCGCAGGCGCCAGGCCCGCTCGAGCTCCTGCTGGGTGCGCCAGCGCAGGTTCCAGGCGACGAGGTCGACACCGTCGAGCAGATCGAAGCTGGGGGATTCGGCGGCGGCCAGTTCGCTGTCGTACCGGGTGAGGATGACCCACGGGTCGTCGAGCAGGGGCACCGAGCGGATCCGGTCGTCGGGCTCGGGGTTGACCATGAACGCCACGTCGAGCTCCCCGGAGGCGAGCCGGTCCAGCGTGCGCTCGGAGTCATGAATCTCCGACAGCGTCACCTCGGCGTCGGGCCATTGGTCACGCAGGGCCCGGAGCGCGCCGGGCAGAAGCTCGGTGGTCGCGGTCTGGAATACCCCCACCCGCACGGTGTGGCGCTCGCCGCGGTTCACGCTCGCCACGTCCGCGCTCAGTGTTTCGACCTCGCCGAGCACGCGGCGGCCGCGGCGGTAGGCGATGTCCCCGGCGGTGGTCAGCGCCACGGCGGCGCGACCGCCGGGGCGGGTGAACAGCTGCGCGCCGAGCGCGCGTTCGAGCAGCGCGATCTGATGGGAGATCGCCGACTGCGTGTAGCCGAGCGCCTGCGCCGCGGAGCGAAACGAGCCGTGGTCGGCCACGGCGACGAGCGCTCGCAGGGCCCGGAGCTCGATGAGAGATTGATCAGCGGATTCGTTCATTACGTGCAATAACTCGCGTTTTGTAAGTGAGGATAGGAATCGTAATGTGCGACGGGCATGCGTGCCACCTTTTCATTCGGAATCCCCGCGGCGCTGCGTCCCGGTGTCGCTGGGACGCGCCGGCTGCTGTACGGCCTGTTCTTCCTGGCCGGCGTGGCCCAGGCCGCGATCGTCCCGCTGCTGCCGCGCCTGTCGAGCACCTATGGCCTGTCGGGCGCCCAGACCGGGCTGCTGCTCGCGCTTCCCGGCCTGGCCACGATGGCCGTATCGGTGCCGGCCGGGATGGCCGCTGACCGGTTCGGCTCCCGCCGGGTCTCGCTCGCCGCCGGGCTGCTGCTCGGCGTGTCGTGCCTGCTGCATGGCGTGCCATCGCTGGCCGCGCTGCTGCTCGGCCGGATCGGCTTCGGCATCGCCTACGGAGTGGTGTGGACCACGGCCGTCTCGTGGCTGGCCGACCTGCATTCGGGGGCCGGCTCGCCGCGCCTGGGTGCATCGACCACCTTTTCGTCGGTGGGGATCATGGCCGGGCCGGCGATCGGTGGCCTGCTCGCCGAGCTCGCCGGCGTGGGCCTCCCGTTCCTGCTCATCGGCGGCACCACCTTCGTGCTCATGGCCGGGTTGGCGCTCAGCGGCGGCGGGGCGCGCCGGGCTCCCGGCAGCGCTCCGGCGACGAGCCCGCGGGCGCTCCTCGGT
>JBAWFG010000128.1:0-1871 GCA_049591655.1 Solirubrobacteraceae bacterium
GCTCGACCCCGAGGGACGGGCCGCGGCGCTGGCCGCGCTCAGCGCGGACGAAGTGCAGGTGCTCGTCGTGGGCGGGGGCGTGGTCGGCGCGGGCGTGGCCCTCGACGCCATCACCCGCGGCCTGTCCACCGGCCTGGTGGAGGCGCGTGATTTCGCCTCCGGTACCTCATCGCGTTCCAGCAAGCTGATCCACGGCGGGCTGCGCTACCTGGAGCAGCTGAACGTGAGCCTGGTCCGGGAGGCGCTGACCGAGCGCGGGCTGCTGCTCCAGCGGATCGCGCCGCACCTGGTCCGGCCGGTGCCGTTCCTGTTCCCGCTGACCCACCACGTGTGGGAGCGGGCGTACGTCGGGGCCGGGCTGAACGCCTACGACGCGCTCGGGTTCTCGCTCGGCCAGCCGCGCGGGCTGCCCGGGCATCGGCAGCTCACCAAGCGGGGCGCGCTGCGGCTCGCCCCGGCGCTGAAACGGTCCGGGCTGACCGGCGCCCTGCAGTACTGGGACGCCCAGGTGGACGACGCCCGTTTCGTGGTCGGCCTGATCCGCACGGCGGCCAGCTACGGGGCCCAGATCGCCTCCCGGACCCAGGTCACCGGGTTCCTCCGGGAGGGGGAGCGGGTCACCGGCGTCCGCGCGGTGGACCTCGAGACCGGCCGGCAGCTGGAGATCCGGGCCCAGCAGGTGGTCAACGCGACCGGGGTGTGGACCGATGACGTGCAGGCCATGGTGGGCGGCCGCGGGGTGATCAACATCCGCGCCTCCAAGGGTGTGCACCTGGTCGTGCCGCGGGATCGCATCCAGTCCCGCACTGGGATCGTCATGCGCACTCCCACCAGCGTGCTGTTCATCATCCCGTGGGGGCGGCACTGGATCGTCGGCACCACGGACACCGACTGGACCCTGGACAAGGCCCACCCGGCGGCCAGCCGCGCCGACATCGACTACATGCTGGCCCAGGTCAACCGGGTCCTCGCCGTCCCGCTGACCCGCGAAGACGTGGCCGGGGTCTACGCCGGGCTGCGGCCCCTGCTGGCCGGGGAGTCCGACTCCACGTCGCGGCTGTCCCGGGAGCATGTGGTCGCGCACCCGGTGCCCGGCCTGGTGATGATCGCGGGCGGCAAGTACACCACCTACCGGCTGATGGCCCGGGACGCGGTGGACGCGGTCGCGCACGGGCTCGACTGGCGGGTCCCGCCCTCCTGCACCGACGAGGTGCCGCTGGCCGGGGCGGACGGCTACCTGCCGCTGTGGAACGCACGGCACCGGCTGGCCCGGTCCTCGGGGCTGCACGTGGCCCGGATCGAGCACCTGCTGGGCCGGTACGGGGCGCTGGCCACCGAGATCCTCGACATGATCGCGGCCGAGCCGGACCTGGGCCGGCCGCTCACCGGCGCCGAGGACTACCTGCGGGCCGAGGTGAGCTACGCCGCCTCGCATGAGGGAGCCCGGCACCTCGACGACGTGCTGGTCCGGCGGACACACATCTCGATCGAGACCTGGGACCGCGGCCTGTCGGCCGCGGCGGAGACGGCCGAGCTGCTGGCCAAGCCGCTGCGCTGGGACGCCCGCCAGGTGGCTAACGAGATCAGCCACTACGAGGCGACGATCGAGGCCGAGCGGGCCTCCCAGGAAGAGTCCACCGACCAGGCCGCCGACGCGCTGCTGCTGGACGCCCCGGATATCGTCCCCGTCATCAGCTGACTTGGTCCGTGGGACGCCCTCGTAAGGCTGATAACAGCAAGAGAGGAGCCGCCCTGTGGCTCGGATTCTCGGCTGATAACAGCAAGAGGAGGGGGTGTGCTGCGCCCTGGGGCTCCGATCGCCGCTGGGGCCACCATCGGCTCGGCGCAGCGCTGCAGGCCCGGCACTAAAC
>JBAWFG010000129.1:0-10346 GCA_049591655.1 Solirubrobacteraceae bacterium
CCGCCGGCGCGTCACCAGCCGGCTCGGCCGCCGCGAGGGCCACCCGCGCCTCCTGGGCCCGGGCCTGGAACTGGATCCCGTAATCGACGGCGAGGCCGATGAGGATCGGCAGCACCGCCACCGAGGCCATCGTCAGCGTGGCACCGAGCACGGCCAGCACCCCGAAGGTGATCCCGGTGGCGGCGAGCGCGATCGCCAGCGGCAGCAACCGGGGACGGCTGCGGAACACGATCAGCAGTGTCAGCGCCATCACCACGAGCGCCGCCAGCAGCAGGCCCGCGATCGAGCCGGTGATCTGAGCGGCGAGATCGTTGATGACGACCGGCACCCCGGTGATCGTGTACGTGCCGCCATAGTGGGAGCGGAACATCGGCATCCGGACGGCCTGGCGGATGAGCGAGATCGCCCGGGCCTGCTGCTGATCGGTGAGCGAAGAGCGCAGCCGGACCTGGATCAGCGCCGAGTCCTTGTTCGGGAACAGGTAGGCGAACCGCGCCTTGGGCTGGTTGACGCCGCGGGTGGGGTCAAAGACGACCTGCGGGATGAAATTGGGGTTGTCGATCGACGGCATCGCGTTCATCCCGGAGGTGACCGCCATCGTCTCCAGCGTCTGCAGCTGCTGCTGGTACTCCAACTTGCCGGCCGCCGTCGCCGCCGCCAGCGCCTGCTTCTTGGACATCCCCTTGCCGATCGCCAGGTGATAGGCCGCCGCCTCGGCCGCCTGGGTGGAGGTGGTCACCCCCTTGAGCATCGACCGGATCTGGGTGTTGACGGCGGCCACCGCTCGGTTGAGGAATGTCCCCGGGCCGTAGACGACCTGAGTGGCGTGCGCCTTGGTCAGCTTCCCGCACGGGCTGTTCGGACCACCGTACGGCGCGTGGGTCCCCGCCGGGGCCGGGGTGAACGCGCTCAGCTGGGGGTTGGGAACGACGTACTGGCCGGCCAGGCATGCCTCGAGCTGGGTCAGCCCGCCGAGGTCCTTGGTCTCGACCAGGTTGGGCAGCGACTCGTGGATGAGGATGATGACCGCGTCATCGCCGAAGTGATGCTCCTCGTCGACGGTGGCGCGATAGCTGGCCGAGGAGGAGGACACGAACGTGTCGATCCCCGCCGACGGGCGCAGCCCGAGGGCCAGCACCCCGCCGCCGAGCGCCAGGATCAGCACGATCGCGACGGTCAGCACAGGCCGGCGGGCGGCCGCTCCGGAGAGCCGCTCGAACCTGGACGGCGTCATCACGCCCTGAGGCTACCGTCGGACATCTGCGCGGGCGCCACCGAGCGCACCACGAACCACCGCATTGCTCACTCCGGTCCGGCTAGTCCATCGTCAGGGGGCCCTGTGACTCCCCGGACAGGAACTGCCGGATGAACGGGTTCTCGGAGTTGAGCATGTCCTCGGCGGGGCCGGCCTCGACGATCCGCCCCTTCCACAGGACGTTGATGTAGTCGGCGACGCGGCGGGCGCTCATGATGTCGTGCGTGATGACGCAGAAGGTCGGGAGATGCTCACGCTGCTTCTCCTTGGCCTCGTCCATCATGTCGCGGTGGATCTCCAGGATGAGCTCGCCGAGCAGTGCGGTCCGGACCGGGTCCAGGCCGGAGTCGGGCTCGTCGAAGAGCACGATGTCGGGCTCCAGCACCAGCGCCCGGGCGAACCCGGCGCGCTTGCGCATACCGCCGGAGAGCTCGTTGGGCATCTTGGTGCGCGAGTGGCCGAGGCCGACCTCGTTGAGGCGGCGCATGACGATGTCCTCGATCTCGTCCTCGCCCTTCTCGGTGTGCTGACGCAATGGGAAGGCGACGTTGTTGTAGAGGTCCATCGAGCCGAACAGCGCGCCGTCCTGGAACAGCAGGCCGAACTTCTTGCGCATGTCGAACAGGTCGTCGTCGGGCATGTTGGGCACCGACTGGCCGTGGACGAGGATGTCGCCACGGTCGGGATACAGCAGGCCGACCATGTGCTTGATGCACACCGACTTGCCGGTACCGGATGGGCCCAGGATCATCGAGACCATGCCCTCGGGAAGGCCCATGTTGAGGCCCTGGAGGATCTTGGAGCGCCCGAACGCCTTGTAGGTATCGATGAACTCGACCGCATCGGGGCGGCCCGAGGGATACACCTTGTAGGTGTGCCACTTGTAGTCCTCGTCATTGGCGCCGTCGGGCGGGTCCGGTCGCGGCGGGGACTCGTCGACCACCGACACGCGTGAGGAGGACTTCTCGTCCTCCTTGGCCGGCTGGTCGGGCAGCTCCTGGATCTCGCCGCCGTCGGGCGCCGCGCTCTTGACCTGATCCTCGCGTTCCTCGGGCGTGAGCTCGACCTCGGCGCCGCGGGCCGCCGCGCTGTGCTCCTCGTTCTGGCCGGAGATGTTGCGCGGGTCGTCCTGGGCGCGCTCTGAGTCAGGGGTCGTCGGGCCGCCGCCCGACTCCGAATGTTGGCTGGAGTCGTCCATTTAGCCTCCGATGGGTGCTCTGGGGTTGGCGCCCCAGAAGAGCTGTGTTCCGAGCATGCCGACGAGGTGGACCGAGACGAGGTTGAGCACCATCGACTTGGCGGTCGCCGTTCCCACTCCGACGGGCCCGCCGCTGGCGTTGTACCCGTAGTAGCAGCCGACGATCACGATGATTATCGCCATCGTCATCGCCTTGATGAGGCTGTATAAGAGGTCCGGCGGGTTCTGGAACTGCCAGAAGATCAAGAAGAAGCCGCCGGATGACACGTAGCCGATCTGCTGCACGACCGCCAGGTAGCTGGCGAAGAAGCCGGCGCCGATCGAGCACAGGTACACGAACGGGAGCACGAGCAGGGCCGCGAGCAGGCGGGTGGCGCACAGGAAGCGCATCCCGCTGATGCCCATCACCTCGAGCGCGTCGATCTCGTCGGAGATCCGCATCGATCCAAGCTCGGCGACGATCCCGGTGCCCACCTTGGCGGCCATCATGTAGCCGAACACCAGCGGCACGAGCTCGCGCAGGTCACACCAGGCGGCGAACACGCCCGAGTAGGCCGGGGTGCCCTCGCCATAGGTGAAGTACGCGCCCTCGATCCCGCATTCGAGGCCGATGATGAACACCAGGCCCCAGATGACCAGGGTCGAGGAGACGATCAGGATCCCGGCCTGGCGCAGCGCCTCGCCGAAGAACTTGAGCACGCGCAGCGTGGCCACGTCCTTGACCATCGTGCCGCCGAACTTGACGATCTCGCCGAAGGCCTCGATCCAGCCCTTCGGTGTTCCGACCAACTCACCCATCGCGCTGCTCCCTCACTTGATGATCGTCGTGATCTCGGGGTGGGTGGCCAGCAGCGTCTGGGTGAACGCGTAGTTGAACGCGAACACTCCCAGGAAGGCGATCACCACCGCCTGGTTGACGGCCCGGCCGACGCCCTCGGCGCCGCCGGAGGCGGTCATTCCCTTGTAACAACAGACGATCGCGATGATCGCCCCGAACAGCGTTGTCTTGACCACCGAGCCCCACAGGTCGATCGTCTCGGCGTTGTTGAAGAAGGTGGAGAAGAACGGTCCGAGCGGCGCGTGGTTGACCACCGTGGCCAGGATCCCGCCGAACACGCCGAAGATGAGCGCGTAGATGTCGAACAGGCCGGTCAGCAGCATCAGCGCCAGGAAGCGCGGGACGACGAGGTTCTTGATCGGGTCGACGCCGAGCACCTGAAGGGCGTCGAGTTCCTCGCGGATCTTGCGGGCGCCGAGATCGGCGGTGATCGCCGTGCCGGCGACGCCGGCGAGCACGATCGCGTCGACGAACGGCGCGAACTCGCGGATCGAGGCGAGCACGAAGAAGCCGCCGAGCCGGTCGAGCGCACCGAACAGGACGAGGAAGTTGGCCGCCTGCAGGCCGGGTGCCTCGTAGCCGAACGCGATCGTCGAGATGAGCAGCGGGAACCAGCACAGCTTCATCGCGAACAGGAACTGGCCGACGAACTCGCTCCCGTAGGGGTAGGGCGGCCGGACTGCCGAGACGAGCGTCCGCCCGGTCAGGATCATCATGTTCCCGACCTCCTCCAACACGGACTTGGTCGGCAGGAACGCTCGGTCGGCGACTGCTCTGATCAACGGTTCTCCAACCTGTACACGGGGGATCTACGTCCCGCGCGCGCGGGACCGGCAGGGCAAGACTACCCACATGGGGGGTAAAGACCAACAGGGAACCGACCGCCCCCAACTGGGTTTGGTGAGGGCGGTGACGTGGTAGCTTTCGCGCGCGTTGAACCGTTGGAGAGCGAGGAGCTGCGCTGTGATCGCCGGCCTTGGGGCGCTGGCCGTTTCAGCCTGCGGCAGCGGGTCCAATCAGGCCGTCTCCGAGCCCAAGGGCAACTTCCCCGTCGCCGTCGCCAGCGCCACCTTCCCGACTTCCCAGCGGCTGGCGCAGCACTCGCACCTCGTGATCACGGTGCACAACTCCGGCAACGCGGCGATCCCCAATGTCGCGGTCACGATCTGCAACGTCACCTGCGCCTATCCCGCCCCCAAGGGCGAGGGTTCGAGCGCCGCTGCGTTCGGGGCAACGATCAACCAGCCCTACCTGGCCAATCCGTCCCGGCCCCTGTGGATCGTCGATCGCGCGCCGGGAGCCTGCGCCTACAGCTGTCAGAACGGCGGCGCCGGCGGGGCGGTAACCGCCTATGCCAACACCTGGGCGCTCGGCCGGCTGCCCGCCGGGCACACAGCGCGCTTTGACTGGTCGGTGACCGCGGTGCAGGCGGGCCACCACGTGCTCGCCTGGGAGGTCGCGGCCGGCCTCAACGGCAAGGCCAAGGCGGTGCTCGCCGGAGGCGGCAAGCCGCACGGCACCTTCGCGGTGACCGTCGCCACCAAGCCGGCCGAGACCTACGTCAACAACAACGGCCAAATTGTCACTGTCCCATCGCCTTAAGGGCGATGGGATTGGCAGTTTGCCTGGCGGCAAACGTGCCGGGGCGCGGAGACCTCAGATCCAAGGTGCAAACACGGCGCCAGACGCCGCTTTTGCGACTCACATCGACGCCGCGCCCGGCTCTAGGACTCTGAGGACGGGGCCCAGATGTTGATCTGGGACTCGACGGCGTGCTCGTCGATCGCCGCCAGCTCCGCGTCGTCGAAGTCGGTGTTCTGGAGTGCGGCGACGCTGTTCTCCAGCTGACGCACGCTCGAGGCGCCGACCAGCGCCGAGGTCACGCGCGGGTCGCGCAGCACCCAGGCGATCGCCATCTGGGCCAGGGTCTGGCCACGCTCGGAGGCGATCGCGTCCAGGGCCCGGGCCCGCTCGATGTTCTCCGGCGTGACGAGGTCCTCGGAGAAGGCCACGCCCCGGCGCACGCGGGAATCCTCGGGGATCCCGTCCAGGTACTTGTCGGTGAGCAGGCCCTGGGCGAGCGGCGAGAACGCGATGGCGCCGACGCCCTCACGCTCGAGCACGCCGAGCAGCTCGGCCTCGATCCAGCGGTTGAACATCGAGTAGGACGGCTGGTGGATGATCAGCGGCGTGCCGAGGTGGCGCAGGATCTCGATCGCCTCCTCGGTCCGGCGGGGGCCGTAGGAGGAGATCCCGACGTACCGCGCCTTGCCCGAGCGGACCGCGTGGTCGAGCGCGCCCATCGTCTCCTCCAGGGGCGTCTCGGGGTCGAAGCGGTGCGAGTAGAAGATGTCGACGTGGTCAAGCCGCATCCGGGTCAGGCTCTGGTCGAGGCTGTCGAGCAGGTATTTGCGGCTGCCCCAGTTGCCGTACGGCCCGGGCCACATGTCGTAGCCCGCCTTGGTGGAGATGACGAGCTCACCGCGCAGGCGGGCGAAGTCCTCGGCGAAGATGCGCCCGAAGTTGGTCTCGGCGCTCCCGTACGGGGGGCCATAGTTGTTGGCGAGGTCGAAGTGGGTGATCCCGAGATCGAACGCGCGGCGCAGGATCGCCCGGGAGATCCCGAGCGGCCGGTCGTCCCCGAAGTTCTGCCACAGACCCAGCGAGATCGGGGGCAGCTGCAATCCGCTGCGCCCGCACCGTCGGTACTGCACCTGCTCATAGCGATCGGCAGCCGGCGCGTAGACCGACTGCGGACCCGTTTCCGCGTCAATGGACATGCCGACATTCTTTCAGTTAGGGTCGGGCTGCGCCCGCCCATGTTTGATGCACGTTGCCCGGGCCCGGGCGCGTGGAGCGGGGATCGCCTCGGCGATCCCCGGCAAGCGGGCGCCTGGTTCGCCGTCCGGCCCACTGTGCCCGGTACGGTTTGGCCATCGGGATAGTGACCGTTCATCAAACGTGTCCTAGGCTGCGCACCTCGTCTCCCCCGAGACCGTCCATTGACGCATGCGCCTCCGCCGCCGGGGCGCCAACGAGGAAGGAACTGAGCAGAGACATGCCGATTCGCCAGAAGAACGTGAACGCCGCCCAGTGGACCCTCAACGGCCACGGGATCGGAGCGCCGGATCTCACCGCCTCCGACAACCAGATCTTCGGCCAGAACGTGTTCAGCCCGGCCATCCAGCGCCAGCGACTGCCCAAGGATGTCTACAAGCGTCTGTCCAAGACGCTGGCCAAGGGATCGGCGCTCGACACCTCGCTCGCCGACTCGGTCGCTCTGGCGATGAAGGAGTGGGCGCTGGAGCGGGGCGCCACCCATTACGCGCACGTGTTCCAGCCGCTCACCGGCCTGACCGCCGAGAAGCACGACAGCTTCTACGCCCCCACCGGCGAGGGCACGGCGCTGGCCGAGTTCTCCGGCAAGGAGCTCATTCAGGCCGAGCCCGACGCGTCCTCGTTCCCGACCGGCGGAATCCGGGCCACCTTCGAGGCCCGCGGCTACACCGCCTGGGACCCGACCTCCCCCGCGTTCATCCTGGAGAACCCCAACGGTGCCCTGCTGTGCATCCCGACGGCGTTCGTGTCCTGGACGGGCGAGGCGCTGGACCACAAGATCCCGCTGCTGCGCTCTATGGACGCCCTGTCGAAGTCGGCGATGCGCGCGATCAAGCTGTTCGGCAACGACTCCTCGTCGCGCGTCTTCACGACGGTCGGGCCCGAGCAGGAGTACTTCCTGATCGACGAGCAGTACTACTTCGAGCGCCCCGATCTCGTGACCACCGGCCGCACGCTGTTCGGCGCCAAGCCGCCCAAGGGTCATGAGCTCGACGACCATTACTTCGGCTCGATTCCCGAGCGGGTCCTGGCCTGCATGCTCGACACCGAGAAGGAACTGGCCAAGCTCGGAGTGCCGATCAAGACCCGCCACAACGAGGTGGCTCCGGCCCAGTACGAGGTCGCGCCGATCTTCGAGAACTCCAACGTCGGCGCCGACCACCAGCAGCTGACGATGCAGGTCATGCAGAACGTCGCCCGTCGCTATGGGCTCGTGTGTCTGCTGCACGAGAAGCCGTTCGCCGGCGTCAACGGCAGTGGCAAGCACAACAACTGGTCGATGGGGACCGACGAGGGCGAGAACCTGCTCGAGCCGGGCGACACTCCCCATGAGAACCTCCAGTTCCTGTTCTTCGCCGCCGCGGTCATCCAGGCGGTCAACAAGCACCAGGGGCTGCTGCGGGCATCGATCGCCTCACCGGGCCAGGATCACCGGCTCGGTGCCAACGAGGCGCCGCCGGCGATCATCTCGATCTTCCTCGGCGCGGAGCTCGAGCGCGTGTTCGGCGCGATCGAGCGCGGCGAGGTCGGCGAGTCAACGCCGGAGTCGTTCCTCGGACTCGGCACCCCGGTGCTGCCACCGCTGCCGATGCACGGCGGGGACCGCAACCGGACGAGCCCGTTCGCGTTCACCGGCAACAAGTTCGAGTTCCGCGCGCTTGGCTCCAGCATGTCGCTGTCGCTGCCCAACACGGTGCTCAACACGATCGTCGCCGAGGCGATCGACTATCTCGCGGAGGAGCTCGAGGACGCGCTGGAGGGCGGTGCCGAGCTGGAGGCGGCCCTGCGCCCGATCCTGCAGCGCAGCTACGCGGCCAATAAGCAGATCGTGTTCGGCGGCGACAACTACTCCGATGAGTGGCATTCGGAGGCCGAGGCCCGCGGGCTGCTCAATCTCCGCTCCACCCCGGATGCTCTCCCCTACCTGCTCACCGATGACACCCAGGAGGTGTTCTCCAACTACGGGGTGCTCTCGACCCGAGAGCTGGAGAGCCGGTATGAGGTGTTCCTGGAGCAGTACGTCACCAAGCTCAACATCGAGGCGGAGACCGCGGCGACGATCGCGCGGACGATGCTGCTCCCGGCCGCGGCCCGCCATCTGGCACTGCTGCTGTCGGCCCAGTTGGGCGAGCTCGCCTCCGAGACCGAGGCGCTGACGAGCACGTTCGTCGACGCGATCAAGGCGCTGGAGACCGCAAACCTCGAGGAGAACCAGCCCGAGGGCGAACTGCTCGCGCACGCGGAGTACATGCGTGACACGACGATCCCCGCGATGACGGCGGTCCGGGACGCGGCCGACGACCTGGAGAAGATCGTCGCCGACGACCTGTGGCCGCTGCCGAAGTACTCAGAGATCCTGTTCGTCAAGTAGGGCGGTCCACGCTGTCAGACCGCCGGCCGTGACCTGACCCGGCGGACGCATCGCAACTTGCGGGCGTTCGTCGGGTTATCGGCTACGGTGCCTCGCCGTATGCCTGAAGTCCGCGTGGCGCGCGGCCGCCGTGTCAAGGGGCGCTTGGACCGGCCGCTGCGCAGGCTGATGATGATCGTGCTGGTGCTGTCGTGCGCTGCCGTGGCGGCGCCGGCGGCCGATGCCGCCAACCCGTTGAGCGGGCGGGCGATGTGGATCTGGGAGCTGCCCAACGCCAACGGCGGCAACGTTGCCTCGATCATCCAGAGCGCGCACCGCTACGGGGTCGGCACGCTGATCGTCAAGTCCAGCGACGGCAACTCGCCGTGGACGCAGTTCAGTTCCACGCTGGCCGCCGAACTGCATGCCGGCGGGCTGCGCGTCTGCGCGTGGCAGTACGTGTACGGCAACCATCCCGTGACCGAGGCCTACCTCGGCGCCGCGGCGGTCCATGACGGCGCCAACTGCCTGATCATCGACGCCGAGTCCGAGTATGAGGGCAAATACGTCTCGGCCCAGACCTACATCACGCGGCTGCGAGCGCTGATCGGCTACGCCTATCCGCTGGCACTGGCCGGCTTCCCCTACGTCGATTACCACCCCGCGTTCCCCTACTCGGTGTTCCTGGGTCCGGGCGGCGCCCAGTCCAACGCGCCCCAGATGTACTGGCGTGACATCGGCACCACCACCGACGGCGTGTTCGCCCACACCTACTCCTACAACGGGATCTACGGCCGGCCGATCTTCCCCTTGGGGCAGGTCTACGGCAATCCGCCGGCCCACCAGATCGTCCGTTTCCGGGAGCTATCGCGCGCTTATGGGGCCCCCGGGCTGAGCTGGTGGGACTGGCAGGAGGCCAGCGGCTATGACTGGAACGCCCTGTCCCGTCCGGCCGGATCGCTGACCGGCTATGTCCCCTACACCGCGCCGCCCGACATCGGGGACGGCGCCCAGGGCGACATGGTCGTCTGGGCCCAACAGCACCTTGTCTCCGCCGGCTACCCGATCGCCATCTCCGGCGACTTCGGCTACCACACGTTGCTCGACGTCGAGGCGTTCCAGGCCGCCCACGGCCTGACCGCCGACGGCGTCCTGGGCCCGATGACATGGGCGGCGCTGCTGCGCTACCGGATCGCGCGGGTGCACTGGGTGCTGACCGGCGGCCAGCACGCCGTGGTGGCCTACGCCCGCATGGCGGGCGCCCCGGTCACCGAGCCGCAACCCAGCTCGGCCTCGCTGCCCGCCACCCGGGATGAGATCGCGGGGGCCGGTGGCGCCGGGGGCACGGGAGGTGCCGGGACGCCGGGGCGCGCCGGGGCCGCTAAGCGAGCCCGTGGGCGCGGGCGTAGCTGACCAGTTCGGCGCGGGAGCCGCAGCCGGTTTTGTGCTGGATGTGGGCGCGGTGAGATTCGAGGTGCGGACGCTGAGGAACAGCTGCGTCGCGATCTCGCCGTTGGTGTGACCGAGCGCGATCAGCCGCAGCACCTCGACCTCACGCTCGGTGAGCCCGTCGGTTGCACCGGCGCGGGTCGGCAGCGGCCCGACGAGCTGGGCACCGAGCTCGGGATGCAGGTACGTCCGGCCGGCCCGGACGAGGGCATGATCCTCGGCGAGGACGAGCGTGATCGGTCCCGTGGTCAGCCCTGGCGCCCTGGCGCCGCCGGCGAGAGCCGCGGGCCGGCCGGTCACGACTCCGGTGTCAGCAGCGTGTCCGGATCGATCGACATCGGCGCGTCGGCCTCCAACGTCACCGCTCCCCGGACGCGGACGCCGGCGCCGAAGGTGACGTCACCGGTGACGACCAGCC
>JBAWFG010000130.1:0-25983 GCA_049591655.1 Solirubrobacteraceae bacterium
CCGTCTTCCAGCCTGAACTGCCCGCCAAGGGCATCGTGTACCTCGCCGAGCACCCTCGCCGGAACATGTGGATCGGCGTCTCAACCGCGTACACGATCCTCGGCGAGCGCCTCGCGCCCAAGCTCGCTGACCTTTACCTGGCCCGGACCGGCGTCAGTGGTCAGCAGACCGGCGAGAACCTCCCGCGTCTGGGATCAAACGTCGGCGAGCCTCGTGACCAGGACACCGACCAGGGTGCCCACGGCCCGTTCGACGATAAGGCGTATGCCAAGGACCCGGTGACGTGGCTGTCGCTGCATCGCCGGGAGGTGTTGTCGGCGATCGGCGCGACGGCCGTGGCCGGCGGTCTCGCGGTCCAGAGCCGTCGGTGATGGTGGGCAGTCGTCGCGACAGGTCCTGGCGGAGTGCTGGGCGCCTGGTTCGGCTCGCGGGGAGCACCGGGACCTAATTCCGACTGGGCACGGGGTCGGGCTCGGGCGCCGCCGCCTCGGCGCGAACGCGCATGTCCTGGAGGTCG
Source organism: Solirubrobacteraceae bacterium (assembly GCA_049591655.1). Classification (GTDB taxonomy): domain Bacteria; phylum Actinomycetota; class Thermoleophilia; order Solirubrobacterales; family Solirubrobacteraceae; genus Palsa-465. The sequence goes on from JBAWFG010000130.1 coordinate 518, forward strand.
TCCGGCGGCTCGCCCCGCAGCAGCCACGTCCGGTCTGGTAGGCGCGCCACCTGCCCGGCTGCGTTGAGAGCCGACAGTCGTGCGGACACCGACGGGCGCTGACTGCCAATCAGCTCTGCCAGATCGGCGTGCGTCAGCTTCAGTGGCAGGACCGTTCCCTGACGGGTGACGCGACCGAAACGTTCGGCGAGATGCCACAGCAGCACCAGCAGCCGCAGCTCCACATGCTGCAGGCAGTGGATCGCGACGTTGAGAGCCAGAGCGTGCGATCGCTCCACCGCGCGCCGGAAGAGATTGTGCATGAGCGTCGGCCATCGCGCTGACACCGTGATGAGGCGCTGGTCGAGCAGCACCAGTCTGACCGGGGTGACCACACGCCAGCTCACCTCGAACGGCATCGGCGAGAACTGACCGAAATGGTCCCACGGGCGCAGGACGCTTCCCGGGCCCACCAGCTCACCGCAACGTCGACCGGCCACCCGCACCCGTCGGATCAGCAACCCGTCGAGTACGAGCAGGCCAAGCAGCTCCGGCGAGCCGATCACGCTGGCATCGTGAACGCCGACGCCGACTGCGGCCAGCTCGGCGACGAGGTACGTACGGGCCTGCTGGAAATCACCTGGCGTCAGTTCCGCGCCAAGCTCCGGATCCTCGTCAAGGACGCGTACCCGGCGGATCGGGCGCTCAGCGCCGGGTTGCGTGTCCACGATTTACCCGCTACCCGCCGCGACCTCCGCGAATCACCGCGTACAGCGGTCGGGAGCCCGTGCCGCCGTCCGGTCCCGATCACGCGCTTGTGTACGGCGGCACGTCGCCTCGGCTCGTGCCGGCGGCGATCCAGTCGAACGGCAATCGCCGCAGCTGACCCGTCTGAATCCCCTGGTGGACGGCCTCCTCGAATGTGCCCTCTCGCCACCGGTGAGTGCCGCAGCGCTCCGCCAGCCGATCTCGGTGCATGGGGCCCAACGCGAGCAACTCACGTTCCAGACGACGCGTCTCCGCCGCGACGATGGTGGCACGGTGCCGGGCGAAGTCGCCGTGTCGCACGTAGTCCGGGTTCTCGCTGCGTAGCGATGGGTTGCGCTGATGCTGCACGGGACAGAAGTACCCGGCGGCGTGTCCGTTCGCCATCCCGCCGTCATACGTCATACCGAATCCACCGTCACGGGACGCTGTCAGGCTCACCCGCTGTCGCCTGATCGATGGTGGGGGGTAGCACCCGGTTGACGCCCCCGACATACGGTGCCGTCGCGCGCCGCCCACCGCTCAGCCTCTGCATGAACGAATCGTCAGCCCCGCAAGTCACCCCCGCGCAAGTAGCCCGGATCTATCTGCGTCCGATCGCAACCCCGTTCCCGTTGGGCTTCGGCGCGCTGGCGGCGGCAAGTCTGCTGGTCGCGGGAACCGAGCTCGGGTGGTTCGCTGCGACCGACCGGCCGATTGTCGCCGTCGCCCTGATCGGGTTTGCCTTCCCGCTGCAGATTGTCGCCTCCGTCTTCGGGTTCCTGGGTCGCGACACCGCCGCCGCGACCGGGTTCGGGATCCAGGGCGGGACCTGGTTGGTGGTGGGCGTCGATCTGCTCCTGACCAGGCCGGGAAGCACCAGTCACGCGCTCGGTGTGTTGCTGTTGGTGGCGTCCGGGTGGATCCTGCTCTGCGCGGTGGGGTCGGCGCTCGGCAAGTTGGCACCTGCCGCGGTTCTGCTGCTGACCGCCCTGCGCTTTCTCCTGACCGGGGTCTACGAGCTCACGGCAAGCCGGGGGCTAGAACACGCGGCGGCGGTCGTCGGCCTGGCCCTGGTGGTGGCCGCCGCCTACGTCGCGTTCGCCATGGAGGTGGAGAACCTTCAACGTCGCACCGTGCTGCCGCTGCTGCGCCGCGGACGGGGCGCTGAGGCGATGCACGCTGACCTCGCTGCTCAGGCGCTACGCCTGGACCGAGAGGCTGGGGTCCGCGAGCAGCTCTAGGCCTCCAGGCCAACCCGCAGCTTGTCGCCAGCGGAGCGGAGCAGCCGAGACGCCTGCATCTGTGAGCAGCCGAGCTGCCGCCCGATCTCCTTCTGGGTGAAGCCATGCAAGGTCCGCAGACCGACGGCCTGTCGTTCGGTCACAGTCAGCTGGCGTCTCAGGGCCGAGAGCGAGACGGCCGTTTCGATCAGCTCGTAGCGCTCGTCCTCGGCTCCGATCGACGCTCCGAGCGGCTCGCCGGATTCGTCGGAGTCGTAGGTGCGCGCGTCGAGCGAGATCCCGTGTCGAGCCGCGGCCGCCCGCATGCCCACCACCACATTCTCGTTGCTGATCTCCAGATGCTGCGCCAGCTCGGTGACGCTCGGCGACCGCCCCGTCCGCGAGCTGATATCGACCCGGGCTTTCCCGATCATCAGGGCGAGCTCCTGGGCGCACCGCGGCACATGCGCTGACCAGGCGGTGCCTCGTAAGTGGTGGCGGAGCTCTCCCAGCACGGTCGGGACCAGGAAGCCGGCGAACGGGATACCCCGATCCGGATCAAAGCGATCCATCGCCACCACCAGGCCGACACAAGCGACCTGAAGCAGATCCTCAAAGGGCTCAGCCGAGCTCGACTCGAAGCGCCAGGCGAGGCGCCGTACGAGCGGCATGTAGCACTCACATATCTGATCACGGGCTCGGCGGTCGCCGTGGCGTTTCCATCGCCTGAACAACGCCAGAGTCCGCTCCCGCGGGGCGCCGACGCCGTCGTGGGCGTCGGCAGCCGTGTCGGCGATGCGAGGGCTCGAGACAGACGACATCCACGTCCTCATTCTGGTGAGACGGGCCGGATGGACTCAAACGACAGCTCCCGCGACTCACCGGCTTCCCAGGGCCGGGTGAGACGGGGTTCAACCTCACCCATATCGCGATCGGCCCCGCCCGGAACATCGCCGCGTCCGCGCTGTCATCCGTGATACGTAAGCTGCGACTCAGGGTCCGCGGCCACCCGGTGGCGCACGACAGAGGTAGGGTAGATTCGGCCCGTGCCCACCGACGCGAGCGACGCAACGCCGCCGGCTCGCCGAGTGCGACTCCTCGACGAGGACCCCGAGCTGGGCGCCCAACTGTCTCCGGAGGATTTCGCGCAGGCCCGCCGCTACGCGATCACAGAGCTCGCTGAGCTCGATCGCGGGGTTCACGTCCCATGGAGCGTGGGAACCACCGACCTTCTGGGTCTACTCGTTCTCGATGGACTGCTGGTCCGATCGGTCCAGGTGGCGGAGCGCCGCTGCGGGGAACTGGTCGGCCCCGGATCGATCCTGCGACCCTGGGATCACTTCGGCCGGTATGCCCCGCTGCCCTTCGAGGTGAGCTGGCGGGTGATCGAGCCGGTGAGGCTCGGGCTACTTGACCAGCGGCTGGTCACCGTCGGTGCGCGCTGGCCGCCCCTCATCCACGCCATCATCCAGCGCGCCGTCGAGCGCTCCCACGCACTGGCTCTCGACGTTGCCATCCACAGTCTCCAGCACATCGAGCTCCGCCTGCTCGTGCTCTTCTGGCATCTCGCGGACCGGTTCGGTCGCGTGACGAGAGATGGGACCGTCGTCCCGGTCCGGCTCACCCATGGTGACGTTGCAGAGCTGATCGGCAGCCAGCGTCCGTCCGCATCGGCGCACCTCTCCGCGCTCGCCAAGCGTGATGAGCTGGTACGCCTGAAGGACCGGACGTGGTTGCTGCGGGGAGACCCTCCAGCCGAGCTACGGGACATGCGTGCCCGCGCGCAGGCGCTTCGTGGAGAGCCGGCACCGACGCGTGACGGTCCCTCCTAGGGGCAAGAACACCCTCAGGCATCGGACGACCGGCTGGACACCCGCGCCCGAGCCGGCCAGCCCGTGGATCTCAGCCGGCGGATCTCGGCCGCGACGGCCGCCGTTTCGTGGCGCAGGCGCGAGCGGGCGTCCCTTCGTGAGTCTTGAGCCTTTCTCGCGCCGTGCACGCCTCCGGCGCCGGTGGCAGAACGGTGGATGCAGTCATCTTCAGTCATATGAGCATGATGGTTGATGTCGGCGGCGTACGCCGGGTTTTGGTTCGACGGATTACGCATGGGCTCGGCCACGTGGTCGATGGGACTCGACCCGATCACAGCCAATCCAGTGCGTCATCACGCAATCGGCGTGGGCGAGGCGTCCGTCGATCAACCCCACCGGATCGTCAACGAGCAGGCGCGTCCCGCATACGACGCAACGACCGCCGGCCATCCACCTCGCCAACTGACACATAACCAGCTCGACGACGGTGGCGGGCAGTGAACGCGATCTGTGACGCGCGCGGCGCCTGTATGGACTCTCGATCATCGGCTCGAACCCCTGAACACCGGCCGCGTCCGGGCGACGCCCCGAACGCCGGCAACTGGTACGACGTCTGACAGCAGAGCCCCCCGGGTGCACCAACGACATTTTGGTGCGACCGCAGCGACTGGCATCGTGCGCGCGACGGATCGCCGGCCGGGGTCAGGACGCGTTTGTCTCCACGAAGGCTGGGTACTAGGGGACCCTCCTCCGTCCCTCGCCCCATGACGACCTTCATCGCCCTCATCAGCACGCGCGACCAGTACAACGCGCTGTTCTCGGTCTACGTCCCGATCGCCGCGGGCGTGTTCGTGATCGTGGTGCTGGTCGTGTTCGGCGCCGTGCTGCGCTACCGCGGACGGGCGCCTCAGGCCGCCGCACGCTGGTCTGAGAGCAACCGGTTGGAGGCGGGGTACGCCGCCTTCCTGGTCTTTGTCGTCGCCTTCCTGCTGTTTCTGACGTTCTCCGCCGAGCACCGCGTCGATACGGTGGCCAATCGGGAGCGGCCGACGCTCACCGTGGACGTCATCGGCGCCAAGTGGGAGTGGGAGTTCGACTACCCCAGGTACGGCATCGTCCGCCGCTCGGGAACCGTCGGCCGCCAGCCGCTCGTCGTACCGGCCGGGCAGGCGATCCGCTTCAACCTGACCTCCCTGGATGTCATCCACTCCTTCTGGATTCCGGAGCTGGAGTACAAGCACGATCTCATTCCCGGCAGCGTCCAGCACCAGGTGCTGACCTTCACCAGGACCGGACTGTTTTCCGGCCAGTGCGCCGAATTCTGTGGGCTGCGCCACGCCGACATGGTGTTCAGCGTTCGCGTTGTGACGCCGTCGGTGTTCTCGGTCTGGGCTCACTCGAAAGGGCAGATGACGTTCTGATGGCCGTGCAGACGCCTTCGGTTTCGGCGAGCCCTGGCCGCGGCGCTGGATGGGTCGGGAGACTGACCAGCACCGATCACAAGCGCATCGGCCGCAACCTGATGGTCTGCTCGCTGCTGTTTTTCCTCGTCGGAGGGGTGTTTGCGCTGATCATGCGCGCTCAGCTCGCCACGCCCAACGGGCAATTGGTGTCTGACAACACCTACAGCGAGATGTTCACGATGCACGGCTCAACGATGATCTACCTGTTCGTGACCCCGATGGCGATCGCCGTGGGCATGTACCTGGTCCCGCTGCAGATCGGCGCGAGCTCGATCGCCGGACCACGAACCGCGCTGGTTGGCTTCTGGCTCTGGGTGTTCGGCGGCCTGACGATGCAGTCGGGCTGGCTGAGCGCCGACGGGGCCGGCCGCGATGGCTGGTTCTCCTACGTCCCGCTTTCGGACGCGGCCAACACCCCGGGGGTTGGTCAGGATGTGTGGACCCTCGGCGTGATCCTGGCGGTGCTCGGGATGCTTCTGATGGCGGGGTGCGTGCTGGCAACGATCGCTCGCCACCGCGCGCCCGGGATGGCGCTCCTGCGGATGCCGGTATTCACCTGGACCGCGCTCGTCACGGTGCTCATGTGCGTGGGCGCGTTCCCGGTCCTGATCATCACGATGACGCTGCTGTACATCGACCGCACGACGGGCGCCAACATCTACTCGGGCTTCAGCGGCGCCATCGATTATCAGGACTTGTTCTGGTTCTTCGGCCACCCGGTCGTCTACGTGATGTTCTTCCCATATCTGGGGGCCGCTGCGGAAGCCATCGCGGTCAGCGCCCACAAGCGCTGGTTCGGATACAAGGCGTTTGTCGCGTCGATGATGGCGTTCGCCGCGCTCTCGATGAGCGTATGGGCGCACCACATGTTCACCACCGGCGGTTCGGTCAACGAGTACTTCGCGTTCACATCCACCCTGTTGGTGGTCCCGGCCGGGATCGAGTACTTCGACATGGCCGGCACGTTGATCGGGGGAGCGCTGGTCATGCGCTGCTCGATGCTGTTTGCGCTGACGTTCTTCATCCAGTTCCTGATCGGAGGGGTGAGCGGCATCTTCACCGCCTCCCCGGTCCTGGACTACGCGGCCAACGACACGTACTTCGTGATCGCGCACTTCCACTACACGCTGTTCGCCGGCAGCATCTTCGGGTTCTTCGCCGGGGTGTACCACTGGTTTCCCAAGCTGACGGGTGCCTTCCTGCGTGAGCGGCTGGGGAAGCTCCAACTGGTCCTGATGATCATCGGGACCAACATGACCTTCTTCCCGATGTTCATCGTCGGAGCGGAGGGCATGCCCCGGCGGATCTCGCGCTATCCACAGCATCCCGGCTGGGTGACGCTGAACCGGATCGAGACGGCCGGCTCAGTGATCATCGCGCTCGGTGTCCTGGTCTTCCTCATCAACCTCGTGATCTCCCTGCGAGAGCGCGTGCCCGCCGGCGATGACCCCTGGCTCGGCCACACCCTGGAGTGGGCCACCACGTCCCCGCCGCCGCCCCTGAACTTCGAGCACCCATTGCCGCCGATTCGTTCCTACGCGCCCCTGCTGGATCTCCGTCAGGAGGCCGAGGCGGCCGAGCGCAGCGAGGAGCCCTCGCCGGCATGAGGGGCGGCTCGATTCCGCTCCTGATTTGGGGCACGTTGATTGCGGTGCTGCTGGCCCTCAACCTGGCCTGGACGGGCGACGACGTTCAAGCGTGCGCGTTTGGCTTTGCGCTGGTGACGATCTGGGGCACCGCCGCCGGGTTGGCGGTCCGCAGCCGGCGTGAGTCGCTCAGGCGAGGGGCACCACCGCCGACGCGCGCGATCGAAACGATCCCGACGGCAAGTCTCGGCGCGGTGCTGGTGGCGCTGGCGCTGGCGTCATTCGTCTTCGGGCTCGCCTTCGGTCGGTTCCTGGTCTACTTCGGAGCCGGTCTGCTGATCGTCTCGTTGGGCCTTGTGGTCCGTGAGCGGCGCGCGGAGCGGCGCGCCGCCGAGCTCGCGGCCGAGGGGGAGCGAGGGTGAGCGCGCCGTTCCTGCCCACGTTGGTCTGGACTGGCTGGGAGCCCACCTGGAGCCTTGACGTGGAGGCCGCCCTGGCGGCGAGCCTGTATCTCACCGCGGTCCAGCGCCTGCGGATGGCCTGGCCCAAGCGATACACCGCCGCGTTTCTGGCGGGGATCGCCGGCGTGCTCGTCGCGACGCAGTCGGGGATCGAGGCATTCGACGACCGAATGCTCTCCGATCACATGATTCAGCACCTCATCCTCCTGGAGTTGGCGCCCCTGCTGTTGCTCGCCGGCCACCCCGGGGCCCTGCTTCTGCGCAGCATCCCGCGATCGGCGACCTCCGGCCTCGTGCGGCGCTTTCAGCAGCTGCGGCCGGTGATCCACCCGCTCAGTTGCCTGCTCATCTTCTACATGGTCATCGGTTTCACACACATGCCGTGGTTCTACGACGCCACGCTTCGAAACGGCGCCCTGCATGACCTCGAGCACGCCCTGTACCTGGCCGCGGGTGTGCTGATGTGGTGGCCGGTTGTGGATGCCGACCCGATGCCGCGGCATCGGCTGACCGGCTTCGCCCGGTTGGGCTACGTGATCGCCGCAATGCTGCCGATGGAGGTGATCGGCGCGTTCCTGAGCCGTGACACGACGGTGTTCTACGCGGGCTATGGGCCACCGGCCCGCGCGCTGGGTGTTTCGGCGGTCCTTGACCAGCAACAGGCGGGGGCGATCATGTGGGTGGTCGGCGGCACGCTGATGGTCGCGGTCGGCCTGTGGCAGGCGATGGCGGCAATGGTCGACGAGGAACGCCGCCTGCAGGTCCGCGAGCGCCGCCTCGTAGAGACGATCGGGCCGGAACCGTGATGGCATGGCTCGTCGTGGGATTCCGGCGCTGGCTCGCACGACCGGCGCGCAGTCCGCGATCGCTGCGCATCGCGCTGGCGCTCATGCTCAGTTCGCTTGCGCTGGTCATGATGGAGACGCCGACGCCCTCCGGAGCGGGCACGTCACCTTCGCTCTCAGCAGCGCTGCACCCTGGGCCGCTGGCCGCCGCCGGCGGGCCACCGACCACCGGGAGCAATGCGCCGGCCAAGGCGCCAGAACCACCCGGCGCCGGATCGGCGACCACGCACTTTCCGACATCGCCGGCATTGGTGTCTGAGGGGATGTCGCTGTATCAGAACGGATGCTCGGCCTGCCACGGCACACTCCTTCAGGGCACGTCGGGGGTGGCGCCGTCGTTGATCGGGGTCGGAGCCGGACCGGTCGACTTCTACCTGTCGACGGGTCGGATGCCGCTGCAGGCTCCCAAGGACGAGCCCGAACGGACCAAGCCCCTGTACAGCCCAGCGCAGATCGACGCTCTCATCGCCTACATCACCACCGTCGGTGGCGGACCCCCGGCGCCGGCCGCCGATCCCAACGCAGGCTCCCTGTCACGGGGTTTTCAGGCGTTCACGCTGCATTGCGCGGGATGTCACCAGATCGGCGGCCGCGGCGGGCTGACGATCGGCGCCTATGTCCCCAAACTCCAGGACGCGACGGCGCTGCAGATCGCCGAGGCGGTGCGGATGGGCCCGTATTTGATGCCGCACTTCGACGCCAAGGAGATCGACCAACAGCAACTGGACTCGATCGCGCGCTACGTGATCTCGACTCAGCATCCCGACAACGTCGGTGGTTGGGGCATCGGAAACATCGGACCGATCCCGGAGGGGATGGTGGCGTGGTTCATCGCCCTGCTGGCGCTGGTGATCGTGGCGCGACTGATCGGCGAGCGCACGGCATGAAGGAGGAAGACGACATGGACCGAGGCCCGGACCGCCCGTCCCGGATCCGCACGCTCGGGAGAGCCGTTGGCGCCCTCGTGGCGGTGGTGGCCGCGTGGCGCTCCGTGCGCGGCGCCAGGCATCCGGCCGAAACGGCGCCCGGTGGGATCGAGGCGGACCGCAGCGGCGATACGACCGGCCCGCCCGAGGAGGACCCGAGGCAGCGGGTGTTGCCGGCAAGCCGTCGCAGCGAGACGCTCGTCGCTGTCCTGCTGCTGCTGGCGGCGGTGGCGGGGTTCTCGTTCACCGTCATCTACGTGGTGCTGGAGACCGATACCCAGCTGCTGGGGTTGGCGATGGGGGCGTGCCTGGCGATGCTGGCAGCGGCGGCGATCGTGGCCGGAAAGCTGGTAGTGCCCCAGGAGACCGCCGTCGAGCCCCGGGACCGGTTGCTCGATGACGAGGAGGTCGAGCAGGTGGTCGAGATCGTGGAGGCGGGCGGTGAGGGCGTCTCGCGCCGGGTATTGCTCACCGGCGCCGGTGGCCTGGCCGGCGCGGCGGTGGTGACCGCGGTCGCGGCTCCGCTCGCGTCACTGGGACCCCCGTCACGCTCGGTGCGCGACTCACCGTGGCGGCGCGGCGTGCGACTGGTCGACGATCAGGGCAACCCGTATCCCGCCGCTGAGATCCAGATCGGGTCGTTTTACACCGCCTTGCCGGAAGGCGAGAGCTGGGAGAGCTTCGGCGCCGGCCTGCTGGTGATCCGGCTCCCGGAGCAGATGATCGATCTGCCACCGTCGCGGCGCGCGTGGACCCCTCAGGGGATCATGGCGTTCTCCAAGATCTGCACCCACGCCGGCTGTGCGATCTCGCTGTACCGCTATCCGACGTATCAACCGACGAGCGTCGAGCAGCCGGCGTTCACCTGCCCGTGTCATTACTCGACATTCACTCCCGCCGACGGGGGGCAGGTCCTGTTCGGACCCGCCGGGCGCCCGCTGCCCCAACTCCCGGTGATGATCGATGCTGATGGCAACCTCCGGGCCGCCGGAGTCTTCGACGAGGACATCGGCCCGTCCTGGTTCAGCGTGCGCCGGACATGAGACTGATCCGGAGGATCGCTCACCAGCGCTTCGAGCGCGGGATGCGCTACACGGAGCAGCGGCTGGGCGGGGCACCCGCGTACAAGTGGATGCTCCGCTACGTCTTCCCCGATCACTGGTCCTTCCTGATCGGGGAGATCGCCCTCTACTCATTTCTCGTTCTGGTGGCGACCGGGATCTTCCTGACGCTCTATTACATCCCCTCGGACACCCAGGTCCTCTATCACGGCACCTACGGCATGCTGCGCGGCCAGGAGATGTCGGAGGCCTACCGGTCGATGCTCAGCCTGTCGTTCAACGTGCCCGCCGGCCTACTCCTTCGGCAGGTGCACCACTGGGCCGCCGACGTGTTCATCGCCTCGATCGTCCTGCACCTGGTGCGGATCTTCTTCACCGGCGCCTACCGCAAGCCACGCGACCTCAACTACTACATCGGCCTCACCATGCTGATGCTGGCGATCCTCGAGGGATTCGCCGGCTACTCGCTGGGGGACGACCTGCTCTCCGGGATGGGCCTGGCGATCGCCAACGGGGTCGCGCTCTCGATCCCGTTCATCGGCGGACAGCTCGCCAGCACGATCTGGGGCGGACAGTTCCCCGGCACCGACAGCTTCCTGAGCCGGTTGGAGATCGTGCACGTCCTCCTCATCCCGGCGACCCTGACGGCGCTGATCACGGCGCACCTGGCAATGATCATGCGCCAGCACCACTCCCAGTTCCCCGGTCCGGGACGGCGCGAGCGCAATGTCGTCGGTACGCCGATGTGGCCGGCCTACGCCCTGCGCTCCGTCGGTCTGCTCCTGGCGGTGGCCGCCGTGCTGTTCCTCATCGGCGGCCTGATCCAGATCAACCCCATCTGGCAGTACGGCCCCTACCACCCCTACCTATCCGAGAACGGCGCCCAGCCCGACTGGTACATCGGCTGGCTGATCGGAGCACTGCGGCTGATGCCGAACTTCGAGCCGGTGATCGCCGGACACACGATCATCCCCAACCCGTTCTGGGGCGGCGCGTTCTTCCCGCTCGTCGTATTCGGGGTCCTGTACTCATGGCCGGCGCTTGAGCGTCGGTTCACCAAGGACCAGCGCCGCCACGACCTGCTCGACCGCCCGCGGGACCACCCCACCCGCACCGCCATCGGGGCGGCGTTCCTCAGCTGGGTGGTGATCGTGTTCGCCGTTGGCTCCACCGACCGAATCTTCTACCGGCTGCACATCTCCTACACCGCCCAGATCGACTTCTGGCGCGTCGGGATCTGGGTTCTGCCGATCGTCATCTTCTTCGTCACCCGCAGCGGCGCGCGGGCACTGCAGCGCAGCCAGGCACACCCGCTACGGGGTTGGCAAGGCGACGTCGTCACCCGCGCTTCCGACGGGCACGCCCGCACGGCCCAGGCCAGCCAAACCGGGAATCCCCCGTCCGTCTCCGAGCCGCCCGTCGGAACCGTGCCGGGCCGCGATTATTCTTCCCAGCCCACCGAGGACGTTCAGAGCGCCGACTGAGGACACTGGCGCGAGCTGCGCGGCCCGTACACGACTGTGCCCCGAGCGGGGTCAGTAGCCGGTGGCATGGCGCTCGACGTAGTGGCGAGCTGAGGAGATGCGCCGCGTGGACCAGCGATCCCTGCCATTGCCCGAGGTCTGCGCGGCGGTGTCGAACCACAGCCCCGCGATCTTCGCGTAGACGTGGCCGGCATTGGCCCACAACGTGATCCAGCGGCCCGAGCCGGCAGACCCGTAGGTCTCCATCTGGCCCGAGTCCTCGGTTTCGGAGAGCAGGCCACCGCCGTGCAGCGCGAAGCCCACCGAGCCTGAGCAGTCATACCCCGGCGACGTCCAGCTGCCGTGGCCGCCGCCGTACACGTAGGGCGTGAACGCGATCGAATTCGCTGCGGCGATCACGTCCTGGACGGCTTTCGGCGCGTCGGCCGGGGCGACGGCGAGCCCGTTGACCAAGGTGGCGTTTGTGCCCGTGGGGGCGGTCGGCGTGGGCGCCGCGGTCGCGGTCCTGGTTCCCTTCATGAACCACCCGCGCAATGTCATGGCGGTGCGGATTCCGACCGTGCCACTCGCTGGCCGCAGGTGGGCGTCCAGCTGGAAGTGACGCACGGAGACCTTTGTGTGCCGGCCAAACGCGCCGTCGGCGGTAGTGGTGATGCCCACGTCCGTGAGCCAGGTCTGGAGCATGCGCACGTCGCGACCGTGGTCGCCGATTCGCAGGACGCGCCGGAACGGCGATCGCGGCAGACTCGCAGCGCGCGCCGGGGCCGCTCTCAGCACCACTGCCAGGATGGCGACGCCGACCAGCAGCCAGAGGATCCGACTCGGCCGCGAGACATCGCCGCTGAACACGCCGAGGAGCGAATAGGTTCTCGATGCTGACGCGCGAAACTCCACAGTGGTCGACCTCTCTGTAGCTGTGTGACGCCTGCGGGGTTAGCTGACGGGCTCGCGCTTGCGATCAAGCGCTACCGACGGATCACCGCCGGACTCGCCCCAGGAAGTGGGTTCCCCGCTCCCTGATCTGGTCGCCAGGGACTCGGCACCTGCACACAACAGTGGCGCCTTGCGGAAGTTGCGCAGCGACGTCGCGGGTCACGATCCTGCGGACCTGGACCCCGTGGCACGGTGTCAGGTCGGCGTCACTCTCGTCGGAAGGCCACCACCGGCAGCTGACTGACGAGCCGCAGGCGGGCACATTCCGAACCGTCATAGTGCCAACCGACCAGCCGGCTGAGGACGCGCCGAATGATCGGCGCTAACCGGCGGTGATGGTGCTCGTAGTTCGCAAGCGCCGCGCTGGCCTCCGGCGGCTCGAGCACCCTGTGACGCGGCCGGAACCGAAGGCGACCGATCGCCACCTCGACCGCGTTTCCCGCCTGAACGTTGCGCAACCACTGCGCCGACTCACCCATCCCGGCGAGCACCAGAACCTCACCGCGGTCGCTGTTCTCACCGATGACCTCAAGCATCGTCCGGTAACGGCGACCCGACCGCCGCCCAACGTGACTGAGTCTCAGGAAGCGTCGTCCGAGTACCCATCCGGCGCGCACGTCGTAGAGGAACGTCGGCGCCTCCAACAGCCGACGTAGGAGCGGTAACAACCACCGGGGTATACGCCACGGAGTCACGCGCCGGGGTGGCCCCGCGCTGCTCAGGTCGTTTCCTCAGTGAGTCCGCGAAGCATCGCGTCCAGACCGAGCAGGTACGCGTCATCCGCTCGTAGCGCCGCCAACTCTGCCGCGTGACCGGTCAGGATCGGGAACTCGTCTGGAGGCAGTGCACGGAGACGCTCGCGCCCCGCCGGCTGGGTCGCATCGACGGTGAAGCCGGTCGCCTCGGCCAGGGCGTAGCCACGGGCGTAGCTGACGATGGCACGGTAGATGCCCAGCGCGCGATGCGGCGGGAAGCCCGTGCGAACCAACACCTCGAGCAGCCGCTCAACGGGCCGCAGGGCGGAGGGGGAGTCGAACGGTTGCAAGCCGACGAGCTGGAACGTCGCCGGGCGCCGGACGGCGACGCTGCGCAGCGCCGTGGCAAAACGTCGGCAGGCCTCGCACCAGTCATCGCTCGGATCAAGCTGATTGAGCGGCGCGAGCAGCTCGTCCGCGATCGCGCCCAGCAGCTCGTCGCGATTTGAGAAGTGGTGATAGAGGGCCATGCCTTCGACGCCGAGCCTCGCTCCCAGGCGGCGCATGCTCAGCGCGTCAGGCCCGTCGTGTTCGATCAACGAGATCGCGCCGGTCACGATCGACTGCCGGGTCAGCGGTGTACGCCGGTGCCCGCTGCTGCTTCCTCGCCGGCGTTTCGCGGAGGAGGTGCTTGCGTCCGACACAGCTCGAGTTTACAGTGTAAGGTCGAGCGATGGAAGAGCCTAGGTGGACAGTGCGGCTGCTGAGCGAGATCGGGTCGGCTCGGTCGGCGATCGCTACCAGCTACCTGAGCCTGTGGCGGACCGGCGGGAGGCTGTCGGAGACGCAGCCCGGCGAGCCGCCGCCGCCGGCGTCGAGCGATGAGCCACCCCCGGGCGGACCAGCCTGCGGCGAACGGGACGCCGCGGACTGATCACGGCGCCGGCGCCGTCGGGCTTTTAGTACGACTGCTGACGTCTCGAGTGCGGTCACGTTTAGTGACTAGCGCAATCATGGCATAGTGCATCTAATGCCATCTGCATCAACATCGACGCCGACGGGCTCCCGCCCTGCAGTGGCCGAGAGCGACGACCTTGTCGACGCGGTGCTCGGAGCCAGCCGGGCCCTCGTAGCGGTCGCCGCGCGGTCGCTGGCCACCGTGGCCGAGGACGTAACGCTCGCCCAATACCGTGTCCTGATCGAGCTCGCCTCCCGCGGGCCCCAGCGAGTCGCCGATCTGGCGGAGGCGTTGACGGTCGACCGTTCGACCGCCACCCGGATGTGCGACCGGCTGGTCCGCAAGCAGCTGGTGGCGCGGCGTCGGGCCAGCGATGACCGGCGGGTGGTGCGGATCTCCCTGACGGCCGCCGGAGCTGACCTGGTCACGGCGGTCAGTCGCCGTCGGCGTGCGGAGATCCGGCGGATCGTCCGGCGCATTCCCGCATCGCATCGGCCGCTCGTCGTCGAGGCGCTCCAGACGTTCTCACATGCCGCGGGTGAGGTTCCCGAGCAGGATTGGTCGCTTGGGTGGGGGCTCGGTCATGACTGACCCCGGAATTCCGGAGATCGCCAGTCCCTCCCGACCCTCGGCCGTCCGGGCACTGACCTCCTGGCTGGGTTCCAGCCGGATGGGCCTCGTGGTGATGGCTTTGATCGTCGGCGCCGGCGCGGGCTTTGGTGCCGCCGGATTCCGTGAACTGGTCTTCTTCTGCACCTGGCTGGCTACCGGTCACACCCAGTTCGGCCAGCAGGGCCACGCGCCCAGCCTTCACCTCGCCTGGTTGGGGATCTGGTTCGTTCTGGTGGTTCCCGTCATCGGCGGTCTGCTCTACGGACCCTTGATCCAGCGCTTCGCTCGTGAAGCGCGTGGTCACGGAGTCCCGGAGGTCATGCTGGCCGTCGCGGAGAACGGGGGGCGTATCCGGCCGCCGGTGACGATCGTCAAGGCGTTCGCGTCGGCGATCACGATCGGCAGCGGTGGATCGGTCGGCCGTGAGGGGCCGATCGTGCAGATCGGCTCGGCCCTGGCCTCCACCCTGGGGCAGGTCGTCCGGATGTCCGAGGCCCGCTTGCGCATTCTGGTGGCCTGCGGCGCTGCCGGCGGCATCGCCGCAACGTTCAACGCCCCAATCACCGGGCTGTTCTTCGGTTTCGAGATCGTCCTGCGCGAGTTCTCGTTCGATGCGCTGTTCACCACCACGCTGGCGGCCGTGACCGGCGACATCATCAGCCGCGCGTTCTTCGGATCGGCACCATTCTTCACCGCCATACCGCATGACCTGGGGGTCACCAACGACACCACCTATCTTCTCGTGGCGCTCCTGGCGATCGCGGCCGGCTTGATCGGTCTCAGCTTCAAGACCGTCCTGTATGGGATGGAGGACTACGTCGACCGGCTGTGGAAGGGTCGCCCAGAATGGGCGCGCCCGGCGGTGGGCGGCATCGTCCTGGGCCTCGTCCTGCTCGCCCTGCCGCAGATGTACGGGGTCGGCTATCCGGTCATGGACTCGGTCATCGGCGGCCATGTCGTGCTGGGGCTGATCCTCCTGTTCCTCGTCGGAAAGATCGTGGCCACCTCTCTGACATTGTCGATCGGCGGCTCCGGTGGCGTCTTTGCCCCGTCGCTGTTTGTCGGGGCGATGGCCGGCATGGCGTTCGGCACCGTCGCCCACCACATCTTCGGCCCCGCGATCGGGCCGCCGGCCCTGTACGCCGTCGTGGCGATGGGCGGCGTGTTCGCCGCCGCCGCCCAGGCACCGCTGACCGCGATCGCCAGCGTTGTGGAGATGACCGGCAACTTCGGAATCACCCTGCCGATCATGCTCACGGCCGGCATTGCCGCCGCCGTCTCCAAGCAGCTGTCCTACGGGAGCGTCTACACGACCAAACTGTTGCGTCGAGGCATCGACATCGAGCGCCCGAAGACCGACACGATCCTGCAAAAGCTCAAGGTCAGCGACGTCATGCAGCCGCTGCAAACCGCGCGTGGCGTTCCCAGTCTTGGACCCGCGCGCCCCGGTGACCGCGCACCCGCGACCGATGCCTTCTCGGAGTGGGACGAGCTCGGCACCGTCGTCGGCGGCACCCACAACCCGCAGGAGCTCTTCGAGGACGAGACCTTGGAACAGGCATTACGCCAGCTGACCCTCTACGGCCACTCCGGTTTGCCCGTCCTGGCGGGAGATCGCGAACATGTGCGCGGATGGCTGACCCGCCAGGGTGTCCTCGCCGCACTGCTGGAGAACGCAGAATCATCCAGCCAGAGCATCGAGGCAGGGGCGGTGGCCGCGGACTTCGGAGCGGCTGACCCAGAGCAGGCGGCCCATCAGTCCAGCGCTCCGCTGGACGGCTATCAGATCGTCGAGCTGAGCATCACCGACGATTCGCTGGCGGCCGGTCGCCCCATCAGCGAGGTCAGTTGGCCGACGGGATCGATCGTGGTGGCGGTCACAGACCGCGGTGAGTTGTTGGCACCGAGTGCGAGGCTGAGGATCCGCGCCGGCGAGCGAGTCGTGGTGCTCACCCCCAGCCCGAACGTGGATGCGGTCAACGAGGATGACGGGGCGACCACCAACGTCGGCTCCGCCTGACCGCCACGGCGACACGATCTAGTCATCCGTTTGGGATGACGTGAATGCGTGGTGCCGCTGCGACGATCGTTGCGTGTGGACACGTCGCCAGGTGTCGGCCGAGCAAATCCCGCACGGCATGCCGCCAGCCACGGGACGGGACGGTCTCCGTGCCTGAGGGCCTCTCGGCTGCCGAGGTCGGTAAGGAGATCGCCGAGCATCACGAGCACACGACAGCCGAGCACATGCCGGCTGAGCACGCTCAGCGTGACCGCTGGGTCGCGATCGTCGAGGCAGTGCTGCTGTCGGTCGTGGCGCTGCTGGCCGCGTGGTCGGGATACTCGGCCGCCAAATGGGGCACCGAATCGTCACTGTCGCTTGCAAAGGCGTCCTCGACGCGGACGAAAGCCAGCCTTGCGCTGATCCAGGCAAACCAGATCCGCACCCTGGACTCGGTGTCGTTCAACGCGGCCGAAACCGCCTACGCGTCGAACGACATCAAGCTGTTCCGCCTGGATGTCCGTCGAATGCGCCCCGGCTATCGCCCCGCGGTCGAAGCGTGGATCGCGCTGCACCCCCTGAAGAACCCGCACGCACCGCCCGACCCGTCGTACATGCCGCAATACCGGATCCCGCAGCAGGGCCAGGGAGTGATGCTGAGCGCGCAGGCCGACGCGTTCTTTGGCGCAGGCGAGGCAGCCGCGGGAACGGCCGATAAGTACGTGCGCCTTACCGTCCTGCTGGCCGCCGTGCTTTTCCTCGTTGGCATCGGGAGCCGCTTCCCGGTTCGCGCCGCGCGTTACGGGCTGGTGGGCGTTGCCGCGTTGCTCCTGATCGTCTCCACAGTGCAGCTCCTCAGTCTTCCGGGACCGCCTTCCTGATCGCAGGCCAACCGAGGTATCCCGGAACCGGCAGCCGGGCGCATCCGCAGCGTCGATGGCGGGATTCGGTCATTAATCATCGTCCTCCAGCGCCTCGAGGCCCTCTTTGATCACGAGCGGCACGATCACGAGGGCCGCGACGGGATCAGCCCACCACCAGCCGAAGATGGCGTTCACGAGAAGGCCGAGCAGGACAGCTGCGGACAGGTAGGCGCAGAACAGCGATTCGGCGGCGTCAGCGATCAGGATCTGACTCCCAAGCGCCGTCCCCGTACGCCGCTTTGAGAGCGAGAGCCAGGGCATGACCAGCAGAGCGGCGGCACACACCGCCACACCCACCACGCTGGTCTCGGGCCGGCTCTCGGCCAGCAGTGTTGAGCCCGCCTCGGCAACGACGTAGGCCGCCAGCAGAAACAACGTCACCCCGACGATTCGCAGCGCCCGGCGCTCGCCAATTGCGGTGTGACCGGCCTGCTCGGCTCGAAACGTCTGCAACACGACACCGGCGGCGACGAACTCGATCACCGAGTCGATGCCGAAGGCCAGCAACGCGACGCTTCCGGCGGCGATCCCGGCGGCGACCGCGCCCGCCGCCTCGACTGTCATCCAGAGCAGCGTCACGATCTCCAACCGCACGCCACGGCGGATCAGGCCGTGGTGCATGGACGTCACCGTGTCCGCCGTCGCCGCCGGAGACTGCGGCCAGGATGCACGGGCAACGGTTCCGCTCAGGCCAGCCGCTCGAGCAGCCACTCGTGCACGTGCACAAGGTGGTGCTCAGTCAGTGTGAGATGACCGTCGTCGTCTAACAGTTGCGCCTCGACACCCGGGATCTGGCGGGCCAGCCATTCGCCGTGAGCGAACGGCACGAAGCGATCCTGGCGCCCGTGGAGGAGGAGGACCGGGGTTCGGATCTGTTTGAGTTCGAATCCCCACGGCTCGATGAATGCCAGATCGTCGTCCCACCATCCGTCCGCTCCCGGCGCCAGCCCGAGTGCCATAGCCTCATGGAGGTACAGGGTGAGCGCGGGGGTGAGCGCCCGCCTGTCGACCGGAGAAAGCAGCGTCTCAAACGTCTTGTAGAGCGTCTCGGGCGTCGCGGCGAGACTGTCGACCCGGTCCTGCTCGTGCTTGTCCCGTGCTGCGTTTCTGTCCCGAATGGTGAGCTCGACATCCTCGACGTTCTCCTGGCCCATGCCCTGCAAGTAATCCAGCCCATCCGCGCCCCAGGGAGCAACGGATGCCAAGACGGCGACGGCTGGGACGAGGTCGGGCAGCAGCGCCGCGCAAGCAATTGCGTGAGGCCCGCCGCCGGAGATACCCCACACGGCAAGCCGCTCGATCCCCAGCCCGTCGGCAATTGCCCGCACGTCTCGGGCGCAATCGGCCACCGAACGTCCCGGGGCGCGATCTGAACCGCCGTAACCCGGCCGGTCATAGCCGATCATGCGGATCCCCTGCCGTTCGGCCAACTGGACCCACGGCTCATACAGGAGCCGCGAATTCGGCGTGCCGTTGTGGACAAGAACCGGCTGCCCTTCCGGCATGCCCCGCTCGAGAACCTGAAGCCGTCGGCCGTCTGCGGTGATGACCTGGTGCTCGGACACCTGCGTTCCTCCGCTGCCTTGATCGCCTGCGAGGTGATCCTACGCGCTGGCGTCGGCACGGTCGCTGAGTCCAGGGTGATTTTGGGTCACAAGCGCCCAGCGTTTGTTTTACCGATGACGCGATTCGCCCCCGGCTGTGGGCCGACGGGGCATGCGGGGCAGGATGTCTGTAATCACCATCGAGGAGATCTCATGCCGAACACTGCCCAGTTCATCCTGAACCGTTTGAGCGAGTGGGGCGTCAAGCGCATCTACGGTTACCCCGGGGACGGGATCAACGGGCTGGTCGGCGCCTTTCACGAGGTCGGCGACAAGGTCGAGTTCATTCAGACCCGTCACGAGGAGATCGCCTCGTTCGCGGCGTGCGCGCACGCCAAGTTCACCGGCGAAGTTGGGGTGTGCATGGCGACCTCGGGTCCCGGGGCCATCCATCTGCTCAACGGCGTGTATGACGCCAAGCTTGACCATCAGCCGGTGGTGGCGATCATCGGTCAGCAGAAGCGGATGTCGCTGGGGGCCAGCTATCAGCAGGAGGTCGATCTCAACACGCTCTACAAAGATGTGGCCAGCGAGTACGTGATGACGATCATGGATCCGACGCAGGCGCGCCAGGTAATCGACCGGGCGATCCGCATCGCCAAGAGCTCACGCTGCCCAACCGCGGTGATCGTGCCCGAGGACGTGCAGGAGGCCGCGCACCAGGAGCCTCCTCGCTCCCACGGGGCCGTGTTCTCCTCGCTGGGATATTGCACGCCGCTGGTGCGGCCCCGCGACGAGGATCTTCAGCGCGCTGCCGGGGTGCTCAATGCGGGCGAGAAGGTGGCGATCCTGATCGGCCAGGGCGCGGCGCAGGCGGCCGATGAGGTCGTGCAGGTCGCCGAGCTGCTCGGCGCCGGGGTGGCAAAGGCGCTGAACGGCCGGGCCGCTCTGCCCGACGATCTGCCGTTTGTCACCGGTCCGATCGGGCTCCTGGGAACCAAGCCGAGCTACGACATGATGATGGGCTGCGACACGCTGCTCATGATCGGGACGAGCTTTCCCTACGCGGAGTGGCTGCCCGAGGAGGGGTCCTGCCGGGCGGTGCAGATCGACATCGACGGGCGCAACCTCGGGATGCGCTATGCCCCCACCGAATGCAACCTGGTAGGGGATGCGAAGGACACTCTGGCGGCGCTCATCCCGCTGTTGGAGCGCAAGGAGGACCGGTCGTGGCGCCGGCAGCTGGAGGAGGAGATCGACCGCTGGTGGAAGCTGATGGATGCGCGCTCCCAGCTGGACGCGGAACCGATCAACCCCCAGCTCATCTTCGCCGAACTCAGCCCGCGGCTGCCTGATAACTGCATCCTGACCTCGGACTCCGGCTCGGCGACGAACTGGTGGGCGCGCCACCTGCGCCTGCGCACCGGAATGCAGACGGCGCTGTCGGGGACGCTGGCGACGATGTGCCCGGCCGTTCCCTACGCGCTGGGGGCGAAATTCGCCTATCCGGAGCGGCCCGTGATCGCGTCGATCGGCGACGGGGCGATGCAGATGCTCGGCAACGCTGCCCTGGTCGACCTCGTGCGCTACCAGGATCGGTGGGTCAACAAGCAGTGCATCGTCGTCGTGCTGCACAACGACGATCTCAACCAGGTGACGTGGGAGCAGCGGGTGATGGCCGGCGATCCCAAGCTGCAGGCGTCGCAGGTGCTGCCCGACTTCCCGTTCGCCCGCTACGCAGAGGTGATCGGGATGAAGGGCATCCGGGTGGAGCGGCCCGAGGACGTGGGTCCGGCTTGGGATGAAGCGCTGGCCGCCGATGGGCCGGTGCTCTACGAGGCGATCACCGATCCGGAGGTGCCGCCGCTGCCGCCCCACATCACGTTCGAGCAGGCCAACAAGCTTGCCCACGCCCTCCCCGGCGACCCCCACGCCGGTCGGATCGTCAAGGAGTCGATCAAGGGCAAGCTCGAAGAATTCATCACCCGCTGACGGATCGATTGTGACCATGAATGTCAGCACCTCCGCGCTGAGCGCCCGCGTTGACTCGGTCGACGTGAGTGCCTACTCGATCCCGACCTCCACCGAGGAGGAGTCCGACGGGACACTTGTCTGGGATGCGACGACGGTGGTGGTCGTGCAGCTGCGCTGCGGTGACCGCACCGGTCTTGGCTACACCTACTGTCACCCCGCGGCCGGTCAGGTGATCGAGTCCAAGCTGGCGAGCATCCTGCGCGATGCCGACCCGCTGATGCCCCAGCACGCCTGGTCACAGATGCAGATGCAGGCCCGACAGATGGGGCACGCCGGGATCGCGGCGATGGCCATCTCCGCGGTGGACATCGCCATGTGGGATCTCAAAGCAAGGCTGCTCGGCGTCTGCCTCGCCGACGCCCTACCTCGCTATCGCGATCAGGTGCCGATCTACGGATCCGGGGGCTTTTGTAACTACAGCTCCGAGCAGCTGCGCGATCAGGTGGTGAGTTGGGTCGACCAGGGGTTTCGCTGCGTCAAGATCAAGGTGGGCCGAGACTCAAAGGCCGACCTGGACCGCGTCGCGCAGGTCCGCGACGTCGCCGGAGCCGATGTGGAGATAATGGTCGACGCCAACGGGGCCAACACTCCGCCAGACGCGGCGTGGTGGGCCCAGCGCTACCGCGAGCTCGGTGTCACCTACTTCGAGGAGCCCGTCTCCTCCGAGGACCTGAGCGGCCTGGCGCAGGTACGCGAGCGCGCCCCCGCCGGCATGGCTATCGCCGCCGGCGAGTATGGCTGGAACCTGCCCTACTACCAACGCATGCTCGACGCCGGGGCTGTCCATCTGCTGCAGGCCGACGTGACCCGCTGCGGCGGGATCACGAACCTGCTGCGCATCGACGGGCTGTGCAAGGCGCGGTGCCTGCCGTTCTCGGCGCATTGCGCCCCGGCCATCTCCGCGCACGCCTGCTGCGCGATGGAGACCGTCGTGCACGTCGAGTATTTCCACGACCACCAGCGCATCGAGAGCCTCCTGTTCGATGGGACGCTCGACCCCACCGGCGGGCTGCTGCGCCCCGACCGTGACCGTTTCGGGCTCGGCTTGGAGCTCAAGCGCGCCGACGCCCGCCGCTACGAGATCTAAACACCAGGAGCCGAATGACTGCCGCCAGAGAGACGATCCCCGCCCGCGTCGATCCGCGCTTTACGGGCGGCATGGCCGGCGCGGTCACCATCGACACCCGTGCCCTGCGCCGCCGGCTGGAGGCGGAGGTAACGGGCGAGGTACGTTTCGATTCCGGCAGCAAGGCGCTGTATGCCACCGACGCCTCCAACTTCCGGCAGGTGCCGATCGGCGTCGTGGTTCCCAGAACGCTCGACGACGTCGTCGCCACCCACCGCATCTGCCACGAGCTGGGCGCCCCGATCGTCAACCGCGGCGCGGGCACGAGCCTGTCCGGGGAGACGGTCAACTTCGCCGTCGTGATCGACTTCAGCAAGTACCTGACCGAGATCGGTGACGCCGACGCCGAGACGCAGACGGTCCTCTGTCAGCCGGGGGCGATCAATGAGCAGGTCAACGAGAAGATCGGTCCGCAGGTGGGGATGATCTTCGGGCCCGACCCCTCCACCCACTCGCGCTGTGCCATCGGCGGCAACCTCGGCAACAACTCGTGCGGGATCCACTCCGTGCAGGCGCAGCTGTACGGCCCCGGTCCACGGACGTCCGACAACGTCGAGGCGATGGAAATCGTCACCCATGACGGGGCCCGCTTCTGGGTCGGCGTCGGCGAGGAGGACCAGCTCGATCAGATCATCGCCGCGGGCGGTCGCAAGGGGGAGATCTACGCCCAGCTGCGCGACCTGCGCGACCGCTACGCCGAGCTCATCCGTCAGCGATATCAGCCCGTCGATAAGCTGCCACGCCGCGTCTCGGGCTACAACCTCGACGAGCTCTTGCCCGAGCGCGGGTTCAACGTCGCCCGTGCGCTGGTGGGCACTGAGAGCACGTGCGCCACGACGCTGCAGGTGCGCCTCAAGCTCACCCCCGCGCTGCTGCAGCGCACCTTGGTCGTGGTGGAGTACGACGAGATCGCCGACGCCGCTGAGCACGTCATGGAGATCATGGAGTGGAAGCCGATCGGACTCGAGGCGCTCGATCATCGGCTGATCGAGGACGAGACCGAGCTGGGCAAGCACGTCTCCGAGCTGACGGAGTTGCCCCGCCGCGACCGCGGTCACGCCTCTTGGCTGATGGTCCAGTTCGGTGCCGACACCGCCGAGGAGTCTGAGGACACTGCCGATCGCTTTCGGGATTGGCTGGTCGAGGAGAAGGGGTATGACCCGGTGCGGATCAAGATCATGTACTCCCAGCAGGAGGGCGGCCACAGCGGAGATCTGTGGCAGGTCCGCGAGGGGGGACTCGGCGCGACTGCGTTCCCGCCCGACGGAAAAGATCACTGGCCCGGGTGGGAGGACTCCGCGGTCCCCCCGGAGGTGATCGGGCCCTACCTGCGTGACCTGATGGCGTTGTATGACAAGTACGGGTACCACGGGGCGTTCTACGGCCACTTTGGCCAGGGCTGCATCCACAGCCGAATCGACTTCGACCTGCGCACCGCCCAGGGGATCGCAACCTACCGGGCATTCCTGGAGGAAGCGGCCGACCTGTGCATCTCATACGGAGGCTCGCTCTCGGGCGAGCATGGCGATGGGCAGCAGCGCGCCGAACTGCTGGTCAAGCAGTACGGCGACGAGCTGCTGGAGGCGATGCGCGAGTTCAAGCGCATCTGGGACCCCGACTGGAAGATGAACCCCGGCAAGGTCATCGACCCTTACCGATTCGACGAGCACCTCAAGCTCGGCCCTGCCTACAACCCGTGGCGCCCGCCGGTGCGCTTCTCCTACAGCCAAGACGATGGCGACTTTGCCCACGCCGCCCTGCGCTGTGTGGGGATCGGCAAGTGCCGCGTGCCCGACGCCAGCAGCGTGATGTGCCCGAGCTACATGGTCACCCGAGAGGAGAAGGACTCTACGCGCGGGCGCGCCCGGATGCTGTTCGAGATGCTCGAGGGCGACGTCATCACCGACGGCTGGCAGAGCACCGAGGTCCGCGACGCGCTCGATCTGTGCCTAGCCTGCAAGGGGTGCACCAGCGACTGCCCGGTCCAGGTCGACATGCCGACCTACAAAGCGGAGTTCTGGCATCACCACTTCAAGAGCCTGAAACGCTGGCGCCCCCGCTACGCGTACGCCTTCGGGCTCATCGATCAAGCAGCCCGGGTGGCGTCCCGCATGCCCGAGCTGGTCAACTTCGTCACACAGACCCCTGGATTGTCGCATCTGGCCAAGCTCGCTGCCGGAATGGCGCCGGAGCGTTCGATCCCAGAGTTCGCGCCGCTGACGCTGCAACGCTGGTGGCAGCAGCGCGGCGGGACCCAGAACCCGCACGGCCGCCGAGTCGTGCTGTGGCCCGACACCTTCAACAACCACTTCCACACCGACGTGGGCGTCGCCTGCGTAGAGGCGATCGAGGCCGCCGGATGGCAGGTCGTCATGCCCCAGGGACACGTCTGCTGCGGACGACCGCTTTACGACTACGGCTTCCTCGACCTCGCGCAGCGCTACCTGAACAACACGCTCGAGGTTCTCCGCGAGGAGATCCGGGCGGGAACCCCAGTGATCGGGATGGAGCCGAGCTGCCTGGCGGTGTTCAAGGACGAGCTCACCGGGATGATGCCCCACGACGACGACGCTCAGCGCCTGGCCGATAACGCCATGCACTTCGCCGAGTTCTTCGAACGGTACGACGTGCCGGTCCCGCGCCTTGACCGCAAGGCCCTCATGTGGGGGCACTGCCACCACAAGGCCACCGGAGGCATGGATCCCGAGCACAAGCTCCTCGAGCGCATGGGCATCGAGGTCGAGGCTGTCAACGGCGGCTGTTGCGGCCTGGCCGGCTCCTGGGGCTTTGAACAGGGCCACTACGACATCTCGATGAAGTCCGGCGAGCTCGCGCTCCTACCCGCCGTACGGAAAGCGGACTGCGAGACGGTCATTGTGGCCAACGGCTTTTCCTGCAAGACCCAGATCGAGCAATCGGACGCGGGACGACGCGCGCTGCACATTGCCCAGGTGATGAAGATGGCGCGAGAGCACGGGCAGCGCGGCTTTACCGCCGGCCCCCCCGAGGAGCCCTACGCGGGCGCGAAGCCCAGCCCGACCGCCCGCACGCGCGTCCTG
>JBAWFG010000131.1:0-1616 GCA_049591655.1 Solirubrobacteraceae bacterium
CGGGTGGCGGCAGGCGCCGAGTACCGGGCCCGTGGCCGCGGGGTGAAACTCCCCGCCCCGGCCGATCGGACGGGCCTCGCGCGCCAATCCGGGCGGGATCGCGGCGCTCGCCACCGAGGAGGACGACGCCGAGCCTGATTCACAGCCGCCCAGCGCCGCCGTCACCAGCGCGGCCGCCGCCGCCATGAGCAGCCGCCGGGCGGTCACTCGGTGGCTGTCCTGCGAGCGCTCCGGCCACCGCGCTCGGCCATTGCGAAGACCACCGGCAGCAGCCCGATCCCCGCGCTCAGGCAGGCCACCACCGCAGTCCGGGCCGCGAAGGCCGGCAGTGCGATCAGGACATAGCCGTCGAGCAACACGCCCAACAGCGAGACCCCCTCCCAGATCGCGACGGCGGCGATCACGAAGAACGTGAACCAGCCGTGTCGGCGACGGACCAGGCATGACACCCCCCAGGCCACGAATGCCAGCGCCACCGCGAGCGTGAGCTCCTGGCCGAGCGACACACTGGGGCGGCCGTGCAGCTGCTGACCGGCGCCCGCGGCGGTGAAGGCCGCCAGCGCCAGGACCGCCAGCCCACGGGCGATGCGCTCGTCGAGCTCGCCGCGGCGCAGCCGCACTGCGGCCAGAACACAGGCCAGGCAGACGATGATCGGCCAGAACCACACGATCGACGGGCTCGGCGCGTAGTACAGACCACCGGTGATGGCGGCCGGGCGGCCGTCGAGCAGCAGCGGGATCCGCCACCGTCCGAGGTAGGCGGCCCCGGGCGAGAGCGCCGTCGCCGCCAGCGCGTGCAGACGGCCGTCGTGCCACTCATAGCTGTGCCCGGAGCTCGCCGGAACCCACACCGGCCGCGTGCCGGGCCCGGTGCCCGGAGGCGGCACCTCGGGCGGGACCTGGTTGGAGTAGTACATCTCCGAGGCGTGGTTGACGGCGACCCCGGCCGCGGAGAAGCGCAGGTACGGGGCACCCTGATAGTCGATGACGGTCACCGTCTGACCCGGCGCGACGGCCAGCCACAGTCGCTGGTCGCCGTCGACGACCTCGGCGCGTAGACCGGCGGGCACCGCGGCCGGCCGGGCGAGGTAGCTCGATGCGGCGGGGTCCACCGGTCCATGCGCGGACGCGGTCGCCGGGAGCCCCAGAGCCGCCACAATGACCGTCAGTGCGCCGGCCCGGCGCCGCTGCCACCACCTGAGAGCCATATCGATTGCCGGACTCTACGCTCCCGTCCCTCCTCCGCCGGACCCCGCTCCACCGGGCGCTGGCGGTCGCCTGCCTGAGCCTGGTGATCGCGTGCGCGGGGGCGGGGCGTGCCGGCGCCGACGGCGATCCGGCCAGCGACGTGCTCGCCTCCCAGCCCGTGTTCATCCCCGGCGACGCGGGCATTGGGGCCGGGCGCCGTGACCAGCTCGCCGCGCTCGCGCAGGAGGGGGCGCACAGTCCCAATCCGATCCGGCTGGCGATCATCGCGGGCCCCGCCGATCTGGGGTCGGTGACCGAACTGTGGCGGATGCCCCAGAGCTATGCCCGCTTTCTCGCCCAGGAGCTGTCGCTCGTCTATCGCGGGACGGTGCTCGTCGTCATGCCCCAGGGATTCGGGGTCGCCGTCG
>JBAWFG010000132.1:0-18348 GCA_049591655.1 Solirubrobacteraceae bacterium
GTGTAGCGCCGACCGCCGCGAGCGCGTGGCACACCAGGCCGAGGCCCTGGGTGTAGCCGTTGGTGACGACGATGTGCTCAGGATCGGCGACGACGCCACGGACGCGGCCGAGGTAGTCGGCCAGCGCGGAGCGCAGCGCCGTCACCCCGCAGGGGTCGCCGTAACCGAGGTCGGCGTCGGTCATCGTCGCGAGCGCAGCGCGAAGCGAGCGCAGCCATGCCGCCCGCGGGAAGGTCGAGACGTCGGGCACGCTGGGACGGAAGTCAAAGCGCGGCTGCGTTGTGGCGGGGGACGCACCTGTCCGTGCCTCGCTCGCAACCGCCGCCGCGTCGGCGACGCGGGGCCGGGCGCCTTGGCGCAGTCTCAAATAGCCCTCCGCACCGAGCTGGGCATAGGCGTCCACCACGACCCTCCGTGAAACGCCGAGCTGGCGCGCCAGGTCGCGAGTGGATGGCACCCGCGCACCCGGTCGCAGCGCCCCCTGCCGGATGGCCTGCCGCAGGCGGTCCTCGATCTGTGCGCCGAGCGTTCGTGAGTCGTCGCGGCTGACGGAGAGGAGCAGATCTAGCGGCTGACTGGTCTCGTCAAAAGCCACGATTGTGGATCTTCCACCTGCACCAGTGGAAACCTAGCATCGCCGCATGCACTCGGTCGCACCACCCCGCGGAGCGCGAATCCTGTTCGCCACTTCCATCGTCGCCCGGCTAGGGCCAGCGATGCTCGACGTTGGGCTGCTCGTGCATACGCAGCACCTGACCGGCTCGTTCGCCGCGGCCGGCGTGGTCGCCGGCACCTACGCGATCGCGCTTGGTGTCGGCGGTCCGCTGCTCGGGAGGCTCGTCGACCACCGCGGGCAGACCTCGGTGCTGCTCGTAAGCGCGGGCGTTGCCGCGACGCTGCTGGTCGCGATTGCCATGCTGCCGGCGGGCGCGTCGCTCACCGTCCTGGTCGCGCTCGCCGCCGGCATCGGGCTGTCCACCCCACCGGTCGGCGCCTGCCTGCGCACCCAACTCCCAGCCCTCATCGATGCCGGCGCCGTCCGTGCCGTCTACGCGCTTGAGGCGTCGGTGGTCGAACTGACCTACATCTTCGGGCCGCCGCTCGTGCTCTGTGTTGCCGCGCTGTGGTCCACCGGCGCGGCCCTCGCGGTGGCCGGCGTCGTGCTGCTGGCCGCGACCGCCGCATTCGCCGCGCAACCGGCCTCGCGCGCCTGGCAGCCGCCACCAGGCGGACCGGGGCTGCGGGAAGGATCCCTGCGCACTCCGGGGATGCGCACACTGGTAATCGTGCTGATCGCCGTCGGCATGCTCCTCGGCGCCGACGAGGTCGCTGTCACCGCGGTCGCCAAGACGCTTGACAGCACCACGGTCGCCGCGCCCCTATTCGCCGTGTGGGGCGCCGGTTCCTTCATCGGCGGCCTGCTCCTCACCCGTCTCGGCGGCGGGGCACGCCGCGCCGCCGGGCTGGCGCTCTTGCTCGGCGCGCTCACGATCGGGAACCTGGGCCTGATCCCGGCCGACGGAAGCATCATTGCGCTGGCGGCCGTGCTGTTCGTCGCCGGCGCCGCAATCGCCCCGACCGAGGCCACCATCTACGCGATGGTCGACCACGCCGCCCCCGCCGGAAGCATGACCGAGGCTTTCGCCTGGCTCGCCACCGCGATGGCAGTTGGCGGGGCGCTCGGAGCGGCCGGTGCGGGCGTCGTCGCCGATGGCGCCGGGCCGGCGGCAGCGTTCGGTCTGGCCAGCTTCGCCGGGGTGCTCGCGGTGCTCACCACGATGCTCCGGGCAGGCACCATCAAACCTCCACGTGACGCGCCGCTCAGCGCCGTCCCCGAAACCAACCGCCAGCCCGGCCAGAGTTCCGACCCTGGCCCGGCCCGCGATGGTCGGTCAACCGGGCGACTGCGGGGTGTCGGCTCTGAGTTTGAAGCCTGCCGGACGTGGTGACAGCGCTTGCACTTCACCCCGCTCGTGCATAGTCTGCTGGTCATGATGTCGACGCACTTTCGCTTGACGCCGCCGTAGCGCGGATCGGTGTGGCTCCATCTGGAGCCGGTCTGTGTCTTGTGTCGTTACGACGGGCCGAACGAGTGGTTCGGCCCGGTGAGGAGCTAGTGCATGTCGTCGTCTCAGGGGGTCGCTGTCCCTGCGGCTGGCCGCCGCGCGGGGCTGCTGGCCAACCGCAATTTCACCCTGTTGTGGGTGGGGGATGCGTTATCGGAGGTCGGTTCGCAGGCCACCTCGGTCGCGATGCCGCTGCTGGTCCTCGCGCTGACGGGCTCGCCCGCGGACGCGGGACTGGTGGGTCTGGCGCGTTCGCTGGCGTACCCACTGGCACCGCTACCGGCGGGGGTGCTGGTGGACCGCTGGGATCGCCGGCGGGTGATGATCGGCTGCGCGATCGGTCGGGCGATCGCCATGGGCAGCCTCGTCGTCATGCTCGCGGTCGCTCGTCCGCCGCTGTGGCAGCTGATGGTGGTGGCGTTCGTCAACGCGGCGTTGTGGTCGGTGGCGCTGATCGCCGAGCGGGGATTGCTGGCCGCTGTCGTGGCGCCAGCGGCCATCTCGGACGCGGTGGCGATCAACGAGGCCCGCGCGTCGGTGGCGGTGATCGGCGGCCCGCCGCTCGGCGGAGCGCTGTTTGGGATCGCTCGCGGCTTGCCGTTCTTGGCCGACGCGATCTCCTTCTTCGCCACGGGCTTGGCCGTAGTGGCGGTGAGGGTCCCCGCCGGTGCCGCCTCACCGTGCACGCAGTCGGGCAGAATGATCGATGGGATCCGTGAGGGGATCACGTGGCTGTGGCACCGGCCGTTTCTCCGCGCTGGATCGATCCTGTATGCCGCGGCCAATGTGACCCTGGCGTCCGTGGAGCTGCTGGCCGTGCTGATCGCCCGCCGCCACGGTGCGAGCTCGGCGGCCGTCGGCCTGGCGTTCGCGGTCATCGGCGCCGGCGGTCTCGCCAGCGCGCTCGTGGCGCGACCGGGCCGCCGACGGCTGTCGGCACGATGGTCGGTGCTCTGCGAGCCATGGTTCGCAGCGGCGCTGGTGCCGATGTTGCTCCTGGCCCACTCGGCCCTGCTCATCGGCATCGTCGTCGCCCTCATGTTCATGCCGATGGCTCTGAGCAGCTCGGTCGTCGTCGGCACGCGGATCGCGCTGACGCCCGATCACCTGCGCGGCCGCGTCCAGGCCAGCGCCTCGTTCATCGCCGGTTCGATCGGATGGATCGGACCGCTCGCCGTCGGCCAGCTCTTTCAACACGCCGGCGAGGCCACGACCGTGCTCGTGCTCGCCGGCTGGACTCTCACCATCGCGGTCGGCGCGACCCTCTCCCCAGGGCTTCGCCAACTCCCCCGGAGCGTTTCCGCCTCGCTCCCTCTGGGGGCGTGAAAGGATCCGCGGATGGTTCCGACCGGCCACCTCGCGGCGTTCCTGATCGGGGCCGCCTATCTGATCTTCCTGGGGGTCCGCACGATCCGCGAGCGCGGGCGTCTGTCGGCGGAGATCGTCTCGGCGGCG
This sequence comes from Solirubrobacteraceae bacterium, assembly GCA_049591655.1. GTDB lineage: Bacteria > Actinomycetota > Thermoleophilia > Solirubrobacterales > Solirubrobacteraceae > Palsa-465. The sequence goes on from JBAWFG010000132.1 coordinate 3,522, forward strand.
GCCGCTCCTCGGAGCCTCGCGACGACCGTGCGTGAGGGGATGACGGTCGGCTTCACCAATCCCAAGGGCCTGATCATCTTCACGGCGATCGTCCCTGATTTCATCGATCGCTCCCAGGGACACACAAGCCTGCAGTTGCTGTCGCTGGGGCTGATTGTCGTGGGCGTCGCGCTCCTGTCTGACTCGAGCTGGGCGATTGCCTCCGGCAGCGCACGCAAATGGTTTGGCCGCTCGCCGCGGCGCCTTGAACGCATGGGCACGGCCGGGGGAGCCAGCATGATCGGCCTCGGCGCCTTCCTGGCGCTGACCGGCCGCCGCAGCTGACGGCCGCCGCACTGGTGCAACGCCCCACGCCGGCCCCGCCGGGGGTCAGCGGTCGTTCCAGCCGGCACCGGTCGCTTCGTACTCCGCCACCCGCGCCTGCATCAGTCCCTTCAGGAGCTCGGTCGGCAGCTCGCGCTCATAGGGGAGCTTGATGAAGCCCTCGCCGGCCTCATACCCGGCGGCCTCGACCGCGGCCTTCTGAGTGGCGAAGAACGGTGGTGGGAACCGCAGCGAGCAGTGGTTTTTGAAGTTCTGAAGCATCCACAGACTCGTCTTGTCGCCGCGCACGTACACGGGCAGGTTCCACTTCAGTTCCTCCCGCGCCTCCGGGTCGGCGGCGAGGCTCAGCTCCCTGAGCACCTCAAGGTGCGGCCGCTGCGCGTCATTGAGTTGCGCAAAGAAATCCTCGACGCTCGCGCGCTTGGGCATCGGCATAGGCGTCAGCCTACATCTGCGAGATTCCTTGCGATGGTGAGCGATCTCGATCAATCCGCGTTGGCGGCGGCGGCTGCGGTCGCAGCGGCGTACGGGCTGGCGCGGGACGAGGCCGCCGTCATCTATTCCGGGAGCAATGTGCTCGTGCATCTACGTCCCGCGCCGGTCGTGGCTCGCGTGATGACCGGAACGGTGGCCCTCCACGACGATCCGCGGAGGTGGCTTGAGCGAGAGGTCTCGGTGCTTGAGTTCCTGGCGCCGTCCGGCTTGGCTGTCGCCCCGAGCCCGTTGATCGCGCCCGGGCCACACCATCACGACGGCCTGTGGATGACCTTCTCAGAGTGGCTTGCAGACGTCGGGCCCGCAGCCCACCTCGATGACGCTCACCGGCTTGGCCGGGCGCTGAGGGACCTCCACGATGCGCTGCGACCGTTCGACGGTGACCTGGCCAACCTACGAAACCTGCGCGAGGACATCGAGCGCCTGCACGGCCAGCTTCGACCGGCCGACGCCCGGGAGGCCGAAGCGGTCGCAGCGCTTGGCGAGCGACTCGAGGCGCTGCGAGAGGTCGTCTTTGAGTCAGCGCTGCCCACCCAGGCGCTGCACGGCGACGTATCGCTCAGCAACCTGCTCCACACTCCGCAACGCCTCGTCTGGAATGACTTTGAGGACACCTTTCGAGGGCCGGTTCATTGGGATATCGCCGGCTACACCATGAGTCTCCGGGCCCGCGGCGCGGACTCGCGCGGTGTCCGAGCAATGCTCGATGCCTACGGCTGGGACGATGAGCAGGAGTTGGCGCCGTTCATCGCCGCCCATCGGGTGTACGACGCCGTCTGGCGAATGTACGATCGCCAACGGCGGTCGTTGCCGGTGACGTGAGCAGGGCGATATCTGGGCGCTCAGACGGCGATGCCATGGGTGTAGGCGTAGTGCACGGCCTGCGCGCGGTCGCGCGCGCCGATCTTGGCGAACAGATGGTTGATGTGGCTCTTGACCGTCGCCTCGCTGACGACGAGCGCGGCGGCGATCTCAGCGTTTGACATCCCACGTGCGATCAGCCGGAGGACCTCGGCCTCCCGCGGCGTCAGCTCGTCCGGGAGATCGGCGCCGGGGGCCGCCGCAGGGGTCGCGGCGGCGGCGGCGGCGAGCAGCCGCGCCTGCACGGCCGGATCGAGGAGCGCCTGATGAGCGGCGGCGGCTTGAATGGCCCGGGAGATCTCGGCGATCCCGGCGTCCTTGGTGAGGTAGCCGCGCGCGCCGGCCTGGAGCGCGCCGAGGATCGACTGATCATCGGCGTGGGTCGTGAGCACAACGATCTCGGTCTCTGGCTGGGCAGCACGAATCCGTCGGGTCGCCTCGACGCCGTCGAGCCTGGGCATACGCAGGTCCATCAGCACGACGTGCGGGCGGTGGCGTGCCGCAAGGGCGACGGCTTCCTCGCCATCGGCGGCGGCGGCGACGGGCTCGATCCCGGCCGCGATCTCCAGCAGCGTCATCAGCCCCTCGCGCACGAGCGCTTGATCGTCAGCGACCAGAACTCGGATCGGGTCACTCACGACTCCGTGCCCCGGCGCGCGGGAATGCGCAGCTCGACCCGCCAGCCATCCCCGCGTACGCCGGCGGTGAGGGTCCCGCCGAGACTCTGGGCACGTTCGCGCATGCCCTGGACACCGTAGCCTCCACCGGTCGGGACCAGGGTGCTGGGGCTTCGTGGCGAGGCCGACGGGTGGCTGTCGATGACGAGCACAAGCTCGTCATCGGCGCTGTCGCCGGAGTCCAGCACGACCGATACGTTCGCTCCCGGCGCATGCTTGCGGACGTTGGTGAAGGCCTCCTGAACGATGCGCACCACGGCCTGGGCAACCGGTTCGGCGAGCCGGTCGGGATCACCGTCAATCCTCAGGTCGGCGACCCCGCCACCGGCCCGGTATTCCTCGACGAGCGCCTCGATCCCGGCCCGGACCGCGACCGGCTCACTGCGCAGCGCTCCGACCGCGCGGCGGGTCTCACGCAGCCCCTCTCGCGCCAGCGCCTGGGCGTGGTCCAGGCGGGTCTTGATCGCCGCGGCATCGGCGCCCTGGTCAAGCAGTGCGCTCGTGGCCTCGAGCTGGATCGTCAGACCGGCGAGCGCGTGCGCGAGCACGTCGTGAATCTCCCGTGCGACCCGCGTCGACTCCTCCAGGTGGGCGGCGCGTAGCTGCTCCTCGTGCGAGCGCTGAGTCTGGGCGAGGAGCAGCTCGGCCTGCTCGGCCCTGGCCGCCGCTTGGCGGGCATTGGCGCCGCCGAGGGTCGCCGCGGCGAAGCCGAGTGAGTAGGCGAGCAGGCCGAGCGCACTGCCGTCGTAGACGAGGACGGACACTGCCAGGGCGAGGACGCCCACCCCGACGACGACGAAGGCTCGCTGCAGCTGGGCCCGAACGCCGGCTGCGACAACCGCCACGAACACAAAGGCGCTGGCGGCGCTGTTGGGCGAGGCCCCACAGAGGGCGCCGCCCGCGCCCGCGAGCACCCACACCTCCGGCGTGATCCCGCGATCCGTGAAGGGCCGCCACGTCCACGCCAGCCAGGCCACCACGCACAGTCCGAACAGAATGCTGATGACGAGGCCACGCCCGTCGAGGCCCGGGGGGTGGCGATTGGTCGTTAACACCGTCCAGCTGATCAGCACAAGGCCGATCAGCCGGATCGTGAGCGCTGCGCGCCCGGTGAAGTAACTGAGGATCACTGCGAGAAGGTAACCGGGTCAGGCGAGCTGGAAGGCACGACGGCCCTGCAGGCGCTGGCGGCGGACCGCCAGCAGCATCGAACGAGAGGCCACTTCGAACAGCGCCATCGCAAGCAGAGCGACCGTCCAGGCGCTTGGGGTGATGGCGTGCTGGGCGCTGAACTGGGCGATCGATGAGCCGCCGGTATGGGTGATCCAGTAGATGAAGGCAAACCGCGAGCCCATCCCGAGCACCCAGAGGAACCCGGAACCCCAGCCGGCGCGTGCGAGCACATCGCCGTCGGCCCCGACCCGCATGAGCACCGTCTGGGCGCTGGCGAGGCCAATCGCGCCCCCGACCAGAGCGAGGATGGCGACCAGGACGAGATCGTTGCCGGCCGTCGGGATCCCGTGCAGATAGTTGGCGACCGCGATCCCGATGATCACCAGCGGGCGGACGAGAGTCTTTGTGGTGAGGGTTCGCTCCTTGATCTGGAGCAGGACGAGGAGGACGAGAAGTGAGTCGATGAGGTAATCGGTGGTTGTCATGGGAGCATCGTGACCTTCACGAGGCACCATGACATCGGCGTCCGGGTTGATCTTCAGGTGGAGACCGCTATCCGTCTCCACCCAGGGGTGGAGAGAGCTCAGGCGGGACCTAGAGCAGCCACGGAGCCCGACCGTCCCTTACCGTGGTGCAGGAGTATTGGTTCCCGTGAGCGGGTCGCGATGTAGAGTCCGCGAGACCGTCCGAGTGCGGCTCGCTCCGGCTCGGCCGGTTTACGGGTATCGGTACCTGTGGGCTTTATCGGGATGAGCGGAGGCGAAGTGGGCGCTGAGGGGGCACAACGGGGAGCTCGTGTCGTCGGTCGGGGCTCCGAGTTGGTCGTGCAGCGCGATTTCGTGGCGGTCAGCCCGTTCCGACGCACTTTCACACCACACTAGGAGGGACCATGAGACGGATACTGCAGGCGCGGAGCGCACCGGCGACGGTGCTGGGGGTCCTGGCATTGGTCGTGGCCGCTGCGGGCGGCGCCTACGCCGCCACTGGCGGGGGGGGCAAAATCACGGTATGCGTTCACCACAACGGCGGCACCTTGTACCGCGCGCACCGCTGTGCGCGCCGCGATCACACCCTGAGCTGGAATGCGAAGGGCGCCACCGGGGCGCGCGGTCCGACCGGGGCCCGAGGTCCGGCCGGGGCGCGCGGTCCGGCCGGAGCTGCGGGTATCACGACGGCCTGGACCGGCGAGGTGTACCCGAGCAACGCCGTTCCCCAGGGCGATGGACACGTCGCGACGTTCAAGTTCACCTCGCCGGCCAATGGGTTCGTGGATCTGACCGCTCACTTCGCCGTCAGGGTCCACAACACGCCCAATGTCGACTGCCACGTTCAGAATCAGATCGCCGCCACGCCGAGCATCCCCAACTTCGCCCCCGGGACGACGCTGCACGGATACATGGACAACTGGATCAACGGCAACCTCCCCACCGAGAACGGCGGTGGGACGTTTCTCGGGCTTGATGAGTCGGTTTCCGACGTCCTGCCTGTCGTGAGCGGATCGAACACGTTCTACCTCAACGCGCACTCCGACTGCGCCGGGGCGTTCTGGGGTCCGATCAACTTCACCGCGCTCACGGTCAACAACAATCCGACCGCGACGCTCACCGCGCCATAGGTCGCGCCGCGGCGCCGGGCCGCACCGGGGACCCGCCTCGGTGCTGCCTGGCGCCTGTCCGGGTAGCCTGCGGGGCGATGTCCGATCGCATCGAGCCCATCCCCCCGGCGTATCGCGGTGTGATGATCGCCTCCACTCCCGGCGTTGTGTGGTGGGGCCGCTTGCGAGTGACCGGCCTCGAGCTGCTGCCGCTGGAGGGGCCGCTGCTGGTCGTCGGCGATCACGACAGCTACTGGGACACCGTAACGACCGGCATCGCCGCGTTGCCGCGCCGGCAGATCAGGGCATTGGCGAAGTCCTCAATGTGGAAGAACAAGTTGCTCGGCGGAGTGCTGACCGGGATGGGCCAAGTCCCGATCGAGCGCGGGTCCGGCGACACCGGAGCGCTTGACCGGGCGATCGAGGAGCTCCGTAAGGGCGCATGCATCGGGATCTACCCAGAGGGCACACGCTCGCTCGGCCGAGCGCTGCGAGCCCGCAGCGGCGTCGGCTACCTGGCGCGGGCGGTGCCGGAGGCGACGGTCATCGGGGTGGCGTGCAACGGCACAGTCGCGATCCCCAGGTTCCCCAGCGCACGCCCGCGCGTGCGGGTCGAGTTCTTCGAGTTCGACCGACCCGCGATCGCGCCCGAGGAGTCGCCACAGCAGTACAGCACCCGGCTGCTCGCTCAGCTCCGTCAGCGTGCACCAATCGAGGTCGCGGGCCGCAAGCGCGCCGCAGCGCTCGTGGGGCGCGTCCCCACGTGGTCTCCGGAGCTGGCGATCACCGGCAAACCCGGTGGCAAGGGCGCACTCGAGGAGGCGCTCGCTCAGACCGCCGAGCAGCACCCGCAATAGCGGAGTCCAACCAGCGCCGCGGTGCGTCCGCCGTTTGACCGCGGCGCTCACCCGAAATGGGTGAGGCGGTCAGCGGTCGTTCTGAGAGCGTCCGGACCCTCGCGACTGGGAGGGTGGAAGATGAAGCGGCTTGCGGTAATCCTCGTGGCGTTTGCCGCGCTCGCATCAGTCAGCGCGGCCGGGGCGCACGTGCTTCGGGTGGGAACCTACAAGGGCATTCGCGGGCAGTACAGGTCACTCCAGGCCGCAGTCGACGCCGCTCGCCCTGGCGACTGGATCTTGATCGGGCCGGGCGACTACAAGACGACCTCCTCCCGGGAGCCCGCCGGCCGGACCGACACCCCAGCCGGTGTATTGATCACGACGCCGCGGCTCTATCTGCGCGGTATGAACCGGAAAACGGTGATATTCGACGGGACCAAGTCGGGGCAGGCGTGCAGCCGAGCCCGCAGCGCCCAGAACTTCGGTCCGCATGGTGCGGGCGGCGCGCTCGGACTCAACGGGATCATGGTGTGGAAGGCCGCCAACGTGTGGGTCGAGAATCTCACCGCCTGCAATTTCCTCAGCGGCAAGGGCGACACGGGCAACGAGATCTGGTGGAACGGCGGCGACCGCAGCGGCAAGATCGGAGGCCACGGTTACTACGGCTCCTATCTCAGCGCGACGAGCACGTTCTACGAGCCCAACGACACCCCGGCGCAGTACGGCATCTTCTCGAGCAACTGGACCGGGGGTACCTGGTCTGAGACCTACGCCAGCAACTTCAGCGACTCGGGCTACTACATCGGTGCCTGCCAGCAGCGGTGTGACCAGACAATCAACCGGGCTCACAGCGAGTTCAACGCGCTCGGCTACTCAGGGACCAACTCCGGCGGCCAGATGGTCATCAAGAACTCCGAGTTCGACAACAACCAGGACGGCTTCGACACCGACAGCGAGAACGGCGATGCCCCGTCGCCCCAGAACGGCGCATGTCCCAACCACGGCACCAGCCCGATCACCCACACCCACTCATGTTGGGTGCTGATGAACAACTACATCCACGACAACAACGATCGCAGTGCGCCCGAGGTGGGCCAGGCCGGTTCCACCCCTCTCGGGGTGGGCCTGTCACTCAGCGGGGCGCGCAACGACACCGTGATGCACAACCGGATCGTCCGCAACAATGCGTGGGGGGTGCTGCTCCAGGTCCAGCAGGGAGAGGGCGGACCGCCGTGCATCGGCGGCACGCTGAACTTCAACGTACTCGGCCTGCTCACGCTCCCGTGCCTGTTCGACGGCTTCGGGAACGCAATTCTCAACAACAGCTTCGCGCACAACGGCTCCTACGGGCATGCGACCAACGGCGACATCGCCGCGGTCAACCTTGAGGACGGCCATCCAACATCCTGCTACCGCGGGAACGTGGACCCGGCTGGGTTGACGACGTCGCCGGCCGGCCTTCAGCACACCTATCCGGTGTGCACAGGCGCCGCCGTGCCCGCCAACGTGAACCTGCCGCTGGTCGCGGAGATTCTGTGCGGCAACGAGGGCTCCCTGGTCGGGGGCAGCATCTCCTGCCCGGGCGGCAAGCCCTATCCGAAAGCCACCAAGGTGGTCATGCACCCGCTCCCGAAGAACCTGGCGACGATGCCCGATCCGTGCGTGGGCGTGCCCGTCAATCCGTGGTGTCCGGGTCGGCCGGTTCCTCCGACGCCCGCTGGGCTCGGATGAGAGCGAACCTGGTCTGAGGTCAGTCTCGGGGACCGCCGCTCCGGGGGCGGCGAAACGGCCGCTCGCCCGGCGCCCGGCCCGGCGTCGGTCCGCCACCGCGTTCCCAATCACTACGACCGCTCGCCGGGCGTCTTGGCCCGGGTTCGAGCTGGCCGCAGGTCCGTTCGTTCCTAGTTCCTAGGATGCATCTGATGACAGCGCTGCCGACCACGCTTTCGACGGGCTGGACGATCTGAGATGACGCCCGGCGATTCAATACCCGAGCGGGCGTAATGGGCGACCACCTCATCGTCCTGCATTCTGCGGTGCGGGCCTGTGCGGGCTACAGCCGCCACGACGCTCCATCAATCCTGCTGGACGGCTCATCGATGGCGCGCGACACAGAGCACGGTCGCGCAATCACCGCGCAGCTCACACGGCGCCACGGCACGCTCGAGGAGGCGATCGACGCTGCGGGCTTTGCGCTCAGCGCGGCGGGATTGTCCAAGAGCATTCGCCGTCAGGCGCGCGCGGCGTGCGAGGACTACTTCTACAGCCGCCTTGACCTGGCGCCGAGCCACGAGTTGGGCGGACGGGAAGCGGTCGTCGAATCGCTCGAGCTGATGCCCGAGCCGATGTACCGGGCACTGGAGGACGTGGTCGGGCTCGTCGTGGACGGCGAGTACGAGGAGCTCCGCGCCGCGTCTGGAGGCCGGCTCGGAATCGAGGACCTGCGTCGGCGCGTTGAGGACGACTGCCCCGAGTCGTTGGTGCTGCCCCCACGTGAGATCTATGAGGTCGAGGCGCTCACCAAGTCCGATGATCCGGACCTGCCGGGCTGGGCCTACTTCCTGGACCTGTGGACCGAGACCGGCCCCGCGCGCCTGCACATCGAGGGCGAGCTGGAGGAGTCGGGCGAGCGGTTCACGGCGACGCTGACCGACATCCTGCCCTGATCCGCCCGATTAACGCGGAAAGCCCACCCGTGGGTGGACTCTCGGCCATCAGAAGATCAGGCGGCTTTCGCGGCAAGGGGACGTTCAGATGAAGGTCTCGCCCTCTGGTTGCCATCGCTATCTGACTCCCTCAGCGTAGCGCACCCCACCCATGCTCGCCGGCCGAGCAGACCCGACGCGGACGCAGGGGCGGGACCGCGGTCGCGCCTCATAGCCCGAGATTCTTGATCAGCGCACGGATGGTGGTGCGCGTACCGCGCGTGTTCTGGGCGATCACGGTGAGCTTGAGGCTCCGCAGCCTGTGGGCCCTGGCAGCGCGATGGATCGCGGCGTTCTCCTTCAGCCCGCCGCGCGCGATCGTTACGGTGAGATGCGGGACCGCACGCCGGAGGTTGATCGTGAGATGGCGGCCGACGAGAACGAGCGAGCGGATCTTCGCCCCCCTCACAGACACGCCGACGGCGCGGTGACGCCGAGCGACGAACGTCAGGCCAGCGGGCAGCTCAACCGTCAGAGCACGAAGCTTGGCCGCGCCTTTCCCCAGGCTCATCCGGAAGCTGAGAGCGGGGTGGCCGGCGGCCAGGCCGGCGAAGCGACCGCGGCTGATCGTCGTGTGGCCAACCGTGACGCCGCTGGTGGTTGAGGCGTCCCGGCTGCCGCCGGTGCCGCCGGCACCGGTTGAGCCGCTGCCGCCCGACGCACCGGCCGTGCCCGGGCAGCCGGAGACCGTGAATGCGGCAGGGACCGTGAGCGTCTTGTCGCCGTTCTGGTCGGTCAGCGTCGCTGCCGCGTTGCCCGACGGCGTGTTGCACGTCGACAGGAACAGTCCCTCGGGTCCACCGTCGAGGTTCACGCCGAGATTCGTCAACGGGATGTCGGGGAGTCCGGTGAACGTCGCGGCATTCTTGGCGAGGTCCACCGCTCCGGTGAGGGTGAGCGGGAAGGGGGAGGGGAACACGAGGGTGAGCGACAGCCCGCTCGCCGAACCGGTCAGGTAGGCCGTTCCGGTGAGGGTCGATGGGTACAGTGGCGAGGTCGCGGTCGCTGAGCCCACCTTCGGGCACATGCCGGAGGCCAGGTTGAGGCACAGCGCGCGGATCGATTCGAGGTTGGGCGCGAGCACCGACTGCGGGAAGGCAAGCGACACCGACCGACTCGGCGTCTCAGTGGGCCTCTGCGTGATCGTCGTTGCGAGCCTGACCTGCCGGTCGCCGCTGTCCCGGGTCGCGGTGACTCTGAACACCGGCGAATAGGACAGCGACGCACACCCCGTCACCGTCAGTGGCCCGGTAGCGGTCTTGATGGTGGCATCGCTGTAGGAGTCGGTGGAGACGTTGAGCCTCGCCGGGGTCGCCGGACAGGTCGTTGGGTAGCGCAGGCGGTCGAACGTGCTCTTGATCTCGGTGAGCGAGATGAAGGCGGTCTGAACCTGACCGATGATCGGGAGGGTGAGCGGGAGCTGATCGGGGAGGGCGAGCTTGATCGTCACCCCGACGCCGTTGGGGTCGCCGGTCGGCCGCACCTTGATATCTCCGGTCTGGCCGATCTGCTCGCCCAGCCCCTCCACCGCGAGCCCGGCGAGATCGCCCGACGTCGGCGGTGGAACGAGGTAGAACGACACGGGAACGGAAACCGGCACGGGAAGGTTGAGCAACGGCGGGATCGGATCGGCCGTCGCGGTGACGGTGCCCGAGCCGACCTGGCACGCGCTCCCCGAGGTGTCGGCCGTCTTGAGACACGACCCGCCGTTGATTGACGCGTTGGCCAGAAGTCCGGAAGGAAGGTTGATCGTCAGGTTGTGGGGCGAGTCGGTGCCAGTGTCTGCGAACGTGAGGTCCAAGCCGAGGTTGGTGCTCGAGCCGGCCGCCGTGCCGGCGCTCTGATCGAGCCTGATCGACGGTGTGATCGACGCGTCAGCTGCCGCGGCCAGGATCAGCAGGGCGGCACAGGCGGCCGTCACGGACAGGGCGCGGAGGATGAGGTGCCGCATTTCGATTCCTTTCGCCTACAGCCCGAGGTGCGTGACCTGGGCGAGGATCGTGGTTCGCTTGCCCCGGGTGTTCTGCGCGATGACTCGCAGCGGCAGGCGTTTGAGCATGTGGGACGCTGCCTTGGCCCGCAGCGCGGAACTCTCACGGAGGGCGGCGCTGGTCAGCGTGATGCTGAGGCTCGACACTGCGCGTCGGAGCGTGACCAGCAGGTGGCCGTGGGACTCGGCCAGTGACTTGATCGTGGCGCCCTTGAGACGGACGCCGTTGACGATGAGCCGATGGCCGGAACGGTGCGTGATGAAGCTCAGTCCGCGTGGTAACACGATCGTCAGCGCGCGGAGCCTGGCCGCGTGCTTGACCGTCGTGAGTCTGAAGCTCAACGAGGGGTGCCCGGCGGCGAGGCCTGCCGCCGACGGACGCGTCAACGCCGTTCCGCCGACGGTGCTGCCCCCGCCTGCGGCCGGGCTCGAGCCACCGCCGGCCGACGGGCACCCGGCGACCGAGAACTTCGCGGGGACGGTCGTGGTCTTGTCCGCGTTTTGGCTGACGAGGGTCGCGGAGGCCGTCCCCGCCGGTGGATTACACAGCGAGAGGAACAACCCCTGCGGCCCGCCGTCGAGCGTCACCTGGAGGCTGGTCAGGGGAATGTCCGGCAAACCGCTGAACGTGGTGACGTTCGTGACGAGGTTGACCGACCCCACCAGCGTGAGCGGGAAGGGCGGGGGAAACACGAGCGTCAGCGTCAGTCCGGCGATCGTACCGGTGAGGTAGGCCTGTCCCGTGAGCGCGTGCGGGTAGAGGGGCGAGACCGCAGTCACGGAACCGACGGGGGTGCACGTGCCGCTGGACAGGTTGAGGCAGAGCCGCTGCAGACCGGCGGTGTTCGGCCGCAGCTGCGCGTACGGCAGCGCGAGGGCCACCGAGCGGCTCGGCGCCTCGGTCGCGGCTTGCGTGACGTCGGTGACCACCTTCACTCCGTTGTCGGCGGTGTCCCGCGTCGCCGTGACGGCAAACGCCGGTGAATACGACAGCGCGGAGCAGCCCGTGACCGCAAGCGGCGCGCTGGCGGCGTGGACCGTTGAGTCGCCGTAGGAATCGACGGCCAGGCCGACGGTCTCGGGAGTTGAGGGGCAGGTGCTGGGATAGCGCAGCCCGTCGAACGTGCTGTTGATCTCGTGGATCGAGATCGGGACGCCGTACAGCGAGTTGGGTAGGACGAACTGGATCGTCACGCCCACGCCGTCGGGATCCCCGGAGGGGCGTACCTTGATATCGGCCGTCGAGCCGATCTGAGTGCCGTTGCTGTTGACGGCGAGTCCAGCGAGGTCCCCCGCGGCCGGGGGCGGAACGAGGTCGAAGGTCACGTTCGTGGGGATGGGGACGGTGCCATAGGCATACGCGGTCACCGTGCCGCTTCCGACCTCGCACGCGGTGTCGGTCAGATCGGCGGCCACGAGACAGGCGCCGTTGTTGATCGCCGCATTCGCGAGCAGGCCGGGCGGCAGGTTGAGCGTCATGTGAGCCGGCGAATCGCTGCCGCTGGGTGCGAATGTGAGGTCGACGCCGAGGTTGGCCATCGACCCGGCCGTCCTGCCGGCGCTCTGGTTGAGGCTGATCGCCGGCGAGACTGAAGCGACCGCGCTCGAGGCCAGCGCCACGAGTCCACTCACGGCAAGCGCCCCAATGAGCACCATCCGTCGAATTGCGCGTGACATCTCCCAACTCTCCTCTGCCAGGGCCGCATGCTCCTCGCAGACTCTCTCCAAGCGCCGTCGACGCTCAGGAGCCTGGTACGAGGATGCCCCAATTATGAGTCCTCGCGAACGCAGCGGCGCCGCGACCCGCCGGCGAGTGGGGTGGTCGTGCGAGCTCGTTTTCAGCGCACCCGCACGCGCCGCCTGGGTGCAACCGGACCTTCGCCCACTGCCCGCGCTCGCATAAGCCCGCCGGCGGCGGAGCCACGTTGCGCGGCGACTCGGTTCAGGAAGGTCACGAGGTGGGTGAAGAACACGTTGTGGGGATAGGCGCCGGCGGGGTCGTTGTGCGCGTAGGTGCTCTGCTCGTTGAGCAGCGTGAGGTTGCGCATCGGGACGTGGGACTGCCTGGCCAGGGCGACGGTCGCGGCCGGCACCAGGGGCCCACCGAGTGCCGCCCCGAACGCGTACATCAGCAGGTTGTGGGGGAGCTTTCGTCCCATCGTCGCGTGGAGGTTGAGTACCTTCTGGGCGGGGTTGGGGAGGCCGTTGTCAACAGCGCCGGTATCGTCGGTGAGCCGCTGGGGGAAGTACCACTCGACGCCGTCGACGCCCTGCAGGCCGTAGCCGGAGAACATCGTCGCGAAGCGTTTGATGGGCGTCAGAGCGCCGGCGCTGTTCCAGCCGTGGTAGCCGTTGATCGTCGTGGCCGACAGGCCGGCGCCGACATGCCCCTGGGCCGCGGCCAGGCCGCTTGGTGAGCTGCCCACGTTGAGGGCGTAGCCGTACAGGGCGAGGCTGGTGACCGGCTCCGGCGGCTTGAGATCCGGCGGCAGCACGGAGAACGCCGCCACCGGCGAGGGCGTATCGGGCGCCGTGATCGCGCCGAGCGCCCCCGTGATCTCGAACAGTCCCGCGTAGGGCGCGGGAATCCCCCCGAACGTCTCCCACGGCGTCTGCGCGGCCGCGTCGAGCTGACCCAACGCGGCCCGGGCGGCGTGCGCCGTCTCGGCCCCGAAGCTGGCGCCGTCGTCATAGACGAGGCCCGCGAGCCGGTCCGCGCCCGGACGACCGCCGAAGTCCCAGGTGGCGTACGCGGTGACGACCGACCCGCCCAGCGAGTGACCACCGAGTACGACCTTGCCGCCCAGCGCCGCGGCCCTGTCGATCACCGTGTGCAGATCCTGCACTGCGACGTTCATCCCCCACTGCTTGGCGAACCCGGCGCTCGTTGCCGACAGCGGCTGGTAGTGGTGGGTGATCGATACGTTCGACAGGTAGCCCAGGTAGTAGTCGAACGCCTGGGTGGCGGTAGCGTTGCCGGTCTTCCCGGCGTTGAGCATCGACTGGTCCTCGAGCAGGTTCTCGCGCCGCTCGACCGACCACACCTGCCATCCCTTCTCCTTGGACACGACCCATCGGGCCAACGGGACGAAATAGGCGCTGCCGACGGAGGTGCCGGGCTCGAGCACGAGCACGTTGCGGGCGCGCGGGGACCCGATCTTGATCACGCCGACCCTGTCGTACTTCAGCGGCGTTGCCGGCGCCCGGTAGCTGGGCATCCACGACACGGCGGACCGGGCCGAGGCAGAGGCTGCCCCCATCAGCGCGATCACGCAGACCGCCATAACCACCAGCACGCGCGGCCCGTGGCTCAGACCCATATCTCCTTCCTGCTCCTCGACGACCTTGACCCGCCGGCAAATCACTCTACCTGCAGGCTCTTTCCTGCCGTCCCCGCGGAGACCTCCCCGGCAAACTCGGCGGCCGAGGGGACTCAGCGACCAAAGCGCAGCGCGTACAGGGTGGCCGCGACCGCCGTAGCGAGATTCATTGACGAAACACCTGGCGCCATCGGCAGCGCGACCCGCCGTTGCGCCTGAGCCAGGACCTCGTCGCTGAGCCCGTCACGCTCGGTACCGAAAGCCAGAACTGCCGCTGGTGGAAATCCGGCAGGGGTTAACGGCTCCCCGTCTGGATCGAGCGCCACCAGTGGCCGGTCCCCTGTCCTGGCGGCACGGAGATGGTGGACGGGCAGTGCGAAGTGCAGGCCGGCGCTTCCGCGCAGAGCATCCGGATGCCATGGGTTCTGGCGCCCGGTCGTCATGACTCCCGCTGCTCCGGCGGCAGCCGCTACCCGGATCACCGCGCCCAGGTTGCCGAGGTGCCTGGGGTCCTCCAGCAGCACGACATGGCCGGGACCGGCCAGCACCGTGTCGGGTGGTGGCTGCGACGGCCGCCGCGCCACGGCTACGACCTGAGCGCGCGGCACCACCGCCTCCAGGGCGGCAACGTCGACAACCTCAACCGAGATCTGGATGTCCGCGGCCAGCCGTTGGCGCAGGTTCTCCAGCGCATCCGCATCAGCAGTCCAGGCGCCAAGTATCTCCGCCCCGAATCGAAGCGCATGCTTGAGCGCGTGAAAGCCCTCCAGCACGACCAAGCCCGGCGTGCGCCGGGCACGGCTCACCGCGTCGAGTTGCATCCGGGACTCCGGCGACTCGCGGACGTGG
>JBAWFG010000133.1:0-5834 GCA_049591655.1 Solirubrobacteraceae bacterium
CGTCGTGGTCAACTAGCGAACAGAGCGGACTGCGGGCGGCGTCCACCGATGGCGCCGCCCGCTCGCCGGGCTCAAGGGCGCCGGCCCCTCGCAGGCACGCCCCGATCCCGCGTCAGGCGGCGTGGAACAGGCGCGGGTCGGCGGTGGTGACGCCGTGCACGCCGAGGCCGCGCAGCCGGCGAATCGCCGTCTGCTCGTTGACCGTCCACGCGTAGAGCCGGGCGCCGCGGTCGGCGACGTCGCCGATCAGCGATGGGTCGATGAGGCGATGCTGGGCCATGAGCGCATCCCAGCGCCCGGTCTCCAGACCACGCAGCACGCCGGCCCGCCAGTCACCCCAGCGTCGGCTCAGCCGGGCCATTCGGCCGCCCACGGAGATCCCCAGGCGAGCGTCGGGCTCGGCCCGGCGCAGGCGGTCAAGCACCTCGGGCACCTGTGAGGAGAGCAGCGCGCGGTGCAGCAGCCCGGCGTTGCGCAGGCCGTCGAGCAGCGCGGTCTCGCACCCGACGTGTTTGACGTCGACATTGAGCGCCACATCGGCAAAGCGCCGGCCGGCAAGATGGGTGAGCGCGTCATGCAGGCGCACCGCGCCGCCCCGGCGGCCGTGCAACACGGTATGGGCGAGCACCAGCTCGCCCTGCACGCGGCGGACGTCGAACTCGACCATGTCGATGCCGACCTCGACCGCGGCGTCAAACGACTCCAGCGTGTTCCCCGGTGCGAGAGCGCTGGCGCCGCCGTGACCGATCCGCTCGAACTCATTCACGGTGCCCACCATGGTAGGGGCAGACCAGTGGGCGGGCACCCAGCGGGAGCAAATCCCCAAATCCCGAGCGATTCAGTCAGATAGACTGAGGCCCCCATGCGCGATCTGTTCTCCTTCCCCAATCCGGTGAACGACAAGGCGGCCCGCACCGTGGCGGCGGTCGTGCTGACAACGGTCATCGTCATCCTCGCCACCGGCTCCTACTGGCTGCTCATCCCACTCGCCTACGGGTTCTGGGCCCGCGTGCTGACCGGGCCGACGCTGAGCCCGCTCGCCTGGACCGCCCAGAACGTCATTGGGCCCCGGCTCGGCCCCTCCCGGCCGGTCTCAGGCCCCCCGAAACGCTTTGCCCAGGGGATGGGGGCGGTCATGTCGACGACGGCACTCGTGCTCGCGCTCGTCGTCGGCGACCACACGGCGGCGGATGTCGTCCTGATCCTGTTCCTCCCCGCCGCCGGGCTGGAGTCGATCTTCGGCTACTGCATCGGCTGCAAGGTGTTCGGGCTGCTCATGCGTGCCGGCATCGTGCCCGAGACGGTCTGCGCCGAGTGCGCCGATATCAGCCTTCGGCTGCGCCCGGCGACACCGAGTCGCTGACCGGGCACCGGGCGTGATGAGCCGCGGCGCGGCCCGCCTGGCCGGGCTGGGGACGACGATCTTCACCGAGATGACCGCTCTGGCGGTCCGGACGGGGGCGATCAACCTCGGGCAGGGCTTCCCGGACACCGACGGGCCCGCGGCGGCGGTCGAGGCCGGGGTGAACGCGCTGCGCGGTGGCGAGAACCAGTACGCACCGCTGCCCGGGGTACCGGCGCTGCGCGAGGCCGTGCTCGCCCACCAACGCGACTGCTACGGCCTGGCACCCGACGACGTGCTCATCAGCTTCGGCGCGACCGAGGCGATCGCGGCCGCGCTGCTGGGGCTGTGTGACCCGGGCGACGAGGTCGTCGTGCTGGAGCCCTACTACGACTCCTACGCAGCCTGCATCACGTTCGCCGGGGCAACCCGCCGGCCGGTGACGCTGCGCCCGCCGGAGTTCGGAGTCGACGCCGAGGCGCTGCATCACGCCATCGTCGGAGGTGCCGGGCGGGCGCGGTTGCTGCTGCTCAATACGCCGCATAACCCGACCGGACGGGTGCTGTCGCGCGCGGAGTTGGAACTGGTCGCCGCCGCCTGCGTCGAACACGACCTCGTCTGCGTCACCGACGAGGTCTACGAGCATCTCGTCTTCGACGGCGAGCACATCCCGATCGCCACCCTGCCGGGGATGGCGCAGCGCACGCTGACGATCTCCAGCATCGGCAAGTCGTTCTCATTCACCGGGTGGAAGATCGGCTGGTGCTCGGGCCCCGCGGAGCTCGTCGCCGCGGCGCGCACCGTCAAGCAGTTCCTCACCTTCGCCGGCGGCACGCCACTCCAGCACGCCGCGGCCGCCGCACTGCGCCTCCCAGCCACCGATCGCGACGCGCTCCGTGACGACCTGCGGGCCAAGCGCGACCTGCTGTGCGCCGGGCTGCGCGCCGCCGGCCTGGCACCGCTGACCCCGGCGGGGACGTACTTCGTCAACGCCGACGTCGGCACCGACGCGGTCCAGTGGTGCCGGGAGCTGCCCGAGCGCTGCGGGGTCGTCGCGATCCCGACGAGCGTCTTCTACGACGACAAGCAGGCGGCCCCGACGCTCGTGCGCTTTGCGTTCTGCAAGCGCACCGAGGTCATCGAGGAGGCGGCCCAGAGGCTCGCCGGCACCAGCTGATCAGCCGGCCAGCGCCTGGCGCAGGTCGGCGACGAGGTCGTCGGGATCCTCGATCCCGCAGCTGAGCCGGACGAGATCGGCCGGCACCGCGGCATCGGAGCCCTCCACCGACTGGTGGGTCATCGCCTGGGGCACCTCGATCAGCGACTCGACCCCGCCGAGTGACTCGGCGAGCGTGAACAGGCGCGTCCGGCCGGCGATCGCGGTGGCGTCGGGGTGACGGAAGCTGACCATGCCGCTGAAGCCCGGCCAGCGGACGTCGGAGACCCCGTCGGCGCCGCGCAGCATCTCCGTGACGGCAGCGGCGCTGCGGGCGTGGGCCGCCATGCGCAGCG
Source organism: Solirubrobacteraceae bacterium (assembly GCA_049591655.1). Classification (GTDB taxonomy): domain Bacteria; phylum Actinomycetota; class Thermoleophilia; order Solirubrobacterales; family Solirubrobacteraceae; genus Palsa-465. The sequence goes on from JBAWFG010000133.1 coordinate 2,855, forward strand.
ACAGCGTCCGGATCCCGCGGTGCACGAGGAAGCAGTCAAACGGTCCCGGCACCGCGCCGACCGCATTCTGGACGAAGCGCAGGCGCTCATACCAGTCACGGTCACGGGTGACGACGACGCCGCCGACGACATCGGAGTGGCCGCCGAGATACTTCGTGGTCGAGTGCACGACGAAGTCGGCGCCGAGTTGCAGCGGGCGCTGATTGACCGGCGTGGCGAACGTGTTGTCGACCGCGACGAGCGCGCCGCGGCGGCGCTCCAGCACGCCGGCGATGTCGACGACATTGAGCAGCGGGTTGGTCGGGCTCTCGACCCAGATGAGCCGGGTGTCGTCACGGACGGCCCCCGCCAGCGCGTCGAGGTCGGTCTGGCCGACGAGGTCGTACCGCAGGCCCCACCGGCTCAGCACCTTGTCGACGAGCCGGTAGGTGCCCCCGTAGAGGTCGTTGGGCAGGACCATGTGGGAGCCGGCCTCACAGGTGACGGTGATCAGGGCGTGCTCGGCGGCCAGGCCCGAGGAGAAGGCGACCGCCAGGCCGCCCTCCAGCTCCCCCAGCGCCTGCTCGAGTGCCGCCCGGGTCGGGTTGGCCGAACGGGAGTAGTCGAATTCACCAACGAACTGCCCGGGCGCGGACTGCGCGTAGGTCGAGGTCTGGTGGATGGCGGGGATGACTGACCGGAACGACGGGTCGGGCTCAAGCCCCGCGTGGACCGCTCGGGTGGCGAACGCGTCGTCGTCGGAAGCGGGGCTCATGTGGCCAGCGCCTCCAGCAGATCGGTCCGGGTGACCAGGCCCTCGGCGCGGCCCTCACGGGTGACGAGCAGCGCCTGCTGGTCGCCGACCAGCAGCTCCACGGCCTCCCGCACCGGATCCTGGGCTGACACCGATGAGAACGGCGGCTCCATCACGTTGGAGATCTCGGCGTCGAGCAGCGCGGGGTCCGAGGCGGCGTGCTTGAGCAGGCCGCGTTCGCCGATCGCGCCGACGACGGCGGTCGGGTCCTCGGCGCTGACCACGGGCAGCTGGGAGACCCGGTGCTCATGCAGGAGGGCGACCGCCTCCCGGACGCGGAACTGCGGCTGCACGGTCACCAGCACCGGGAACTCGCCCGCCTCACGCTTGCGCTCCAGGACGTCGCCGACGGTCAGCTCCGAGTCACGCTCCAGGAAGCCGTACTGGCGCATCCAGGCGTCAGAGAACACCTTTGACAGATATGAGCGCCCGCCGTCAGGGAGGATGACGACTACCAGCGCCTGCGGATCCTCGATCTCGGCGGCGACGACGAGCGCCGCGTGCAGCGCCAGTCCGCCCGAGCCACCGGCCAGGATCCCCTCGACGTGAGCGAGCCGGCGGGTGGTGAGAAACGCGTCGCGGTCAGACACCGTGACCCAACGGTCGACGGTGCTGGGGTCAAACGTCTGGGGCCAGAAATCCTCACCCACGCCCTCGACGAGGTAGGGCCGGACGTTGTCCTCGCCGCCGGAGTAGATCGAACCCTCCGGGTCGGCGCCGACGACAACGAGATCGGGGCGGCGCTTACGCAGATAGCGGACGGTGCCGGTGACGGTCCCGCCGGTCCCGACGCCGACGACGAGGTGCGTGATCGCACCGCCGGTCTGCTCCCACAGCTCGGGGCCGGTCGAGTCGTAGTGGGCCTGCGGGTTGGCCGGGTTGGCGTACTGGTTGGGCTGGAAGGCCCCGGGGATCTCGGCGGTGAGCCGGTCGGCCACGCGGTAGTAGGAGCGCGGCGAATCCGGCGGGACGTCGGTCGGCGCCAGCACGACCTCGGCGCCGTAGGCGCGCAACAGGTCAATCTTCTCCCGGCTCATCTTGTCCGGCATGACCGCCATCACCCGGTAGCCCTTGAGCCGCGCCGCGATCGCCAGCCCGGTTCCGGTGTTGCCCGAGGTTGGCTCGACGATCGTCCCACCAGGACGCAGGCGCCCGTCGCGCTCCGCGGCCTCGATCAGCGCGACCGCGACGCGGTCCTTGATCGAGCCGCCGGGGTTGAACATCTCCAGCTTGGCGACGAGCTGGGGACGCAGGCCGGCCCCGATCCGGGACAGGCGCACGAGCGGCGTGGCGCCGATCGTGTCAAGGATCGATTCTCCGATCCGCTCGGTTGCTGTGTTCTCGGTCATCGCAGATCTTCGACGTTTGAGCCGGCGCGGAACGCGGGCGGCGGCGGGAGCCGGGGACAACGCCCCCGGCAGGTCGTGCACACTGTCGCACATGCTGCTGCCGACGCTCGATTCCGCGCCTGAAGACCGGCTGGCGCTTGCCTTCGACGAGGCCACGCTGACCTACGCGCAGCTGCGCGCGGCGGCGGGCCGGGTCGCCGCCCGGTTGGACGGCGTCTCCCGGGTGGCGGTACTGGCAGAGCCCCGGGCCGAGACGTGCGTTGCGGTGATCGGCGCGCTGCTCGCCGGCGTCCCCGCGGTACCGCTCAACCCCAAATCGGGCGCCAGCGAACTGGCCCACGTCGTCGGTGACGCCGCCCCCGAGGCGCTGCTGCTGGCCCCCGGCAGCCCGGTGCCCGAGGCGTTTGACCGACGGTCGGCGATCGAGGTGGATCTGAAGGGGGGCGCTGACGCGCAGGCCGCCGCACGGCCGGTCGAGGCGGGCCCCGAGGACCCGGCGCTCATCGTCTACACCTCGGGCACCACCGGACCCCCAAAGGGAGCGGTGATGCCGCGGCGGGCGATCGCATCGAACCTCGATGCGCTGGCCGAGATCTGGGACTGGACCGCGGAGGACGTCGTCGCCCACGCGCTGCCGCTGTTTCACGTCCACGGTCTCGTCGTTGGCGTGCTCGGGCCGGTGCGGCGCGGCGGCACGGTGCGCCACCTCGGCCGGTTCTCCCCCGAGGCGGTGCTCGGAGCGTTCACCGCCGAGCCGCCCGCCATCCGGGCCACGATGCTGTTCGGCGTCCCGACGATGTACCGCCGGCTGGCCGATGCGGCGGTACATCGTCGGGAC
>JBAWFG010000134.1:0-2369 GCA_049591655.1 Solirubrobacteraceae bacterium
CCGTTGACGACCGGGTGGAGGGGCCCCCGGCTCACAGGAGGCCGCCGAGAAGGGGCCGTGGGCTGCGACGGCCAGCGACGGTGTCGTCCATGCTGAGCTGGGTGGCTCCGACGCGCCCGCCGATGCGCAGGACGACGACCCGGAGCTGGGCAGCGGCGTTCTCGGTGCCACGACCGGGTCCGACGAGCCCGCCACCGACGACGGCGTCGATTTGGCGGGCAGTGAACGCGCCGACGCGGTCACAGACGGGGCGGGCCAGGGCGCGCGCCTTGCCGGCGACCCTGCGGACTCGCCCCGGATCCAGGAACCGGATCTCAAGGACGCTGCCGCCGGGCCCCGGCAGGCCGACCTCAAGTCGGCCGAGTAGAAACCAGCCACCGCCGGACCTGAACTCGGGCTCAGCCGGCTTTGGGCGGCGGCGCCTGCCACCCGCCGAGCGACGGGAAGCCGGGCACGTGGTCATGGGGCCCAAACTGCGCGGCGATCCGGCTGACCGCCTCTGGGGCCCCCGGTGACCGGGTCCGGATGAAGATCCACTGATCCGCCGACGGGCTGGAGGCGAGCAGCCACAGTCCATCCGGCGACCAGTTGAGACCGGCGAGCAGTCCCCGGGTGTTGAATAGAACCGTGGGACCGCCGAACCCGTGGCGGGTGGCGGTCAGCACCGTGACGGCGGCGCCCGCGGGGGCGGTGTGACCGATCACAAGCGCGATCCGGTCACCGCGGGGCGCGAACGCGGCGTGCTCGATCGTCTGTCCGCGGGCCGGCATCTCGACGGCGATCGGGCGGCCGCGGGCGTCGTACAGATCGATCCGATGCGACCCGACCACGGCGAGCCGGGTGCCGTCCGAGGACCACAGCAATTGCCGGGCTGGGCCGCCCGCCCACACGTGCCAGATCGTGGCGCCGCTGTCAGCGTCGAGCAGGCGCAGTTCGCCGGATCTGCCGATCACCGCGATGCGGTGTGCGGCGGCGGTGTGGGGCTCCCACGCCGGGGCGGCGGCGGCGCTGGTCGCCAGCGGATGATCGCCCGTGCCGTCGCCGGCGACCACCCTCAGTCCCCGTCCGGAGAGATAGACGATCCGATACCCGTCCGGGGACCAGCGGACGACGGAGATGGCGTGCGCAGCGGTCAGCGTCCATTGCTGCCGCCCACCGGGGGTGAGGATGTCCAGTCGTGCCCCACGCCACGCGGCGACGTACAGGCTGTGCGGCGACCACACCGCCGCGGAGTAGGCGCCGAGGTGACGGCGGTGCCCGTCGGGGCTGACCACCCAGGGTCCGCCCGGGGTGTTGACGAGCAGCGCGCCACCCCCCGGCAGGCCGGCCAAAAGCGGACGAGGCTGTGGCGCGGCGCCGAGACCGATCGCCTCCCGCAGCCACCGGCCGAATGCGACGTGCCGCGGACTGGCGACCGCGAGCGTGCCGGCGGCAAGGGCGAGCAGCGCTGCCACCGCGGGCAGCGTCATTCGCCACCGCCGCCGCTTACGCGCACTGTGGGTGCCGCGGGCGGTGGCGGCGGCGTGGGCCACGCGGATTGCCGCCCAGGCCCGCTCCTCGACCGCCGGGTCGCTGTCAGGTTCGACGGAGCGCAGGCGGTCACGCAGATCGGAGTCGATCATCGGACCTGCTCTCGGTCAAGCTCTCGGCTGAGCACGTCGAGCCCGCGGCGCAAGCGGGAGTTGACCGTCCCCCGCGGGATACCGAGTGCGCGGGCGATCTCTCCCGGGGACAGATCTTCGACGTAGCGCATCACGATCACGGCGCGGTGATCGGGCGCCAGGCGGCCGAGCGCGAGCACGAGCTCGTCGGCGTGATCGGGCTCCGGGTCGGCGTTCGACGCGGGTTCGGGCAGCGTGGCCGACGTGACCTCCCGGCGGGCGGCGCGCATCCGGGTCCAGTCGATTGCCCGGTTGACGACGATGCGGTGAAGCCACGGGCCGAACGGACGGCGATTGTCAAATCGTTCCAGGGACCGCACCGCGGACACGAAAGCCTCCTGAGCGATGTCCTCGGCGCCGGCACGATCGAGGCAGACGAGGTACGCGGCCCGATGGGCCCGCCGCCAGTGGCGGCGAAACAGCGTCTCGACCGCTGATTCCGAGCCCGTCCGGGCAGCGCTGACCAGCGCCGCATCAGATCGGCCATGGTCGTTCACCGCCGTCTCGCCAACCGGCCCATCACGTCGTATACGGCTTGGCGGCTCCGTCAGGTCCGTCATGGCGAGATTTTTCACGCTCACCCCCGGTGTGATCATCCCACCCATGCCACCCGGCGTCGACGGTTTGGCGCCGCGGCGGACCGAAGCGCCGGCGACGGCCGTAGAGGGGGCATGCGGATCGTGGTGTCGCTTGGGCTCCTGGCGCTTG
>JBAWFG010000135.1:0-5073 GCA_049591655.1 Solirubrobacteraceae bacterium
CGGCGCGGTCCGGGGCCGCGCGTTGACGTCGAAGCCCAGCTCGATCAGCAGCGCTACCCCCTCATAGCTGTCCTGGCCGGCTGCGCGCACCAGCTGGTCCGGGCGCCGCTCGATCGCGCGTTCCCGCAAGCCGGGATCGCCGGCCAGCAGCCGGTCGACGCTGGCGCGGTCCCCGGCCGTTGCGGCAGCCAGCAGCGCGTCGACCGGATCGTGATCCCACGACGCGCCGGCGTCGACGAGCATGGAGACGGCGTCCATGTGACCCGACAGCGCCGCCTCCTCCACCGCCGAGCGCCCCTGATAGATCGGATGCTCTGAGCCACGGCCGGTCGGATCCACGCCGCGGGCGAGCAGCAGCCGGAGTCGGCCGGTGAGCCCGTGGGATGCCGCGGCCATCAGCAGGTCCTCCATCATCGTCTGGGGTGAGTCCAGCCGATCGCCGAGCCGCCGGTGCCACGGCCCGCCGTCGCCGCTACCCAGCCCGAACTCCAGCAGCAGCTCCAGCCAGTCTCCGTGCTCGTCCGCACCCCAGCCGCGGTTATAGAGCGCCTGCCCATCGTTGGGGTCAGCGCCGGCCTCCAACAGCAGACGGGCCAACGCCAGCTCCTCCGGGTGCTTGGGCATCGTGCCGCCTCCGCCGAGCGCGCCGGTCAGCGCGGTGAACGGCGGGATCAGTCCCTCCCACAGATACCCGGCGTTCGGGTCGGCGCCGTGCTTCAGCAGCAGCCGCGCCACCGCGAGCGCCGCCCGACCGCGATCGAGCGCCACCCGCGAATAGGTCAGATACAGCAGCGGCTCCCACCCGTGGGGGCCACCCACCAGCGACGCCTGCGACGGGTCACGGTCCAGCAGCTCACGGGCGGCGTCCAGCTCACCGGTCGCGGCGATCGTGTGGATGCTCGCGCGCGCCAGCCACTCGTGCTCCTGCAGCAGCGCCCCGGCGCGCCGCAGCCGGTCAGGGTGATCGTCGCCGTAGGTCAGGCAGGCGAGCGCCAGGAACTCGTTGATGACCGCCCGCTCGTCTCCCAGCGGGCCGCCCACTGGCTCGTGGTGGGGGGAGCGGGCATAGCGGGTGACCAGCTCCAGGTGCGCCTTGAGCTTGGGCCAGCTGGCAAACCCAAACTGGCGTGCGACCACCAGCTGGGCGTCGGTGCGCGTGAACGCGTTCAGCTCCGGTGAGCCGGGCTGCGCGTCGGGCAGGCGCGGGTGAAACTCACGGACGATCGCGGCGGCGCCGGCGTCGTTGGCGCGGACCGCGCGCTGGAAGGACTTGGCGCCCTTCCTGAGCTGCTCGAGGTTGGCGTTGCCGGGAAGACCGCGGGGTGGCACAGAGGCCTCCTTTCACCAGAGCCCGGAGTCCGCATTCGCAGGCCGGAAAGGAGAACCGACCACAAGTACGACCGTCACCTGCAGGTGGGCTTCGCCCTTTCCGCGGACCGGCAGCGTCCTGCGCGCGTCCCGATCATAACTGAGCGACACAACCTCTTTCGACCCCGGGATGTAGTACACCGTGGCTGTGTCCGACGGCGTCGATGATCAGGCCACCGATGCCCTGGGGATGGGCGCGGACGAGATGCGCCGGCTCGGCTACTGGGTGGTCGACCGGGTCGTCGAGCACATCACCCAGGGGCCCGATGGGCCGGTGATCCGGACCGGCGATCCGGACGAGCTGCGGTCACTGATCGGCGGTCCGGTGCCGCGGGAGCGGGGCGACGCCGAGGCCGCGCTGCAGACGCTGCTCGACGCGGTCCTCTCCCAGATGCAGCACGGCGACCACCCCCGGTACTTCGCGCGCGTGCCCGGGCCCTCGTCGTTTGCCGGGGTCCTGGGGGACTGGCTGGGCACCGGCTATAACGCCATCGCCGCCAGCTGGGGCGGTGGCTCGGGGCCGGCCGCAGTCGAGCTGGTCGTCCTTGAGTGGCTGCGGCAGCTGGTCGGTTTGCCGGCGGGTGGGGAGGGGGTCATTCTCAGCGGCGGCTCGGTCTCGAACCTGTCGGCGCTGGCCGCGGCCCGCGCGGTCACCGGCCCGGGTGTCGCCTACCTGTCTGACCAGGCGCACTCGTCGCTGGTGCGCGGACTGCGGACGCTCGGCTTTGGTGAGGAGCTCATCCGGATCCTGCCCAGCGACGACGGCTTCCGGCTGACCGCGCAGACCGTCGCTGACGCCGTGGCCCGTGACCGCGCCGACGGCCACACGCCCCGCTTTGTAATCGCCAGCGCCGGCACGACGAACACCGGCGCCGTGGACGAACTTGAGGCGATCGCTGCCGTCTGCGCCGCCGGGAACCTGTGGTTTCACATCGACGGCGCCTACGGGGCGCCCGCCGCTCTGTGCGCCCCCGGTCGCGCGGCGCTGGCTGGGCTCCAGCTCGCCGACTCACTCGTGCTCGATCCACACAAATGGCTGTTTGCCCCCTATGACGCCGGGGTGCTGCTGATCCGCCGTGCCGGCGTGCTGGAACGCGCCTTCGGCATGCGTCCCGAGTACCTCGCCGACGTGCAATCGGCCGATGGCCGGGTTGACTTCGGTCAGCTCAGCCCGGAGCTGACCCGTCGGGCTCGGGCGCTGAAGCTGTGGATGATCTTTGAGACCTACGGGCTGGACGCGATCGCCGCGGCCATCGAGCGTGGCATCACCCTCGCCGAGCACGCGCAGCGGCTGATCGACACCGATGACTACTGGCGCTGTGTGACTCCCGCGCAGCTCGGCATCGTGACCTTCACCCATCCCGGGTGGGGCCCCGCGGAGCATGCCGAGCGGGTGGCCGCGCTCTCGGCCGACGGCTACGCCGCCATCACCAGCACCAACCTCCGGGGAACGCCGGCCCTGCGGCTGTGCACGATCAACCCGCGGACAACCGAGGACGAGATCGCCGAGACCCTGGCTCGGCTGCGAGCGCGGCAAGACGGTCGGTGATGCGCGCCCATGAGGGCTTCAACGGGTCGGTTGGGTTTCTGAGATCGCCTGGCGGTCGGTGAGGGCAGTGGCGAGGAACCGATGGGTCCAGTCCTCCGCGTGGCGGCGGGAGTCGAGAAACACCACGGGTATCTGTGGGTAACGAGTCTGGAGCCGGACGAGCTGATCGGCCAGCCAACCGGCCGGCGCGTGTGGATGAGCCAACAGCGCCGCGTAGCGTCCCTCGACGGCCACTGCGGCGAGCGGCAGCTCCGCCAGGCGGCCCATCTGGAAGGCGAGGCTGCCATCGGACAGCGAGGTTGCGAGGTTCTCAAGCGTCTTGCGCTCGACGGCTGCCAGCAGTTCGCCGTTTGCGTCACGGACGCCGTAGTCGCCGGCGGGTAGCGCCTCGCGGCGGCGCTCGACGGGGAGGGTGGCGAAGCGGTAGGGATAGCGCTCGCGCGTGTCCACCAGGACCGCCAGAGGCTCGCTGAGCGCTCGGGCGCGCGGCACCCGGGCGCCCGGATTGGCGGATTTCGCCGTCCGTTGGGTCTGCCAGAAGATTGCGTCCCGGCCCCGCACCTGGGTGAAGACGAACTGGGACCTCGCCCGGGAGCCACGTTCCAGCACGAGGTCGACCGCCGCTCCGCGCCGCCGGCACAGACGCACGGGCTCGCGTTCGATGACCTCGGCGTCGGCCGGCCACGACTCCTCGAAGCGATGGCAGTACACCCGCGCGCTTGAGGGCCAGGTCTCCCGCGCTTTGAGCACCAGGCCGCCGTCGAGCGGCAGGTGCACAAGGTACGGGAGCTTGCTGTCCGCTTGCGGGTTGCGCGCCACGACAAACTCAGCGCCCGCGGGTGAGTACCCAGGCACACTGCTGAGTCTGACACCCGAGTCGGCGGCGATGGGCTCAAACGCTGTCGTCCTCGTCCATATCGATCACGATGCACGTCTTTGACTCGTGGAAGTAGAACCGCCCGCACTGGCGCACATCGAGCGGGCCGCTCGCCCCGGTCCGACCCACGCCTCACGTGCCGCACCGCAAACGTGGAAAATTCATGTCGCCGGGAACGAGTTTTCCGCAAGCCGGGCGCCTAGCGCCCAATGCGCAGAAAATCTCCCGGCGCCGGCTGAATTTTCCACAACCGGGGGCCGGGGACCGTGGGGGCCGAGCTGCCCGCCGCAGTGCTCCCATCTGAGCCCGCGAAAGCGCACGGACGCCGTGTTAGCCGGCGAGCGCCGCGAGCGCGACGTTGGGGATCAAGTTGCCGGGCGAGGCGACCAGGATGGGGCACCGCAATTATTCGGCTCAATTAGTCTCAGTTTGCTCGAGACGCTACTGTCGGCCCGTGGCGCAGGAGGCATTGATCAGCGAGATTGGCCGCCGGCTTTCCGAAGCGCTGCCACGGGATCGACGGTGGTGCTGTTTGGCTCCGGAGCGCGGGGTGATGACCGTCCCGGCTCCGATCTCGACGTGCTTGTCATCGAGCCGTCGGTGCCCGACCCTGCCGGCGAATCGGTTCGGCTGAGGCGTCTCCTGCGCGGCCTCGGTGTCCCAATCGACGTGCTCGTGATCCCTCGCCGGGAAGCCACTCGTCGGTCCGCGGTGCGTGGGACAGTCGTGGAGCGGGCCCTTCGAGAGGGACGCGTCCTCGTTGACGCCTGAGCAGTCAGAGGAAGCGGGTCGGCTGATCAGCGCCGCCCGCGCCGACCTGCGAGCGGCGAGTCTGCTTGCCGCCCATGCCGAGTAGGCGCCAGAGATCATCGGGTTCCACGCGCAGCAGGCGACCGAGAAAGCGATCAAGGCCGTGCTGGCAGTCTCTGGAGCGGAGCTTCCCTACACGCACGATCTTGCTTTCTCCTCGACATCACGACTGAGCGCTCAATCGCGGTGCCTGAGCGAGTCACACAAGCGGATTGGCTGTTTCCAGGGCCGTAGCGGCACGATATGGAGCCGTCGTCGGCTCCCTTGACGGCGACTCCGCAATCGCCACGGCTACTGCGGCTGTCTCGTGGGCGATCGCTGTCGTCAACAGCGACCAGCAATAGCGCCCGGATCTTTCTTCGGTGCTATTCCGCATCCGGGTCGGGCTCGGTGCCCGTGTCGCTGCCGCCGTCGTCCTCATCGAGATCAATGACGATGCACGTCTTTGGCTCGTGGAAGAAGAAGCGCA
>JBAWFG010000136.1:0-8071 GCA_049591655.1 Solirubrobacteraceae bacterium
GCTGCATCCCTCGGGTGCGCTGTGGCAGCGCCTTGCCGGCGCCCAACTCAACCGGGACGGTTCACCGGGCGTGCTGCGCCGCGCCGCCGATCCGACCGCCACCGCCCCCGCCAACCGACTGCTCGCCTCGTGGGGCCGGGACGCCCGAGAGATGCAGCTCGTGCTCGCCGCCGGCGCCGCGCATTTCGGCGACCACGCACACGCGGCTCCACTTCCACCGGAGACGCTGCTCGGGCGCATCCAGTCGGACGTGCGCGCCGACCGGGGCGCGCCGGGCCCCGCCCTGCCCGGAGCGGCCGACGAGCGTCCGGTCCTCGCCGACTCAGACCGCAGCATCGAGGTGCACTCCTGCCACGGACGGGCTCGGCAGGTCGAGGTCCTCAGGGATTGCATCCTCCACATCCTCGCCGGCGACCCCACGCTCGAGCCGCGGGACGTGATCGTCATGTGCCCGGACATCGAGACGTTCGCCCCGCTCATCCAGGCGACGTTCGGCGCCGCTGACGCACCGGCGCTCGAACCATCCGGCGCCGGAACCGCTGACAGCGCCACCGTCGCCGACGGCTCGGAGTTCAGGCTGCGCGTGCGCCTCGCCGATCGCTCGCTACGCCAGACCAATCCAGTCCTGGGGGTCATCTCGGAGCTGCTGGAGCTCGCCGACCAGCGGCTGACCGCGTCGCAGATGCTCGACCTCGCCGACCGTGCCCCGGTGCGCCGGCGCTTTGGCCTCGACGACGACGACCTCACCCGGCTGCAGGACTGGATCGCTCAGGCCGGGATCCGCTGGGGTCTCGATGGGGCCGACCGGGCCCCGTACAGGCTCGAGTCCGTCGATAACGGAACCTGGCGGGCCGGCCTTGACCGGGTCCTGCTGGGCGTGACGATGACCGAGGACGGCCAGCGGCTGTTCGCCGGCGTGCTGCCACTCGACGACGTCGACAGCCGCTCGATCGACCTCGCCGGGCGCTTCGCCGAGCTCGTGGCCCGGGTCGGGCATGTGCTCGGCGCGCTGCGCGCCCGCCAGCCGCTTGACGCGTGGGCGGAGGCGATCGCTGAGGCGGCTGACGCCCTCACCGCGACGCGTCCCCGGGACCGCTGGCAGCGAGCGGAGCTGCAACGGGTGCTCGACGAGATGACCGCCGAGGCGCAGGGCTCGGGAGCGCCCGAGCTCGCTCCGGCCGAGTTGCGGGGCCATCTCGCCGCCCGTCTCGCCGGGCGCCCCACCCGAGCCAACTTCCGCACCGGCCATCTCACCGTCTGCACCCTGATGCCGATGCGCTCGGTGCCCCACCGGGTCGTCTGCCTGCTCGGCCTCGACGACGCCGCGTTCCCACGCAAGGCGCCCCGCGACGGCGATGACCTGATGCTCGCCGACCCGTTGGTGGGCGAACGTGATCCGCGCAGCGAGGATCGCCAGCTGCTGCTCGACGCGCTGCTGGCCGCCACCGAGCGGGTGATCATCACCTACAGCGGTCACGACGAGCGCACCAACGCCCCGCGGCCGCCGGCGGTGCCCGTCGGCGAGCTGCTCGACATCGTCGATGCCACGGTCCGCGTCCCCGAGGGCCGTGCCCGGGACCGGGTGCTCGTCGCCCATCCGCTGCAGCCCTTCGATCCGCGCAACTTCACCGCCGGGGCGATCGCCGGGGACACCCCGTGGAGCTTTGACCCCACCGCGCTGGCCGGGACACTGGCGCTCACCGGGCCCCGGGCGGCGCCGGCACCGTTCCTGGACGGCCCGCTGCCCCCGGAGCCCAGCGCGGTCGTCGAGCTCGCCGAACTGATCCGCTTCCTGGAGCATCCGGTCCGGGCGTTCCTGCGCCGGCGTCTCGGGGTCAGCCTGCGCGGAGGCGCCGACGAGATCGCCGATGCGCTTCCGGTGGAGCTCGACGGGCTCGCCCGGTGGGGCGTCGGTCAGCGGCTGCTCGAGGCCCGGCTGCGCGGCGTCGAGGGCCGCACCGCGATCCTCGCCGAGATCGCGCGCGGGACGCTGCCGCCCGGAGTGCTCGGCCAACCGATCGTCAGCGCGCTCTATCCGATCGTGGACGCCATCGTCGCCGAGGCGACCGCCCAGATCCCGGGGGCCGCCGAGGCCGACCCGGTCGACATCCGGGTGGCGCTCGATGACGGCCGGGTGCTGAGCGGCACTGTCAGCGGGGTCAGTGGCGACGTCCTGCTGGCCACGACCTACTCCCGTGTCTCGGCCAAGCACCGGATAGCGGCCTGGGCGCGGCTGCTGGCGCTCAGCGCGGCGTGGCCCGACCGGCCGTTCTCGGCGGTGACGGTGGGCCGCGCCGGCGGCGGCGACGACGTCCGGATCGCCCGGATCCCGCCGCTGGCCGACGATCCCGCGCAGCGCCGCTCCATCGCGATGGCGCAGCTGGGGGTGCTCGTCGACCTCTATGACCGCGGGATGCGCGAGCCGCTGCCGCTGTTCTGCCTCACCTCCGCCGCGTACGCGGCGGCTGCGCTGACCGGGCAGGATCCGATCGCAGCCGCCACCCGTGAGTGGACGACCGAGTGGAACTTCGACCACGAGGACTCAGACCTTGAGCACCAGCTCGCCTTCGGCGGCGTGCTGACGTTCGCCGAACTGATGCAGATCCCGCCGCAGGCCGGCGAGGACTGGGTCCCAGCGGATGGCTCACGCCTCGGCCGCTACGCGGTGCGCTTGTGGGAGGGCCTGTTTGCCCGTGAGCAGGTGAGCGCGCGGTGAGCGTCGGGGCGATGGGCCTTCAGCCGGTCGAGTTCGATGTCTGTGGGCCGCTGCCCGAGGGGGTCACCGTGCTCGAGGCGAGCGCCGGGACCGGCAAGACGTACACGATCGCCGCGCTCGCCGCCCGCTACGTCGCGGAGGGGATCGACCTCGATCGGCTGCTGCTCGTCACCTTCACCCGGATCGCCACCGGCGAGCTGCGGGAGCGCGTTCGGGAGCGCCTGGTCACGGTCGAGCGGGGGCTCGCCCGCCGGCTGGCCGGGGCGCCCGATGACGAGTCAGAGGATCCCGTCGTCCGGCTGCTGGGCGCGGCGGATGTGGAGATCCGGCGGGGGCGGCTGGAGCGGGCGATCGCCGGCTTTGACGCGGCGACGATCGCGACGACGCACGGCTTCTGCCAGGAGGTGCTCGGCGGTCTGGGGATCACCGGCGACCTCGAGCCCGACGTCACGTTCGTGGAGGATCTGTCTGACCTTGTCGCCGAGGTCGTCGACGACCTCTACGTGCGCCGCTTCAGCCGGGGCGAGCCACCGCCGTTCACGCGTGCCGAGGCGGCCCGGATCGCCCGGGTGGCGATCGAGAACCCCTCGGCGGAGATCGTCACCGGCGAGGAGCCCGTCGCCCAGATGCGCGGGCGGCTGGCCCAGGCGGCCCGGGATGAGCTGGAGCGCCGTAAGCGCGCGATGGCGGTGATGACCTACGACGACCTCGTCAGCCGGCTCGGCGCGGCGCTCTCCGGCCCGCGGGCGCAGGCGACCGCGGCCCAGCTGCGCAGCCGCTTTGACGTCGTGCTCGTCGATGAGTTCCAGGACACCGATCCGGCTCAGTGGGAGATCATGCGCCGCGCGTTCGGCGAGGGCGGGGCCACGCTGGTGCTGATCGCCGATCCCAAGCAGGCGATCTATGCGTTCCGCGGCGCCGACGTCTACGCCTACCTCGATGCCGCCCGGTCGGCCGGCGCGCAGGCGACGCTGCAGATCAACTGGCGCAGCGACCAGGCCCTGATCGACGCCCACGACGCGCTGTTCGCCGGCGTCCGCCTCGGTCACGAGGGGATCGCCTACCGCCAGGTCCGCGCCGCGCCGGCGCACCAGACGCCGCGGCTCGCCGGTGCCCCGGTGTCCGAACCGCTGCGGTTCCGGGTCGCCGTCCGAGATGACCCGTCGCTGTCGCTGACCCCCGGCGGCTATATCCGCAACGCGTCGGCCCGCGCGCACATCGCCCGTGACGTCGCCGCCGACATCGTCAGGCTGCTGGATTCCGGGGCGACGGTCGCCGGCGACGATGGCCCCGAGCCGGTGCGCCCGGCGGACCTGGCGGTGCTCGTGCGCACCAACCGTCAGGCCGCGCTCGTGCGTGACGCGCTCGGCGATGGGGGCGTGCCGGCGGTGATCAACGGCGCGGGCAGCGTGTTCGAGACCGACGCCGCGCGGGAGTGGCTGCGGCTGCTGGAGGCGCTGGAGCGCCCGGCGTCGATCGCCCGGGCGCACTCGGCGGCGCTCACCGGGTTCATCGGCTGGCCGGCGCAGCGGTTGGCGGCAGCCGCCGCCGACGAGGATTCCCCGGCGTGGGAGGAGGTCCACCGCCGGTTGCACGACTGGGCGCGGATCCTGCGAGCCCGCGGCGTCGCCTCGCTGCTGGAGGCGATGATGCTCGCCCCGGACACGGGCGCGCGCGGGACCTCCGGAGCGGGCGGGGACTTCGGAGCGGGCGGGACCTCCGGAGCGGGCGGGAACTCCGGAGCGGGCGGGGACTCCGGAGCGCTGGCACAGCGGCTGCTCGGCCGCGACGGCGGCGAGCGAGCGCTGACCGACCTGCGCCACATCGGCCAGCTGCTGCACGGCGCCGCCTCCGCCGAGCAGCTCGGGCCGACGGCGCTGACCGCGTGGCTGCGCACCCGGATCGCGGAGGCCCGCACCGACACCGGCGACGAAGAGCGCAGCCGTCGGCTGGAGTCCGACGCCGAGGCGGTCCAGGTGCTCACCATCCATCGCAGCAAGGGCCTGGAGTTCCCGATCGTCTATCTCCCCTATCTGTGGGAGCCCGGGTTCATCCCGCGTGACCCTCAGCCCGTGTTCTTCCACGACCCGGCGGCCGCTGACGCGCGCCGGATCGACGTCGCGCTGCGCGGCCGTGAGTACGACGAGCACCATGCCCAGCACGTGCGCGAGCAGCGTGGCGAGGACCTGCGCCTGCTCTACGTGGCGCTGACCCGCGCTCGCCACCAGGCCGTCGTCTGGTGGGCGGGGTCCTGGGACAGCCGCAACTCACCGCTGGCCCGGCTGCTGTTCTCCCGCAGCGACAACGGCGATGTCGCCGCCGCGGGGTCATCGACGCCGACCGACGCCGCGGTCCGGGCGCGGCTGACCACGCTCGCTGAGAGCGCACCGGGAGCGATCAGCGTCGAGCGGGCCGCCCCCGGAGGGCCCGCCGCATGGAGCCCCCCGCTCCCAGCGCCGGCGCGGTTCGACGTGTCGGTGTTCGATCGCCGGCTCGACCTCCGCTGGCGCCGGACGTCGTACTCGGACATCACTGCGGCCAGCCACGAGGCGTGGGTCACCAGCGAGCCCGAGGAGCCGCTGCTTGCCGACGAGCCACCGGCCGGAGCCGCGACGACCGAGGGCGCTGCCGAGATCGACGATCCGCACGCCCCGCTGACGCTGGAAACCGAGGCCGCTCATATCCCGTCGCTGCTGTCCGGCCTGCCGTCCGGTGTCGACGTCGGAACCTTCGTTCACCACGTGATGGAGGCCACCGACTTCGCCGCGCCCAACCTCGAAGGCGAGCTCGCCCTGCGGATCGGCGAGGTCCACGGCCGCCGCGGGGTGGAGATCGGATCCGCCGCCGCGCTGGCGGCCGGACTGGCGGCGGTGATCGAAACGCCGCTCGGGCCGGTGCTCGGCGGCATCTCCCTGCGCGACGTCGCCCGCGCCGACCGGCTCGACGAGCTCGGCTTCGAGCTGCCGCTCGCCGGCGGCGACGCGCCCAGCGGCGGGTGGCTGACCCCGGCAGCGATCGCGTCGGTGCTGCGGGAGCACCTCCCCGACGACGACCCCCTGCTCGCCTACGCCGAGCGGCTGCACGACGCCCGGCTGCGCCAGAGCGTCCGCGGCTACCTGACCGGCAGCCTGGACCTCGTCATCCGGCGCCACGACGGATCCGAGCCGCGGTTCGCGGTCCTTGACTACAAGACCAACTGGCTGGCCGGGCCCGACGAGCCGCTCACCGTCCACCACTACCGGCCCGCGGCGGTCGCGGCCGAGATGCTGCGCCACCACTACGCACTGCAGGCGCTGCTCTACGCGGTGGCGCTGCACCGCTTCCTGCGCTGGCGGATGGCCGGATATGACCCCGACCGCCACCTCGCCGGCGTCGCCTATCTGTTCGTCCGCGGGATGGCCGGCCCCAGTACGCCGACGTCACGCGGAGTGCCCTACGGCGTGTTTCCGTGGGCGCCGCCGGCGGGCCTGGTCCCGGCGCTCAGCGACGTCCTCGACGACGTGGCGGCGACGACATGAGCGAGCTCACGCCCGAGCGTGATCCGTTTGAGCCGCGGTTCTCCCGCCAGGCGTCGGGGCTGCTGCGCCAGTTCAACGTGGCGGGCATCCTCGACAGTGCCGACGTGCACGTCGCCCGTCTGCTCGGACGCCTCGGCGGCGAGCGCGACGAGGCGGTGCTGCTTGCGGTGGCGCTGGCGGTGCGCGGGCCGCGGCTCGGGCATGTCCATGTCGATCTCGCCCGCATCCAGGCCACGGCGGCGGTCGACGCCGAGGACCCGGTCGACCTCGACACGCTCGACTGGCCCGAGCCGGATGCCTGGGTCCGGGAAGTGGCCGCCAGTCCCCTGCTGGCCGGGCTGGGCGGCTCGGACGGGCCGTTGCACATCGCGGGCTCGTGGCTGTATCTCGATCGCTACTGGTCTGAGGAAAAGCACGTTGCCGGTGCGTTGCGGGAGCTGGCCGACGCGCCGGTCGACGGCGTCGACGAGGCCGGGCTGACCACCGGGGTGGCCCGGTTGTTCGGCGGCGAGGCCGACCAGCGTCCCGCACTTGCGGCGATGACCGCTCTGCGGCGGCGCTTTGCGGTGGTCGCCGGCGGGCCCGGGACCGGCAAGACGACGACGGTGGCGCGGATCGTCGCGCTGCTGTGCGAGCAGGCCGCCGCACGGGGGGACGCGCCGCCGCTGATCGCACTCGCGGCTCCGACCGGGAAGGCCGCGGCGCGCCTGGAGGAGGCGGTCCGCACCGAGGCCGAGCGTCTGAACGTCGCCGACGAGATCCGGGAGTCGCTGCGATCCCTGTCGGCCTCGACGATCCACCGGCTGCTCGGCTGGCGGCCGGGCACCAGCAGCCGCTTT
This sequence comes from Solirubrobacteraceae bacterium, assembly GCA_049591655.1. Lineage (GTDB taxonomy): Bacteria > Actinomycetota > Thermoleophilia > Solirubrobacterales > Solirubrobacteraceae > Palsa-465. The sequence continues at coordinate 7,074 of JBAWFG010000136.1, forward strand.
CGCCACGACCGCAACCAGCGCCTGCCCCACGACATCGTGATCGTCGACGAGACGTCGATGGTGTCGCTGTCGCTGATGGCACGGCTGGTCGAGGCGCTGCGCTCGAGCGCGCGACTGATCCTCGTCGGGGATCCGGGGCAGCTCGCGTCGATCGAGGCCGGAGCCGTGCTCGGCGACATCGTCACCGGCGCCGACTCGGGTGACGGGGCTGACGAGGCCGGGGGTGTCGCGGTTGCCCGGGCCGGGGGTGCCGGGGTGCCGATCGTGATCCTCAACCGCGTCCACCGGTTCGGCGGGGAGATCGCCGCGCTGGCGGAGGCGATCCGGGCCGGCGACGGGGACCGGACGATCGAGCTGCTGAGAGCAGGCAGCGTTGGGGTCAGGTGGCTGGACATCGACGTCGCCGAGCACGAGGCGCCAGCCGCGATCGCCGAGCCCGCGCTGGCGGCGGCGCGGTCGGTGCTGGTGGCCGCTCAGGCCGGACGGGCCCCGGAAGCGCTTGACGCGCTTGACGCGTTTCGCATCCTCTGCGCCCATCGGCGCGGGCCCTACGGCGTCGCCACCTGGACGGCGCGCCTGGAGGGCTGGCTCACGGCGCAGACCCCCGACCTGTCGCCCGATGACCGCTGGTATGCCGGCCGGCCGCTGCTCGTGACCGAGAACGACTACGAGCTGCGGCTCAACAACGGCGACACCGGCGTCGTGGTCAGCGCCGGCGACGGGGCGGTGACGGCAGCGTTTCGCCGCGGCGGGGAGATCGCCGCCTACTCCCCGAGCCGCCTCGGGGCGATCGACACCGTCTACGCGATGACGGTGCACAAGAGCCAGGGGTCGCAGTTCGACGCCGCCGCGCTGCTGTTGCCCGATCCGAGCTCCCGGATCCTCACCCGTGAGCTGCTCTACACCGCCGCGACGCGGGCCCGGCGCCGGCTGATCGTGGCCGGCACCGAGGAGACGATCCGGGCCGCGGTGGGCCGGCCGGTCGCACGGGCGTCCGG
>JBAWFG010000137.1:0-3839 GCA_049591655.1 Solirubrobacteraceae bacterium
GACACGCTGACGACCAAGCGCGACGGCGCCAGCGAACCGCTGCCCGGTTACCGCGAGGTCAAGCCGATGGTGTTCTGCGGCCTGTTCCCGATCAACACCGACGACTATCCCGATCTGCGCGACGCGCTGGAGAAACTGACCCTCAACGACGCCGCGCTGAGCTGGGAGCCCGAGACCTCCGAGGCGCTCGGCTTCGGGTTCCGCTGCGGCTTCCTGGGACTCCTGCACATGGACATCGTGCGCGAACGCCTGGAGCGCGAGTACGACCTTGAGCTGCTGACGACGATGCCGAGCGTCGAGTACGAGGTCACGCTGACCGACGGCACCGTCATGCCGTTGCACAGCCCCAACGACATGCCCGACCCGGCGCGCATCGCCGAGGTCCGTGAGCCGTTCATCCGCGCGTCGATCCTGACCCCCAAGGAGTTCGTGGGGCAGATCATGGAGCTCTGCCAGGAGCGCCGTGGCGAGCACGCCGGGATGCACTACCTGTCGGCCGAGCGCGTCCAGCTCACCTATGACCTGCCACTCGCCGAGATCGTGCTCGACTTCTTTGACCAGCTCAAGTCACGGACCCGCGGGTATGCCTCGCTGGACTACGACATCACCGGTCTGCGTGAATCGGACCTGGTCAAGCTCGACATCCTGCTCGCCGGCGATCCGATCGACGCCCTGTCGATGCTCGTGCATCGCTCCAAGGCCCAGACCGCCGGGCGGACCCTGACCGAGAAGCTGCGGGCGAAGATCCCCCGCCAGCAATACGACGTCCCGATCCAGGCGGCGATCGGCTCGCGGATCGTCGCCCGGGAGACGATCAAGGCCTACCGCAAGGACGTGATCGCCAAGTGCTACGGCGGTGACATCAGCCGCAAGCGCAAGCTGCTCGAGGCCCAGAAGAAGGGCAAGTCGCGGATGAAGCAGGTTGGGCGGATCGAGGTGCCCCAGGAGGCGTTCCTCGCCGTGCTCGAGCTCGGTGACAGCGGCAAGTGAGCGGGTGATCGCCCCGGGGGCGATCACTTGTGCGCCACCGCCCAGGGGGCGATTGCGCCGGTGAGCGCGGGACGGGGATTTACGGCGGAGCTGGTCGCCGTGCACGACGATCCGGCGATCGGCGACGAGCGCATCCGGGTCACCTTTGACGATGGGGAGGTCCGGGAACTGCGGCTGCACGACTACGCGGAGCTCTATGCGCTGCCGGGGGTCTATGAGCAGATCGTCCAGGATCGGCTCGCCTGCGCCTCCCCGCAACGACTCGCCGCGATGCTCGCCGCCGCAGCCGACGGGCTGAGCTGGGCCCGGAACGGGGTCCGCGTCTTCGATCTCGCCGCCGGCAACGGCGTTTCCGGCGAGGCGCTCGCGGCGGAGGGCCTTGTACCGGTGCTCGGGTCAGACATCGTCCCGCAGGCGCGTGACGCGGCGTTGCGCGACCGCCCCGGTCTCTACGGCGACTACCTCACCCTTGACCTGCTCGCCCTGACGGCGCCACAGCGCGCCACGGTGGCCGCCGCGCAGGCCAACGCGCTCAGCTGCGTGGCGCCGGTCGGCGATCACCCGTCCCAGCTGCCCCCGGCGGCGCTGACCGCGGCGGCGCAGCTGCTCGCCCCCGACGCGCTGGTGGTCTACATGCACGACCCGGCGCTCGGCGTCCCGGATCCGGTGACCGAGCAGCTGTGGTCACGCAGCGGCACGTCGCACGCCGACCAGCTCGCCCGGGTGCGCTATGTGCACCGTCACACGGTCAACGGAGAGCCGTATGCGATGGAGGGCGTCGTGTGGCGCCTGCGTCGCGACGGCTGAGCCGGCGCGGCGTCTGCGTCAGGCCCAGAAGCTGCGCGCGTGGGCGTGAGACCCGCGCGCCGGCGGTGCGTAGAGGCGCCGGTTGCGGTTGTACAGCCCCGGGGTGAGCGGGGGACGGGGGCGGCCGCCGAGCACCATCGCTGCGGCCATCACCACCACCCACACGACCGCTACGGCAATCATCAGCGCCGCGGTGACGGCGACAGCCGGGATCGCGAACAACAGCAGCAGCGGATAGGCCCGGATGGTCGAAACCGCCCATCCGGCGGTCGACCGCCGGCGGCTGGGGTGCCGGGTGCCGCGCGGGGCGGGCAGGTCGGCGACGGTGGCGTCGAGGTCCCCGTAGGTCCGCGCTTTGAGCGCGGCACTCACGCGTTGCTCGAGCTCGTCGGAGGCGATCCGCCCCTCGGTCGCAGCCGCATGCAGGCGGCTGACGATCTTCTCTCGGTCGTCATCCGAAGCCCGTAGCGAACGCCCCTTGTTCATAGGCACGAGGCTACCGCCCTGACAGGCGGCTGACAAGGCATCTCAACGGTTTGCGTCGGCCCGGCCTGGTCAGGCTGCGCGATCAGTGCCGCTTCGGGCGCCTAGCCCCGGTCGTCGGCCAGCGCCCCCGGCACGATCGCCGCAAAGCCGACGAGGATGAACCCGAACAGGCTGATGACGCCGACGGCGTGGGCCCAGGCGGCGTCGGCGGCATTGAGCAGGCCGACCCCCACGATCAGCAGCGCAACAGCCAGGCGGGCGACCATCGCTGGTCGCCGCGGCCCGGTGGATCTGCCCGCAGCCGCCGGGGCGACATAACCGCCACCGCCGCCGGCTTCGCCGAGGTGACCGCGCAGCGTCAGCGTGAACAGCAGCGCCAGCGACGGGAACAGCAGGGCGCCGCCGGCGAGCACGGCGACGACCAGGGTCACAAGGGTGTCGTGGGACGCGGCAGCCTGGTCGACGGTCAGGCCGGGCAGCAGCACCGGGTAGCGGGCGAACGCCCAGCCGGCGATCACCGCGGCCACGGCGAGCGCGGCCGTGTAGCGGGCCGGCTCAAAGCGGCCCGCCGTGATCAGACCGAGCGTGAGGATCCCGGCGAGGCCCGACACGATCAGTGCCGCCAGCCCGGCGCCGTGCACGAGGCCGGTGTAGAGCGAGGGCACGTCGGCGGCCACGACGATGAGCCCGGCGATCGCCAGGGCTCCCGCCACCGCACCGGCGGCGAGCGCGCGCATCCGAAACGCCTGCGCCAGCGCGGCCTCGTCGCGGCGAACCGCGTCGGCGGCCAGGAAGACCGCCGCGACATAGGCCGAGAACGCGACCGCCAGCAGGCCGATCAGGATCGCCGTCGGATTCAGCCAGCTGGAGAACAGCGGTCCGGCCGCGTTGCCGACGGGCACCCGCTCGGCAGCGATCGCCCCGGCGGCGGCACCGAGCGCGAAGGGCGTCAACAGCGACGCCACGGCCAGCGACTGGTCGATCCGGCGCGTCTCGCCGGGATTGGCGGCCCCCGAGCGCAGCGCGTATCCGGCCCCGCGCATGATGATCCCCAGCCCGGCGAGGGCCAGCGGGATCGCCAGCGTCGAGGCGACCGATCCCAGGAACACCGGATAGGCGGTCCAGCTCACGGTCAGGATGAAGATCAGCCACACATGGTTGGCCTCCCAGACAGGCCCCATCGAGTGGTGCGCGTGGTCGCGGATCTGCTCGCCGTGCTCGCCGCGGCCGGCCAGCAGCTGCCAGATCCCGGCGCCGAAATCCGCGCCGGCCAGGACCACGTACAGCGCGACTCCGGCGAGGATGAAGACGAGGGGAAGCGTCTGGAGCATCGGCCGCGCGCTCCTAGGCCGGCTGGGCGGCCCGGCCGGGGGGCGCCTCGCTACCGGTGTCGTCGAGCGGCGCACCGGCCAGCCGGCGCAGGATCCACACCAGCGCGGCGGCGACCGCGGCGTAGGTGACCACCAGCCCGGCGTAACCAACCGGGATCCCACCGGCGCCGGTGACCGACTGGGCGGTCGTCATCACCCGGTAGACGACCCAGGGCTGGCGCCCCA
>JBAWFG010000138.1:0-7826 GCA_049591655.1 Solirubrobacteraceae bacterium
CCGGCCACCCTGCAGCGCAAGATCGCCTGCCTGCGGTCCTTCTACCGCCATCTGCGGCGCGAGCAGATCATCGACCACGACCCGACCGCCGAGCTGCGCCCACCCCGCTCACGCGGACGCCTGCCCAAGGTGCTCAGCCGCGACGAGGTCAACCGCCTGCTCGCCCAGCCGACCGGCACCTCAGCGGCCGCCCTGCGTGACCGGGCGCTGCTGGAGACGATGTACGCCTGCGGTCTGCGCGCCTCGGAGGCGGTCACGCTGGAGCTCAGCGAGCTTGACCTGGAGGCCGGCATGCTGCGCGCCCGTGGCAAGGGGTCCAAGGAGCGCCTGGTCCCCGTCGGCAGCAAGGCGGTGGCCACGCTGCGCGACTACCTTGACCAGGGGCGCCCGCGGCTCGTCGGCCTGCGCGATGAGCCCCACGTGTTCGTCAACCTGCGGGGGTCCGGACTGTCGCGCCAGGGGCTCTACCGGATCGTGCAGGGCCACGCCCGCAGCGCGGGGCTGGACCACCGGATGAGCCCCCACACGCTGCGCCACACGTTCGCGACCCACCTGCTCGCCGGGGGCTGTGACCTGCGCTCGCTGCAGGAGATGCTCGGCCACGCCGACATCGGGACCACCCAGATCTACACCCACCTGTCCACCGACCGTCTGCGCGACGTCTACTTCGGCGCCCACCCACGCGCGCAACTGCGCCGCGGGGAGGAGCCGGACAAGGAGGGGTGATGGGAATCACCCACTTCGAGGAGGCGCCGGCCCACACGTATGACCTCGGCCACCTGCGCGGGCGCTGGACGATGCTCGGCGAGGCGGCCGGTAGTGAGACGGTCGGCGTGCGCCGGATCACCCTCCCGGCCGGCGGCTGGTCGACGCCGGCCCACGAACACGGCCGCTCGGAGGAGATCTTCTACGTCCTCGCCGGGAGTGGGATCTCCTGGCAGCGCGGGAAGGCGGCCCCGATCCGGGCCGGTGACTGCATCGTCTATCAGCCGCGCCGCGGACCGCACTCGGTGATGGCCGACGAGCATCTCGACGTGCTGGCGTTCGGCATGCGTGAGTACGACGAGAGCGTCCGCTTCGCCCAGCTCGACATCTCGCTGGTCGGCAACCGCGCGGTGACATCCACGCCCGGCGCGGTCGACGGGGCGCCCGTGCAGTTCGTGCGCGAGGCCGAATGCGGCCCCCCGCCGCTGCCCGCCCAGCCCGGCGAGCGCCCGCCGACGATCGTCAACCTCGACGACGTCGAACCCGTCGAGATCCGCCGTCCCCGGGTGTCCCGGTTTCGCCGCAACCTCGGGCGGGCCGCCGGATCACGGCTGACCGGTCTGCAGCATGTGGTCATCGCCCCCGGCCACCATGCCACCGCGGCGCACTGCCATTCGCTGGAGGAGGAGATCTTCGTCATCCTCGACGGGTCCGGCACGCTGACCCTCGGCGAGCAGGAGACGCCCGTGCGCGCCGGGCATGTGATCAGCCGGCCCGCCGGCACCGGGGTTGCCCACGACTTCCAGGCCGACAGCGAGCTGACGATGCTCGCCTACGGCACCCGTAATCCCGGGGACGTCTGCTTCTACCCGCGCTCGGGGAAGATCGCCTTCCGTGGCGTCGGGGTGATGGCCCGGATCGAGCGCCTCACCGACTACTGGGACGGGGAGGACTGACGGCGGTTCAGGCCGCGTGAGGGGTGTCAGAATCGGGTCTGTGGTGGCCACCCACATGATCCCATGAGCCGCGCGTTCGTCATCGTCCTCGACGCCTGCGGGGCCGGGGCGGCGGCCGACGCTGCCGACTACCGCGACGCCGGCACCAACACGCTCGGCCACCTCGCCGAGCACCTCGGCGGCCTGACGCTGCCTACCCTGCAGCGCCTCGGGCTCGGCTGTGTGACGGAGCTGACCGGTGTTGCGCCCGCCGCGGAGCCGGTGATCCATGGCCGGCTGGAACCGCAGGGATTCGGCAAGGATTCAACGGCCGGTCACTGGGAGCTGATGGGGCTCGTCGCGCGGGAGCGCCCTCCGACCTATCCGGACGGCTTTCCGACCGACGTGATCGACCTCGTACGCGCCGCCAGCGGCCGTGGGGTCATCTGCAACCGGACCGACAACGGGATCGAGGCGATCGAGCACTTCGGCGCCGAGCATGTCGCCGGCGGGAATCTCATCGTCTACACCAGCCAGGACTCGGTGCTGCAGATCGCCGCCCACGTGGATGTCGTGGCGCCGGCGGAGCTGTACCGGATCTGCGCCGAGGTCCGGGCCGGGATGACCGGCCGCCACGCCGTCGGGAGGGTGATCGCGCGGCCGTTCACGGGGGTGGAGGGGGCATTTGAGCGCACCGACGGGCGCCGGGATCTGGCCCTGGCACCGGCGGCGGCCGGTTATCTCAGCGAGCTGCAGGACCGCGGCGTCACCGTCCACGGCGTCGGCAAGGTCTCACAGCTGTTCGCCGGCGTCGGCTTTGACCACCAGCACCCGGGGCCGACCAACGCCGAGGCGATCACGGCGACCACCGATCTGATGGGCGCAATCGACAGCGGGTTCGTGTTCACCAACCTGATCGAGACCGATCAGGTCTACGGGCACCGCCATGACTTCACCGGCTTTGCGGGGGCGCTGGAGCGCATCGACACCGCCGTGGCCCGGTGGCTGGAGCTGCTGCGCGACGACGACCTGCTCGTGCTCACTGCCGACCACGGCTGCGACCTGACATCTCCCCGCACCGACCACACCCGCGAGCAGGCACCGCTGCTCGCAACGTTCTCCGGCGCGCCGTCGCGCCGCCACGACGGCGTCCTGGCCGACGTCGGGGCCAGCGTGCTGGAGTGGATGACCGGCGCCGCGGCGCCCGAGCTCCCCGGCCGCTCGTTTCTCTAGGCCGTTGTGCAATCTGGTTCCCGTATAGGCAACTCAGACGACACACGTCCAACCGCGGGCCGGCGAGCGGGGGAGGGCGGAGGCGCGTCGCGGGCGCGGCTTTAATGAAGAGCCGTGCCTGAACTGCCTGAGGTCGAGACGATTCGCCGCCAACTGGCGCCCCATCTGGAGGGGCGCACGCTGCTTGACGTCGAGATCCTCGATGCGCGCTGGACCCGGCCGACCGCGCCGGGCGAGATCGAGGACGTGCTGCGCGGCCGGGTCGTCGAGCAGGTCGGCCGGTCGGGCAAGTACCTGGTGTGGCGGCTGACCGGCGAGCTGTACCTGCTCATCCACCTGCGGATGACCGGCGCGCTGCTGTTTGACCCGCCCGCCGATCCGCCGCACACCCGGGTGCGGTTCACGCTCGACGAGGACCACCGGGTCCTCTACAACGACCCGCGGCGCTTCGGCACCGGGCACCTGCTGCACGGCGCGGCCGCCCGGGATGCCTATCTCGGCCAGCGGCTCGGCGTCGAGCCGATGACGCCGGGCTTTGACGGTGCCTACCTGCGGGCCCAGGCCCGTGGCCGCAGCGCGCCGGTCAAGTCATTCATCCTGGACCAGCGGCGGATCGCCGGCGTGGGCAACATCTACGCCGACGAGGCGCTGCACCGGGCCCGGATCCACCCGCTGCGGGCGGTGGGGACTCTGACGCGCCCCCAATTCGACGCGCTGGCCGAGGCGATCGAGTATGCGCTGGCGGCGGGGATCGACGCCAAGGGGGCCACGATCGACGACTTTCGCCATGTCGATGGCGCCCAGGGGACGTTTCAGACCCTGTTCGCCGTGCACCAGCACGAGGGCGAGCCGTGCCCGGTCTGCGGCACGACGATTCGCAAGCTGGTCGTCGGCGGGCGCGGGACCTATGTGTGCGAGCACTGCCAGCCGCGTCCCCGGGCTCGGCGGCGGGCGCCGGTGCGGGGCTGAGCGACGGCCGGCTTTAGCCCAAGCGCCGCCGCTCAGGCGGCGAGCAACTCGGACAGGCGTCCGGCACGGTCGGCGGCGAGCAGTTCCTGAAAGCCGCCGAGGGTCTCACCGTCGATCACGATCTGGGGGAACGTGATCATGCCGGTCAGCTCCGACAGCTTGGCTCGGCCGTCCGGATCACGTGCCAGATTAATCTCCTCGTACTCGATCGAGCGCTTGGCCAGAAGCGTCTTGGCGCTCGAGCAATACGGGCAGTGGTCGGTGGTGTAAACGGTGATCGGCTTCATAACTTCACTTAAGATAGCGCAGCTGCACCGATGCCCGGTCCGCTGAAGACCGAGGCGATCGTGCTCCGCTCGATCCGCTACGGCGAGGCGGATCGGATCCTTCATCTCTACACGCCTGACTACGGCCGGATCAGCGCGATCGCCAAGGGCGCCCGCCGGGCCCGCAGCCGGTTCGGCGCCCGGCTGGAGCCGTTCGTCCACGTCCGGGCGGTGCTCCACCAGGGTCGCAGCGAGCTGCTCACCGTCACCAGCGTCGACACCGTCGCGGTCCACGCCGCCGTGCGTGACCACGCCCGCACGCTCGATGCCGCGGCCCGCGCCTGCGATGCGGTGGCCCGGCTGTTTGAGACCGCCGACCCCCACCCGGAGGTGTTTCACCTGCTCGCCAAGGAACTGGCGCTGCTGCACGCCGATCCGGCCAACGGCCGGCCCGGCAACGGGCTGGCGTTCCGGCTCAAGCTGCTGCTGGCGGCCGGCATCGTGCCCCAGCTCGCGGCCTGCGCGGTGTGTGGGGAGACCGATCACCTGCGGGGCTTCTCCGGGGCCGCCGGCGGGGTCGTCTGCAGCGCCTGCGAGGCCGGCTCGTTCTCGCTGTCCCACGACGCCTACACGTTCCTGGTCAGCGCGCTCGGCTCTCCGCTCGCCGCCGCACCCGACGGCCCGGAGCTCATCCTGCGCCAGGTGGAGCGCGCGATCGGCGAGACCGCCGAGCACCACGCCCACGTGCGGTTGCGCCCGCTGCTGGCCGCCTGAGCCCAGGTCCCGCACCCATCCGCTGCACACTCCGCCGGGCGACCGGGCACGGCCGCTCGCGCCACTGTCAGAATCGGTGTGTGAGCGAACAGACGTTGCCCAGCGGCCATGAGCATCCCAGCGGTCCCGTCGCCTCCGCCTACGCGCAGCGGATCGCCGCACGTGAGGACAAGGACCTCTCGCCGCTGGCCACCCGTTCCTATCCGGCGCAGCGCGTCGTGCCGGAGTCTGACTGCGGTCTGCGCACGCCGTTTCAGCGCGACCGTGACCGGATCGTCCACTGCAAGGCGTTTCGCCGCCTCAAGCACAAGACCCAGGTGTTCGTGGCGCCGACCGGCGACCACTACCGCACGCGGCTGACCCACACGCTTGAGGTCACCCAGGTCTCCCGCACGGTGGCGCGGGCGCTGGCCCTCAATGAGGACCTCGCCGAGGCGATCGGCCTGGGACACGACCTCGGCCACCCGCCGTTTGGCCACGTGGGGGAGGACGCGCTGGATCGCTGTCTCAAGAAGCAGTTCGAGACCGGCTTTCGCCACTACGAGCATTCGCTGCGGGTCGTCGACACGCTGGAGCGAGACGGCCGGGGCCTCAACCTCACCCGGGCCGTCCGTGACGGGATCGTCAGCCACTCCGGCCGCTCCCAGCAGCCGGCCACGCTGGAGGGCAAGATCGTCCGCCTCGTCGACCGCGTCGCCTACATCAACCACGACATCGACGACGCCATCCGGGCCGGCGTGCTGTCGGCCGGCGACCTGCCCGCCGAGGCGATCGCGATTCTCGGCGAGACCGGCGAGCGCCGGATCGACGCGCTGGTCCATGACCTCGTCGAGAGCTCCTCGGCGGCCGGCGACATCGTCCAGGGCGAGCGGGTCGGCGGCGCGATGGCCCAGCTGCGGGAGTTCATGTTCGACCGCGTCTACCTCGGGCCGGTCGCCACGCGGGAGCACGACAAGATCAACATCGTCGTCGGCTCGCTGTTCGATCACTACTGCGCGCACCCTGAGGAGATTCCGGCCTCGATTCCGGCCGGCGAGCTCGCGACCCGGGTGACCGACTACCTGGCCGGGATGACCGACCGCTACTGCATCCGGGCGTTCGAGGAGATGTGTGTGCCGGCCTCGTTCGCTTTATGACCCGGTACACGGCCGACTCCCGGGACCGCGTGTTCGCCGCGGTCGACATGCTGGCGCTGATCTCCGGTCGTACCGAGCTGCGGCGAGCCGGCGTCAACAGCTACTTCGGGATCTGCCCGTTCCACGACGAACGCACCGGCTCCTTCCATGTCCGCCCTGACGAGAAGCACTACCACTGCTTCGGCTGCCAGGAGTCCGGCGACCCGTTTGACTTCGTCATGCAGACCGAGGGCCTGGACTTCAAGCGGGCGCTTGAGACGCTCGCCGACCGCTTCGGGGTGACGCTGGAAACCGAGGACGAGGACCCCGACGCGGCGCGCCGGCGCCAGCGTCGTGAACGGCTGCACTCGCTGCTTGACCGCGCGTCGACGTACTACTCGCGGTACCTGTGGGAGGCGCGCGAGGCCGAGGAGGCCCGCACCTACCTGCTCGGGCGCGGACTGGCCGAGGAGACGCTCAAGGAGTTCCGGGTCGGTTACGCGCCGAGCGCCTGGGACCGGATCCTGCTCGCCTCCCGGCGGGCCGGGTTCAGCGACGAGGAGTTGCTGGCCGTCGGCTTGGCCCAGCGGTCCAAGAACCGGCCGGGCAGCATCTATGACCGCTTCCGTGAGCGGATCATGTTCCCGGCCGTCGATGCGCGGGGCCGCGTGCACGGCTTCGGCGCCCGCCGCATGCGTGAGAACCAGCACGGCGCCAAGTACCTCAACACCTCCGACGGCGAGCTCTACCACAAGCGCGAGGTGCTGTTCGGCATCGACCTCGCCCGCGCCGCTGCCGCGCGGGCCGGCCGGATGATCCTCGTCGAGGGCTACACCGACGTGCTGGCGCTGCACCAGGCGGGGATGCGCAACTCGGTCGGGATCATGGGGACTTCGCTCACCGAGGAGCAGATTGGGGAGCTCGAGCGCGTCGTCACCGTGCTGGAGCTGTGTCTCGACGCCGACAGTGCCGGTCAGGACGCGATGCTGCGGGCATCCAAGCTGGCCGCCGGTCGCTCCCTGGAGCTGCGCGTCGTGGCGCTGCCCGAGGGCGCGGATCCCGCGGACCTGATCGAGCGCGAAGGCGCCGAGGGGCTGCGGACCCGGGTCGAGGCCTCGGCGCCGTTCGTCGTCTTCAACGTGGATCGCATCCTCAACCGGGCCGACACCCGCAGCGCCGAGGGCCGTGACCGCGCGCTCGGCGAGCTGCGCCCGGTGCTCAACGAGCTGCCTCCGAGCGTCCTGCGTGATGAGCTGGTGCGCCGGGTCGCCGGTCGCCTGGAGCTCTCGGAGGGGCGACTGTCGACCCTGCTGGCCACCGGCGCGCCGGCGGGCGGAGCTCCCGCCGCGCCCCGGGGCAACGGCTCCGGCACCGGCGGACGGCCGGCGCCGGAGATCACGATCGGACCCAGCCACAGCGTGCGGGCCGAGCGGCTGTTCCTCGCGATGTGCATCGCGGTCCCGGATCGCGGCGAGGCCGCACTCGCCGAGGTCGACATCGACGCGCTGTTGACCAGCGGTGTGCTGCGGCGGGTCGCCCGCCAGCTCGCCGGGCGGCTGCGCTCTCCGCTCGCCGATCTCCCGCCCGAGGACGAGGAGCTTGCCCGGGCGATCAGCGGGCTCGTCGAGCTGTCAGGCCGGGTCCCGGATCCCGGCCCGGACCGTCTCGACCACGCCCGGCTGGTGCTCGACCTCGACCGGCTGGACCGCGCCATCATCCGCGCCCGCGGCGAGGGAGCGGGCACCAATGAGCTCGCCCACCAGCGCGAGGTGGTGCGCGAGGCGATCCGCAACGCGGTCGCGCGGCTGGAGCACACCCTGTAGCGGTCG
>JBAWFG010000139.1:0-2326 GCA_049591655.1 Solirubrobacteraceae bacterium
GTGGAGCCCGGACCGCTGACTCACTTCGACCTCGCCGAGCTGCTCGATGAGGAGGTGAGCGCCCAGCCGGACCCATCATCGGGCGCGGGATGGCGGCTGACCGCGGTGACCGACAGCGAGGGCGGAACGACCGTTCTCACGTGGCTTCACCACGCCTACGGTGACGGGCGCGCGATTCTCGAAACCGCGTTCGCCCCCCTCCCAGCCGACGCCGAGTCGGCTCCCCCGGTCCCGGTGGGCCGCCGCCAGGAGCTCGGCGATGTCGTCGGCCGTGTGCGCCGCGGGGTCATCGGCGGCGCGCGCCTGGGCCGCGAGGCGGCAACCGTCGGCTGGCGTGAGCCGCGCAGCGACCTCGCGCGACTCGGTCCGGCGTTCACCGCGCTGCGGACCCGCGACCGCAGCGTCGGAGCCCGTTCACAGCGCCGGGTGGTGGCGCTGGCGCGCGTCGACGCCGAGCTCTGGGACGGTGTTGCCGCCGCCCGCGGGGGCTCGGGCAACGCGCTGCTGCTGGCGGTGCTCGCCAATCTGCTGCGGATGGCGAGGCTCTCCCGGGGGGAGGCGCGGGAGCGACCGCTGCGTCTCCTGCTGCCGTTCGACACCCGCGCCGCCGACCGTGGCCGTGGCGGCGCCCCTGCCGACTCATCGGCCAACGCCGCCGGAGCGGCGATCGTCGTCGTGCCGGGCGGGCTCCCGGAGCACCGGCGCCTAGAGGACGTGCGCACGGCGACGCGTGACGCGCTGCGCCGCGCGACGGCGGCGATGGCCCCGAACGCGTCGGCACACCCGCCGGGGGTTGTCGACGCAATGCAGCTCCTCCCCAACGGGATCACCCACCGCCTCGCCTCCCGCGTCCAGGCATACGCCGACGGGGTCGCGTCAAACGTCGGGCCGATTCCGGGCCACGTCGCGGGGCTCGGGCCCCACACCGCGAGCGAGGTCTTCCTGGTGGCCGGGCCGATGCTCACCGACCTCACCGTCTGCCTGGGCCGCCAGGACGGCCACATCGCCCTCGGGGTCGTCGCCGACCCCGCCCGGCTCGGACCGGCCGGCGGGCTGCGTGAGCAGCTCGCCGACGAGCTCGCCGCCTGGGGCCTTGAGCCGCACCTGCGATGACCGGCCGGACCCGCCATGACCGGCCGGTACTGCGAGGCGGCCCCGTCCTCCCGACCAGACGATGCCCCGGCGTTGTGCCGGGGCATCGGGTTCAGGCTGAGGGTGTGTGGCTGACCGTCAGCTGCAGGTGGAGGCCCAGGCGCACTCGTTAAATCCGCTGAGCGCCGAGTTCGGTGCCGACGGGGCCCCGATCACCGCGCCGCTTGAGTCGGTGAGATCCATCTGCTCGGCGGTCGACAGCTTGACCGGCGACCCGTTCGTCGTGCCGGAGTTGAACCCCGGGTTGGTGAGGTTGGGCAGCGCGGCGAAACCGGCGTTGGTGCCGATCTCCAGCGGTGTCTCCTCGATCCACTCGGCGGTCGCGTGGGTGGAGCTGTAGGGCACGGTCGTCGTGTAGGACTCGTTGCGGGTCACGTCGGTGATCGTGATCGTCCACACGTTGGCGTCGCTGGCGACCTCCTGCAGCGAGGCATGCATGTGATCACCCGGCGACACGGTCAACGAGCTGATCGTCAGCGACGGTGCCGGAACGAGCTCATACCAGGCCGAATAGGAGGCGGCCCCGGTCGCGGAGACGTCCTGCTCGGTCCCGGTCTGGATGAGCGTGGAGTCAGTCGTGGTGCAGCCGGCGTCGACGCAGCCGCCGCCGATCCCGATCCAGTCCGAGGAGGACTCGGCCTGACCGACGGTGTGCTGGGTGGCAGTCGGTACCGTCCAGTCGCCGCTGATGGCGTTGAACAGCTTGCCGCCCTGCTCGAGCGTGCCCTGGTTGTAGCCGAACCAGTTCGACGAGCTGTTGGCGTTGAGCGTCAGCTGCGGGCCGCGGTGCAACAGCTGGCCGTGCGCGCTCAGCGTCGGCGCCGCAGCGGCACCGGCGGTCCCGATCACCGCGCTGGTGGCGAGCGCGGCGGTCAGCAGCCGGGCGATGCGTGCGGCGCGCCGCGCCCCGCTCCCTGCGAGAAGTTGAGCCATGAGTCCCTTTCGCGGCGGCGCGGGCGAACAGCCGCCTCCCTCCTGTCGCTGGTGACCCGTGGCTCATGGCTACCCGGAATCGCTCTCCAATGAACGTCGTCGTTCAGCGGAGGTGGCTCGTTGGCCGATTTCTCCAGCTATGGCACGGAAAATCGACCAACCAAGGCCGCGCAGGCGAGACCGCGCGGACCAAGGCGGCGCGGGTCAACGCCGCGCGGACCAAGGCGGCGCGGGTCAACGC
>JBAWFG010000140.1:0-5337 GCA_049591655.1 Solirubrobacteraceae bacterium
GCGCCGGGCTGAGCCGCGGCGATCTCGTGACGCGGGCCGCCGGGGCACCGGTGCGTTCCGTCGGCGACCTCGAGCGGGCGATCCGCGCCGCCGACGGCACCGTCACGCTCGGCGTGCTCCGGGGTGCCGATCCGCGGGAGGTGCAGGTGGCGCTGTAGAGAACAGCGCCGCTCGTCTCCGCTCGTCAGTGCAGGAGCACGCGCATCGCGATGACCGCCAGCCCGAGCAGGATCCCGACTCCGGTTTGGCGGACGAGCTCACGCCCGCGGAGGTCGGCCCGGATTCCGATCGTGACCTCGGTGACGACGATCGCCAGCGCGGCACACCACACGGCCGCAGCGACCGCGGTGTTGAGCGACGCTCCGGCGGCCCAGAACACGAGCAGGATCACCAGCGGCACGAGCGCGCCGTAGAGCAATGCCAGCTCACGGCGGCCGGTCTGGACGAGCGCCGCGTATTCGAATCGGGCGCCGTGCTCCAGCCGTTCTCCGGCGTATTCGGCGTAGGCGACGGTCAGCCAGTAGGCGATCAGCATGATGACAACGGCGCCGACCGTCCGCGCGTAGGTCTCACGCCGGGGCGCCTCGGCCGACAGCAGGGTGGCGACGAGGATCGTCCCGTACACCTGGCCGCCGGCGTTGGGGAGCATGGAGCCATTCTCGCCCCGCCTCCGGATGGCCGCGGTTCGCTCCGGGGCGCGGTCGGCCCGGGCGCCGAGCGATCAGCGCGGGGTGGCCCGCAGCAGCGGTGATGCCTGGGTGCCGCGGGCGAACACCCAGCTGCGCAGCCCGACGTACCGGGTGACGGTGGCCAGCGCGCTGGCGGCCACGAGCACTGTCACCTCCAGCAGGGTCGAGCGGTGTGGGTCAAGGCCGGTGAGCAGGTCAAGCGCGCCGTCGGTGAGCCCGAGCGAGATGAGATAGACGAACGCGCCGGCCGCATGCTGGCGCACCAGGCCGGCCCGGCCGCGGATCCGAAACGTGAACCGGCGATTGGCCTGGGTGTTGGCCACCGCTGTCAGCGCCAGGGCCAGCGCGTTGGCCGGCCCGCTGCCGAGCGGCCCGCGCAGCGCGATGTAGAGCAGCGCGTAGGCGAGCGTCGAGAGCAGCCCGACGGCGACGAACCGCGGCACCAGGCCGGCGAACGCCAACCGGAGGACTCCACGCAGATCGGTGAGCGAGGTCGAGACGATGTCGACGCGTGAATCCGGGTCGTCGGTCCAATCGACCGCCACTTCGTGGATGCGCATCCCCCGGCGCTGGGCGAGCACGAGCAGCTCGGTGTCGAAGAACCAGCCCTCGTCCTCGATCTGTGGCACCAGTTGACGCGCGGCGTCGGCGCGGATCGCCTTGAAGCCGCATTGAGCGTCGGAGAACCGCGCCCGCAGCGCGAGGCGCAACAGGCGGTTGTAGGAGCGGGAGATGAACTCGCGCTTGGGGCCCCGCACCACCCGGGACCCGGCCGCCAGCCGGCTGCCGATCGCCACCTCGCTATGGCCGGAGATGAGCGGGGCGACGAGCGGCAACAGCGCCCGCAGGTCGGTCGACAGGTCGACGTCCATGTAACACAGCACGTCCGCGTCGCTGGCCGTCCAGGCGGCGCGCAGCGCCCGCCCCCGTCCCTTGCGATCCAGACGCAGGACGGTCGTGTGATCAAGCTCGAACGCGAGCGCTCGGGCGATCGCCAGGGTCGCGTCGCTGCTGGCGTTGTCGGCGATCACGATCCGCCACGCGTAGGGCAACTCGTCGCCCAGGAATGCATGCAGCCGGCGGATCGAGCTCTCCAGCGACCCCTCCTCGTTGTACACGGGAACGACGATGTCGATCCGCGTCTGGGGCAGGGCCGGCCGGACGGGATGCGTGGGTTGGTCAGACGGCGCCGTGGTGGTGCTCATGATCGGGCTCGCAGGTCTCGGGACTCGGGTCGGGTGATGGATGGAGCATCGACGTCGCGCTGAAGCCCGCCCTATGAAGGACCTAAGACCGACGTGTGAGGGGGTACGGGGGCCGGCGCGGGGCGGGGGTGGTGCCGGCGGCGGGGTGGGGCGCGGGGCCGGGGTGGCGCCGGCGGCGGGGTGGGCCCACTGCCAACCGGCGATCTGCGACAAAGCCGGATCCTCTCAACGGACTCGGCGCAGAACCCGGTTTGGGCCACGCGTTTGCGCCACACGCCGACTCGCCCCGCTGGATTTGGCGCACAATCCACGCAGGAAAACGGTGCAACAGAAGACCGGCAGGCGCGGACGGCGCGCGGAGGGGGAGCGGGCCGACGGTGTGACCGAGTTCGATAGCGTCCAGCCGATGACGCTTCTCCGCCGGCTGGCCGGCCCCTTCTTCGTGTTGGCCGGCGTGATGCACTTCGTCCGGCCCCGGATCTATCGGTCGATCATGCCGCCCTACGTTCCGGCTCCGGAGGCGATGGTCTACGCCAGCGGTGTGGCCGAGATCGCCGGGGGCGCGGGCCTGATGCTGGAGCGCAGCCGCCGTCCGGCCGGCTGGTGGCTGATCGCGACGCTCGTCGCTGTGTTCCCCGCCAACCTGCACATGGCGCTCAACGCCGACCGGTACCGCAAGATCCCCGGTGGACCCCCGGCGCTGTGGGCGCGCCTGCCGTTCCAGGGCGTGTTCATCGCCTGGGTGCTGTCGGCGATGGCCCCCCGCCGCTGACACCGCCGTCCGTCCCGGTGCTGGAGTGAGAGCGGTGAGCGGTGAGCATGACGCGCTCGGGCCCCGCCATCCCGACGTGCGCGCGTTCAGCCACGCCCGGCGCCCCGGCTTCGGCGACTGCGCCCCATCGGGGCGGATGCGCCTGGACGCGATCGCCGGCTGGCTGCAGGACGTCGCCTACGCCGACGTCGAGGATGCTGGGCTGGAGCGCTCCGCCGTGTGGGTGGTGCGCCGCACCCGGATCCGCGTCAACCGCTTCCCCCGCTTTGGCGAGCACTTCGAGCTGACCACGTTCTGCGGCGGTCTGGGGCGGATGTGGGCCGAGCGCCGGACCGACATCGTCTTCACCGGGCACCCCGCCGAGGGCCGGGAGCCCGGGAGCGACGGCGAGCCGGCGGGGGCCGACGTTGAGGCGGTCTCCCTGTGGGTGCACCTCGACAACGAGCACTGGCGCCCGACCCCGCTGACCGAGGCCGAGCTGACCACCTACGGCGGGGCGCCCACGCGGAGGGTGAGCGCGCGGCTGCGACACCCGACGCCCGCCCTGGACACCGACGAGGTGGCGTGGACGTTTCGCGCCACCGAATGCGACATCGCCGACCACGTCAACAACGCCGCCTACTGGCTGCCGGTGGAGGAGGAGCTGCTGGGCGGCGAGGAGCCCACCCAGCTCGACGTGGAGATCGAATATCGCGGGCCCGCCCAGCCGGGCGCCAAGCGCGTGCTGCGGGCCGGCGAGTACCGGTGGATCGTCGCCGAGGACGGCGAACTGCACGCCTCGGTCCGCCTCGGAGGGCCGCATGTCGGTTGACGCCGAGCTGATCCTGCGCCGCGCCCGGCGACCGCTCGTGATCGGGATGGGTGGCGGAGGCGACGTCGTCGGGGCGCTGGCCACCGCCGAGGCGATGCGGATCTACGACGATGCCGAGCCGCTGATCGGCGGCCTGACATGGGAGCGGCGCCCGATCGACCCAGTCCCCGGCCCGCGACGCGTTGACGAGATCACCGATGCGTGGGAGCTCGCGCCCGGCGTGATGCTCGCCGGCCCCCGCACCCGGGTCCGGGACCGCGACGTCTACTTCGCCGAGGCGCGGATGGCCGGCTACCTCGGCCGCCCGACCGTGCTCATCGACATCGACGGTGGCGCCGGTGCGGTCGCGCGGTCGCTGGCCCAGGCCGCGGTGGCGCTGGGCCGGGACCTGATCGCTTTCGTCGACGTGGGCGGCGACGTGCTCGCCCAGGGTGACGAGCCCGGCCTGCGCAGCCCGCTGTGTGACGCGCTCATGCTCGCCGTCGCCGACCGGCTGGCCACCGCCGGGCATCAGGTGCTGCTCGGCATCTTCGGCACCGGCTGTGATTCGGAGCTGTCCACCGACGAGGTGCTGGAACGAATCGCCCGGGTGGCCGCCGCCGGAGGCCTGTGCGGCGTGCGGGGGCTGACGGCGCCGGTGGCCGAGCGGGTGGAGGAGTCGCTGGCCTTCGTGCCGACCGAGGCAAGCGCCCAGGCGGTCCGGGCGTTCCGTGGCGTCAGCGGGACGGTCGAGATCCGAGGCGGGACGCGCCAGCTGCAGCTCACCAGTCTCGCGGCCCAGACCTGGTGGCTCGACGTGCCCACGACGATCGCCGAGGTCGGCCGTCTCGCCCGCGCCGCCGGGGCCGCAGACTCGATGGAGGCGGCCAACGACGCGCTCAACGCGCTCGGCGTGCGCACCGAACTCGATCTGGAGCGCGGGCCCGAGCCCGGGCGTGCGCAGGGGCAGCGCTAACGTCCTCGGTTGATGGCACGCGCAGTCGGCATCACCGCCCCCGGCGGCCCCGAGGTTCTCACGGTCATCGACCGTGAGGTCCGCGCCGCCGGCCCCGGCGAGGTCCGGATCACGGTCAGCGCGGCTGCCGTGAACCCGACCGACATCGGCCTGCGCGCCCAGGGCGCCGGCGATCTGCAACCCCCATGGACCCCGGGTATGGACGCGGCCGGCGAGATCGAGTCAGTCGGCGAGGGCGTCGACCGGCTCACGGTCGGTGAGTCCGTGATGGCCGCGGTCAGCCCCCGGCGCCCCGAGGGCGGCGCCCAGGCCGAGCTGATCATCGCTCCCGCCGCCTCGGTGGTGGCGATCCCCGATGGCGCGAGCCTCGACGAGGCGGCGACGCTGCCGATGAACGGGCTGACCGCGCTGCGCGGCCTGGAGATGCTGGGGCTGGCGCCCGGGGAGACCCTGGCGGTCAGCGGCGGCGCGGGCGTCCTGGGGTCCTATGTGATCGGCCTGGCCCGGGAGCAGGGGCTGCGGGTCATCGCCGATGCCCGGCCTGAGGAGACCGAGCTCGTGCGGGGCTTCGGCGCCGACATCGTGGTGCAGCGCTCTGACGACTTTTCGGCGGCGGTGCGGGCGGAGGTCCCTGACGGCGTGGCCGCCGTCTATGACACCGCGCTGCTCAACTCCGCCGCGCTCCCGGCGATCCGCGACGGGGGCGGCCTGGCGGTCGTGCGGGGCTGGAGTGAGGGCGAGCCCCCGCGGGGGATCACCGTCCATCCGGTTATGGTCCGAGACGTTCTGGAACGGACCGAGTGGCTGGCGCAGCTGCGCTCGCTGGCCGGCGCCGGGCGCCTGTCGCTGCGGGTCGCGGGGCGCTACCCGCCCGAGCAGGCGGCCGAGGCCCAGCGCGTCATGGA
>JBAWFG010000141.1:0-4782 GCA_049591655.1 Solirubrobacteraceae bacterium
GGTGTGGGCTCCGGTGAGCGCTCCGGCCTCCAGCGCAAACGCGGGGGCCGCCGTGTGCGTGTGAGCGAGGCCGCCATTCGGAGCCGCGGCGATCCGCCCCGCCGGGATCCCGAGCCGGATCGCGAGGCCGTCGGCGAACCCCGGGACCGATGCGGTGGCCACGAGCAGATCGATCTCACCGATGTCGAGCGCCTGGGCCTCGACGAGTTCCCGGACCGTCGACTCGGCGCACTCAAGCGCCCGGGCGCAATAGGACTCGTCGATCTCGACGGTCAGGAGGTTGCGGCCAGTGTGGGCGAGCCCGCGCCGGGCGTCCTCGTTCCAGTCGACATAGCTCTCAAACAGATCCGCGTACTCGGGGAAGGTGGCGAATTGGAATCCCTCAAAGCCGCGGCGGGAATCGTCTGAGCCGAGCAGGAACGCACCGCCGACCGCGGGGAAGATGAACCCCTCCGATGCCCCCGGCTGCGGGTCGATGTCGCTGGCCACGACCATCCCCAGGTGGGCGGTGCCCGAGGCGAGCAGGCCGTCCATCAGGTGGATGCCGGTCAGCAGGCCGCAGGCGCCGTTGGAGATGTCGAACGAGAACGTTCCGTGACCGGCCCCCGGGTGCTGGTCGGGATTGGCCCCGATGTCCTCCTGGATCAGTGACGCCATCGCCGGCTCGTTGAGCAGCTTGTCGTGGTAGACGCCGGCGTTGATGAGCACGTCGAGCTCGTCCGGCCCTCGTTCGGCGCGCTCCAGGCACAGCTGCGCGGCGGTGTCGGCGAGCTTCAGCGCGCCGGGTGAGAACGGCCGGCGGTGGGCGCTGGCGGTTGCAGTCGCCTCAATGATCGTGCCCATAGTGCCCCACCAGCTGATCGACCTTGAAGATGATGATCCCGACCTCGAGCCCCGAGGCCAGGGCGAGCAGCAGCACCCGGTCATCGGGGGCGAAGCGGCCCTCCCGCAGGTACTTGCGCAGCGCGACGAAGTGCGACGTCGAGGCAGTGTTGCCGAACTCGTCGACGGTCACGACAACGTGCTTGGGGGCCACGCCGAAGCGCTCGGCCAGATCGCTCATCCCCTTCTTGATCGCCCGCGCGGAGGTCTGGTGGGGGATGAAGTAGTCGATGTCGTCGAAATCGAGACCGGCCTCGTCAAGGGCCTCGCGCAGCAGCGGCGGCGAGGCCTCGATCGCGAACTTGTGGATCGCCCGGGCGTCGGTGTACATCGTCTCCCCGCGCCCGATCTTCGCCGGAAACGCCAGACATAGACGGCTGTGCTCCGACAGCGTCGTGAACCCGGCAACCTCGATCCCGGGCGCGCCCTCGGGCGCGCGCTCCACGATCGCCGCCGCGCCGGCATCCCCGAGCGTCAACGAGGCGAGCTGCTTGCTCATGATCGTCCGGACCTCCTGCGCGGCGTTGATCCCGAGGTCGGAGATGTACTCACCGCTGACGACCATGCCCCGCCGGATCCGGCCCTGGCGGATGAGGTCGTTGAGGATGAAGACGCCGGTCATCATCCCCGCGCACGCGTTGGACAGGTCAAACGCCGTCGCCCGCTCGGCGCCGAGCGCCTGCTTGAGCAACACGCTCACCGGTGGCTCGAGCTGGAGCCGCAGGCCGCCAACGTGACGGCTGATGCTCGTCACGATCAGCATGTCGAGATCCTCCGCCTCACAGTCGGCGTGGGCCAGGGCATCGAGCGCCGCCCCCAGGGCCAGCGTGTAGGAGTCCTCGACTTCGCTGACCACGTGGTGCTCACGGATCCCGGTGAGCCGCTCGAGCTCGATGTGGGTCCGGTGCCGGGTGCTCGCCATCAGCTCCTCGCTGCTCACCCGGTGCTCGGGGACCAGGGCTCCGATCGCCGAAAACCGGCTGGTGTACGGCTGACCGCCCGGCGTGCCGTTGGTGTCACCCTCCAACGCCATCCAGGGTTGGCTGCCGTCGACCGGGCTGCCGTTCTCGTTCATGCCTGCATTCTCATCGCCCGCGCCGGCGCTGGAACCCGTGGTAACTACCTCGCTCGCCGGGTGGCACTGCGTATGCGCCGGGCGCTGCGCCGCCACGTGTGGCGCCCGGTCATGTCCGCACCGCCGCAAGCGACACGGGGGCTCGTGCGGGCCACGCCAGCGGCGGGATCGGTCCGCCGCCGATGACGGTCATCACCCAGGAGGCGTCGGTGCGGTACCAGCCGTGGTCGCGCTCGGACTCAGGCCCCCAATCGACGTGGAGCGGGTGCCACTCCTCGGCACCCGGGTCCGGCTCGCCGAGCATCACCTGGGCATGTCGAACCTCGAGGCGCAGACCCTCGCCACGGGCCTTGGTCGCGGCCTCCTTGGCGCTCCAGAACAGGTTGGCCAGCCCCGGCTGCTCGTCGCTGGGAGCATCGTTGACACGCGTCTGCTCGGCGGGCGCCAGCCACTCCCGCACGAATGCCGCGCTGCGCGGCTCGATCAGCTCAAGGTCACACCCGACCGCTATCGCGGGCGCTGCGACAACCGCCAGCGCCCGTCCGGCCCGGTGGCTGATCGACACCGCGATGTCCAGGCGCCGGCCGTCGAGGTGCGCGATCGGAGCGCCGCTGGGCGCGGCCAGCACCTCTACGCGCCACGGGTCGACGCCCAGCCAGCCGCAGAGCGCGACCTTCGCCGTGTAGCGCCCGAGCGTCCAGTCCAGGCGCCGCTTCTCGATCCCGAGCAGCGACAGCGCCGCGCGTTCTGACGCGCCGAGCCAGGCGTCCCCGTCGGGGACGTCAGCGAGCGACCGGGTCAGCCACCAGAGCATCGTCAGGCCGTGTGGGGTTCGGGCCGCCGGTGGCGCGGATTCCGCGCACGACGGCGTCAATCAGATAGGGGCGCAGCGCCTCGGGCGCGATCGTTCGCCGCACCGAGCCGACGCGCACCGCCCGCTGCACGCTGTGGGTGGCATCGAACTGGGCGGCCAGCTCGCCGCGCTTCTCGGCCACCACCTGCTCCAGCAGTGCCGCACGCCGGGTGCGCAGTTGCTGGCGGGCCAACCCGTCGGCGACCGCGATCGACGCATCGAGCTCGGCGATCCGCGGATCCTCCCGGGCGGACTGCTCGACCTCCCGGGCGAACACCACGCCCGCGGCGGCGGCGCCGCCGATCACCGACGCGTGGGTGCCGTCGAGGGCGACGGTTTCCAGGTGCTCGTTGAGGCGCTGGGAGAAGACGACGAATGCGCCGCCGTGGAAGCGTGAGATCACGCAGAACACGATCGGCCCGTCGAAGTTGACCACCGCCCGTCCGATCTCGGCGCCGTACTCCAGCTGCCAGGCCCGCATCGACTCAGGCGAGCCGTCAAACCCGGCGAGGTTGGCGAGCACGACCACCGGACGCCGGGCGCTGGCGGCATTGATCGCCCGGGCGACCTTCTTGGCCGAGCGCGGGAACAGCGTGCCCGAGGACCATTCCTCGGGCCCGTCGGCGGGGATGAAGCCGTGGCGAACCAGCGGATGGGACTCGATTCCGAGCAGCGTCACCGGCCAGCCGCCGAGGTGGGCGTCCCAGACCACGGTCGCCTCCGCTCCGCGCATATCCGCCCAGCGCTCCAGCGGGGCGTGGTCGGCGTCGATCGCTGCGCGCATCACGCTGCGGATGTCAAACGGCTGCTTGCGCCCGGGGTTGGTCTGCTCGGAGAACACGTCGCCGATGCGCGCCAGTGCCGAGCCCGGGCAGGTGTGCGGCGACTCGCGGACGTCGCGGTCAGACGGGTCGCTGGTCGTCGCCCGGCGGGGAAAGCGTTCGCCGGGGGCGACGTACGCGTGCTCGTGATGTGACAGCAGGACGCGGCACGCCGCCGCCAGATCATGTGCCCAGTACTGGCTCTGACCGTTGGGACCCATGATCCGCTCGTGGCCGCCGATTCCGAAGTTGTCCTCGGCCGACACGGCACCGGAGTAGTCAAGCGCCTGCTTGCCGGTCAGGACCATCGCACTCGCCGGGGTCATCACGAGGATCCCGCGGGTGTGCATGAGCATCGTCGCCTCGGCGTTCCAGTATGGCTGTGCTCCGACGTTGATGCCGGTGACGACGACGTTGATCTCACCGCCGGCCTGGGTGAACTCGATGATCCGCCGCAGCACCGCGGCGATCCAGTCCATGCTCTCTGAGCCGGAGTCCATCGCGATCTTGGCCCCGGCCGACAGCGCGAACCAGTCAACGGGCAACTGCTCCTTCTCGGCCCAGTCCAGCGCAGCCATGATCCGCCGGCACTCGGGCTCCGCCAGCGATCCGAGCGCACGGGAGGGGTCGCCGAGCAGCGTCACGCGCGCCATCCCCTCGGGGTAGCGCGTCGTGCGGTTGCGCACCATCCCGACCACGATGCCGGCCGGGTTGGTCGCCGGCGGCCGGTCGACGGGCACCAGCTCCCCGTGCTCGTCGAGGTCATGCTCGACGAACGTGCCGGCATGCCCGGCGGTGAGCAGCTTGAGGATCTCGACCGGGTGCACGGTGCCGCGACGGCGCGCCGCCACGATCCGGCGCGCGCCCTCGTCAAGTGGTTGGATCGGGCGGCCCGGCTGGTTGTCGATCTCAAGCGTCGGCTCGCCGCCCTCGGTGGCGAAGATCCGGAACACGCGCGGACGCAGGCGGCCGGTCGGGTCGCGCACCCGGCCGTTGAGCAGCACGACCTCAAGCCCGAGCCCCGAGGTCGCCGGCGCCAGCCGCGCGATCAGCGGCGCCACCTCCTCCGGGGGGGGATCGATCACCGGCCACACGTACAGGAACAGACGGTTCCAGTGCAGCCGCTTGCTCGGTGGGCGGTGGCTCTGGAA
>JBAWFG010000142.1:0-1942 GCA_049591655.1 Solirubrobacteraceae bacterium
GTGCAGACGACGCCCGCCGACGCGAGCGCGCTCGGCGCGCTGGAGCGAGAACTTGCGCGGATCACCCGCCGCGGGGAGCCGATCTTCGTCGCCAACCCGCGGTTTGATCTCGTCCACGCCGGTGACCCGCTGCTCTACGTGATCACCGGGCATCCCAACCCGACCCGGTATGACGTCATGCAGCCGGGCCTGGTGACGACCGCCGCCGTGCAGCGCGAGATCATCGGCTCGCTGCAGCGCTCGCACACGCGGGTCATCGTGCGCTGGCGCGATCCGCGGGCGTCGCTGGCCGAGCCCAACGGCGCGGGGCGCTCGAGCGGCGTCCACGTCCTCGACCGCTATCTGGCCACCCGCTTTCGCAGGCTCACCCAGTTCGGCGTCTACGAGCTCCTCATTCGCCGAGACCGGACATCGTGAGCGACCGGCTGTCGTTCCCGCGCTCGGAACTGCGCCGGCGCACGCTGCGCGGGACCGTGGTGACCGCCGGCTTCCTGGCCGCGATCGACGCGCTGGTGCTCGTGCAGGGGCTCGTCGTCACCCGGCTGCTCGGCCCCCGGGACATCGGGCTCTACGGGATCGTGTCGACGACCGTGATCACGCTCATCTCGCTCAAGCGGGTCGGCATCGACGAGCTGTTCGTGGCCCAGGAACAGGACGACCAGGAGCTCGAGTTCCAGCATGCGTTCACGCTCGAGCTGATCCTGTCGGTGGGGATGGCGCTCGTCATCCTCGCGGTCTCCCCGCTGGTGGCGGCGGTCTACCGCGACCACCGGCTGCTGGCGCTGACGGCGAGCCTCGCCTACCTGCCGGTGGTGTTCGCGCTGCAGGCGCCGCTGTGGGTGTTCTTCCGGCGCATGGACTACCGACGCCAGCGCTCGCTGCAGGCGATCCAGCCCGCCGTCGGCTTCGTGGTCACGATCCCGCTCGCCGCGGCCACCGACCTGGGGGTGTGGAGCCTGATCATCGGCCAGGTGGCCGGATACCTCGTCGCGGTGATGGTCACGCTGCGCGTCACCCCCTACCGGCTGGCGCTGCGCTTTGACCGCGCGGTGGCCACCCGGTACCTGCGGTTCTCCGCCCCGATCCTGCTGACGATCCTGGCCACGATCGTCATCGCCCAGGGGCAGATCCTCGCGATCAAGCTCCACGACGGCCTCGCCGCGGCCGGCTACATCACCCTGGCGGTGACGCTGACCCGCTACATCGACCGTGCCGACCAGATCATCACCGCGACGATCTACCCGGCGATCTGCGCCATCCAGGGCCAGCGCCGAGCGCTGACCGAGATGTACCTGAAGTCCAACCGGGCGACGTTGCTGTGGGTGGCCCCCTATGCCGTCGGGGTGATCCTGTTCGCGCCCGACCTCGTGCACTTCGTGCTCGGCCCGCGGTGGGCGCCGGCGGTCATCCTCCTGCAGGGCCTGGCGGTCGTGGGCGCGATCACGCAGCTGGGGTTCAACTGGTTCTCCTTCTTCCGGGCCCACGGCGACACCCGGCCGCCGGCGATCGAGGCGATGTCCGGGGCGGTCGCGTTCGTGGTGCTCGTCCCGGCCGGATTGCTGCTCGATGGCTTCCACGGCTTCGTCGTGGCCCGGATCGTCGCCGCGCTCGTCCCGCTGGCCGTGCGCGGGGTGCTCGTGCGCCGGCTGCTGCCCGACGTCCGCTACCGGCAGATCATCGCGCCGACGCTGCTTCCGGTCGGACTCGCCACCGCCGCTGCACTCGCGTTGCGGCTCTCACTGTGGGGCGGCCAGCGCAGCCTCGGCAACGCGATCGCCGAGTTCGCCGTGTTCTGCGCCGTGTACGCGGCGACCGCCCTGCGCCGGGAGCGCGCGCTCGTCTCCGAGCTGCTCGGCGGGTTGCGGCGCGACGGCGGGCGCTCAGGCCCGGTGGGCGACGACGATGTCCTGGAGGCTGCGCCCGGGGCGCCCCGCCCATGAGC
>JBAWFG010000143.1:0-10830 GCA_049591655.1 Solirubrobacteraceae bacterium
AGCCTGGGCCGCAGCGCCCGGGGCAGCGGCAGCCGGGCGAACTTCACCGGGCAGTGGCACCGGCACAACCGTGTCACCCAGCCACACCGCAGCCTGGCCGGGACGCCGGGGTTCGGCCCAGGATGGGACGGTGAACGTCGCCTCCCACCTCCCGGGCGCGAGCGGCTCCACGACGTCCTCGCGGTCGGCCGGAAACCGGTGGCGTCGACCCTGGAGTTGAATGACGAGCAGCGGCTCGGGCTCGGGACCGTGACCCGACTCCAGGCGTCGGCCACTCAGCCGCAGGCGGACCCCGTCGCCACTCCCACGCGCACGGTCGACGCGATCGATCGCCACGGGGGTGTCAGGGGAGTCGCTCATGAGACACGCTGGCCAGTCCAGCATCCGGTGAAATGGCCTCGCACGCCTGCATTCGCGCCACCCACCGCGAGTCCCTTCCTATTCCCTGCGCAAACTTACGCTTTATTGATTTGAGCTGGCCTGGCGGCCGGCAACTGCCACTCCGGCCAGGACGAGCGCCCCGATGCCGACCACCGCGAACTTGGTGGGGGTGCCGCTCGCGCGGCGGCGCAAGTACAGCTTGGTGCCCTGCCAGACGGCGAAACCTAGAAGCTTGTAACCCATTGACCGGATGCTAGCTCAGCGGAAGGTGTCTTTGACCAGCCGCCGCTGGGACTTGTGCGAAAGCTCAGCGAAACGCTCAGCGAACTGGACCCGCGCCGCCAGCTCATCGCGCTGCAGCCGGTCGATCAGGACCCCCATCGCCAGACAGGCGCGCGCGCCTCCGCGCAGCGTCGCGACCTCGCCGGCGACCGAGCGCAACATCGCCGCCTGAACCTCCCGGTCCTGGTGGCGGCCGAGCAGATCCTGCAGCGCCTTGAGCGCGGAGACCATCGGCGCCACCCGCTCCTCCCCGAACAGCCGGATCCCGAACAGCTCCATCAGGTAGCGCAGCTCCTTGCTCTTCTTGCGCAGCTCGTGGTAGTCCTCGGCCGGGCTCGACTCGTCGATCGCCCGTCCCATCCGGATGATCCGCTTGTAGACCTTGTGGATCCGTTCGCCGGCCACCTCCCCGATCGGGCGGGTGGCATCGGGCCGGTCCTCGACGGACCGTTCCACGAGCGTCTCCAGCAGCTGCTCCCAGTCGGCCAGCAGGTCCTCGGCCCGGGTGGAGATCAGCGCGCGCGCCATCTCGGCACTGGCGGCCAGACGGCTGTGGAGGAGCACCGGAGTCAGCGGCGCCAGGTCACCGCGCATCCGCTCGGGCAGCATGTCGCGCAGCAGGCCGAGATCCGCGACGTAGACGTCGAGATCCCGGGTGTCGCCGGTGACCTGCTGCAGCCACCGGAACTCGGTCCGGAATCCGGGGAGCTCGTCGGCGGGGAACACGCCCTTGAGCTGGCGCTGCACGGTGCGCGACCGGCGCACCGCGATCCGCAGTTGGTGCAGATACTCGTCGTCGGCGCCGCTGATCGCACCCTGCAGGTCGTCGATGACGACCGCCAGCAGGCGGCGCAGGATCGCCACCGCCGCGGCGTCAGCCCGCTGCTCGTAGGCGATCGGGACCTCGACCTTGGCGCTGACTACTCCCGTCACCGCGACAGCTCGCCCAAGCGCGACAGGGCCTCGTCGATCTCGGCCTCAGAGACGATCAGCGGGGGCTCAAAGCGGATCGTCTCCGGCCCCGTGGCATTGATCACGAGCCGCTGCTCGGTCAGCGCCCGGGCGGCCAGCTCGGGGGCCGAGACCCCCGGCATGAGGTCGACGCCGATCATCAGCCCGCGCCCACGCACCTCCGCGACGACCGGCAGCTCGGCCAGACCGGCCGACAGGCGCTCGCCGAGCTCCACCACCCGGGCCAGCAGCTCCGGATCGGAGCAGATGTCGATCGCCACCAGCGCCGCCGAGGAGACGAGCGGGCCCCCGGCGAAGGTCGAGCCATGGTCACCGGGGGCGAACACGTCGGCCAACCGGGGTCCGGTGACCAGCGCACCGATCGGCAGCCCCCCGCCGAGCGCCTTGGCGCTGGTCAGCGCGTCCGGCACGACGCCGGTCTGCTCGTAGGCCCACAGCGTGCCGGTGCGCCCCATCCCGGTCTGGATCTCGTCGAAGATGAGCGCGGCGCCGGTGCGGTCGCAGGCGGCGCGGGCGGCGGCGAGCAGCTCCTCAGACAGCGGGTGGATGCCGGTCTCGCCCTGGATCGGCTCCAGCAGCACCGCCGCGGTGTCGCTGTCGACGGCCGCCGCCAGCGCGGCCGGATCCTTCTCCACGACCTCAAAACCCGGCACCAACGGGGCGAACGGCGCCTGCTTGGATTCCTGCGGGGTGGCCGACAGGGCGCCGTAGGTGCGTCCGTGAAACGCGTCCTCCAGGACGATCAGCTTGCCGCCGGGCCGAGCGCGGCGGGCGAGCTTGATCGCGGCCTCGTTGGCCTCGGCGCCGGAGTTGCACAGGAACACCTTGCCGTGCAGGGAGCTCTCTGAGAGCCGGGCGGAGAGCAGCAGCGCCGGAGCGGTGTAGTAGAGGTTGGTGGCGTGGGTGAGCCGCCCCACCTGCTCGCGCACGGCGGCCACGACCCGGGGATGGCAGTGGCCGACGTTGAGCACCGAGATGCCGGCCAGGAAGTCCAGGTACTCGGCTCCGTGCTCGTCCCACAGCCGGCAGCCCTCACCGCGCACGAACTGGACCGGGTTGCGGATGTAGGTGCCGATCGCGTAATCACGCTCGAGCGCGCGCAGGGTGTCAAGGCTCATGTCGCTCATCCGCGCGCCGGTCCGATCTTGGTGCCCTGGCCGGCGTCGGTGAACAGCTCCAGCAGCAGCGAGTGCGGCACCCGGCCGTCGACGATGTGCGCGTAGGAGACGCCGCCGTTGATGGCGTCCAGGCAGGCCGCCAGCTTGGGGCGCATCCCGCCGGCGACGCCCGGCAGCGCCGCCTCGACCTCGTCGGCGCTGATCTCGGAGATGACGCTGGCCGGGTCCTCGGGATCCCGCAGCCACCCGGCGACGTCGGTGAGGAACATGATCTTGTAGGCGCCGAGCGCCCGGGCGACCGCTCCGGCGGCCTCGTCGGCGTTGATGTTGTAGGAGTTGCCCTCCCGATCGGCGCCGACCGAGGCCACCACCGGGATGTAGTCCTGGGCGACGTGGTTGAGCACGTCGACGTCGACGCGCTCGATGCGGCCCACGAATCCGATGTCCTGCCCGGACGGCGCCGCCTGCCGGGAGGCGCGGAACAGCAGCCCGTCGTCGCCGCACAGCCCGATCGCGGGCTGGCCGTGGCGGTTGAGCAGCAGCACGATGTCCTTGTTGACCTTGCCGACGAGGACCATCTTGGCGACCTCCACCGTCTCGGCGCTCGAGACCCGCAGTCCCTCGACGAACTCGACCGGCAGGTCGAGCCGGCGCATGTAGCTGGAGATCTCCGGGCCGCCGCCGTGGATCACGATCGGGTTCATGCCGACGTACTTGAGCAGCACCACATCCCGCGCGAACTCCTCCTTGAGCGCGGGATTGGTCATCGCGGCGCCACCGTATTTGATGACCACCGTCTGCCCATGGAACTCCCGGATGTAGGGCAGCGCCTCGAGCAGCGTGGCGACATCGCGCATCGGCGTCCGGCTCATGTCGTGTAGTCGGCGTTGATCGTCACGTACTCATGGCCGAGGTCGGAGAAGAAGACCTCGGCCTCGGCGCCCTCGCCGGGCAGCCCGATCTCGTATTCGACCTCGGGGCGCGCGACCGCCTGGGCCAGGGCCGCGGTGTCGTGGTCGACGTGGGCTCCGCGGGCGCACACCTGCACGCCCTCGATGGTGATGTCGACCGCCAGCGGCGCGGTCCCGGGCATGGCGGCGCCGACCGCCTGGATGATCCGGCCCCAGTTGGGATCGCCCCCG
The DNA here is from genome assembly GCA_049591655.1 of Solirubrobacteraceae bacterium. Taxonomy (GTDB): domain Bacteria; phylum Actinomycetota; class Thermoleophilia; order Solirubrobacterales; family Solirubrobacteraceae; genus Palsa-465. The sequence goes on from JBAWFG010000143.1 coordinate 3,896, forward strand.
TACAGCGCGGTCTTGACCAGCGCCGAGTTGGCGACCGCGCGGGCAACCGTGTCGACGGTCCTGGGGTCTCCCCCGCGCACGACCACGCGGCCGATGCGCCGGGCGCCCTCCCCGTCGCGTACGACGAGCAGCGAGAGCTGGCGCATCAGTGCATCGAGCGCCTCGCCGAAGCGCAGCTCGTCCTCGGTCTCAGGCTCCACCGCGACGCCGGAGGTGCCGCTGCACTGCAGGATCACGGTGTCATTGGTCGACAGCTGCCCGTCGACGGAGACCCGCTCAAACGAGCGCTTGACACACACACCGAGCAGCAGGTCACACGTCTCCTCCGACACCTGGGCGTCGGACTGGACGAACACCAGCAGCGTGGCGAACCCCGGCGAGATCATCCCCGCTCCCTTGGCCTGGCCGGTGATCGTCACCGTGCCCGACGGCAGGGTCACCTGCAGGCGGGCGCGCTTCTCAAACGCGTCGGTGGTCTGGATCGCCGCCGAGAACCCGGCGTCGCCGTCAGGGCTCAGCGCATGGGCGGCGGCGACGATCCCCTGGGTGATCCTCGGCATCGGCAGTGGGACGCCGATCACGCCGGTCGAGCAGACCGCGACCTGATCCTCGGCGACCCCGGCGACCAGCGCCCCGGCGCCCTGCATCTTGGCCGCGTTCTCAAACCCCGGCCGGCCGGTGGCGGCGTTGGCGTTGCCGGCATTGACGACGACCGCGCGCAGCGCCCCCAGCCGCGAGCGCTCCCGGCACAGCAGCACCGGCGGAGCCTGGGCGCCCGAGGCGGTGAAGCGGGCGGCGCTCGTCGCCTCCGGCGCATCGCACACCATCAGTCCGACATCGGGGGCGCCCGACGCCTTGATCCCGGCGGCGGTGCCGGCGGCGCGGAATCCGACCGGCAGGCCGTCCCCGGGAAGCTCGGTGACATGCGGCGGGCACGGCACCCAGCGGCTGTCGAAGAACGGGCTCAACTGATCCCCTCCCCTTCGGGGCGGCCGAACATGAGGTTGAGGTTCTGCACCGCCTGGGAGGCGGCGCCCTTCCACAGGTTGTCGATCACCGAGAACACGATCACCCGGCCGGTGCGCTCGTCGCGATGCACCGAGATGCGGCAGATATTCGTCTCACGCACGTCTCGGACCCCCGGCGGCCGGCCGCTCACCTCGACGAACACCTCGGCGGCGTAGGCCTCGCGGTAGATGTCGGCGACCTCGTCGGCGTCCTGCGCCCCCTCGGGCACGGTGACGTAGCAGGACACCAGCTCGCCCTGGTCAAGCGGGACGAGGTGCGGCGTGAACGTGATCCGCAGGTCGGCGCCGAGCGCCGCCAGCTCCTGCTCGATCTCCGGCGTGTGGCGGTGACGCGGCACCCCGTAGGGGTTGAGGTTCTCATCAACGGTCACGAAATGGGTCTTGTCGGTCGCCCCCCGCCCGGCGCCCGAGACCCCGGACTTGGCGTCGATGACGACATCGGCGATCAGCCCGGCGCGAGCCAACGGAGCGAGGCCGAGCACGGCGGCGGTCGGATAGCAACCCGGGTTGGCGACGATCGTGGCGTCGGCGATCTCCTCGCGGTAGTGCTCGGGCAGGCCGTAGACGGCCTGGGCGATCAGCTCCGGCTCCGGATGCGGGCGATACCACTCCTCATAGACCGCCGGGTCCCGCAACCGGAAGTCCGCGGACAGGTCGACGACCTTGACCCCGCGCCGGTGCAGCTCGATGACGACCTCGGCGGCGGCGCCGTGCGGGTAGGCGACGACCGCGGCGTCGACCTCGGCGTGGCGGTCGAGGTCGAGCTCCTCGAGCATCATCGGCACCCGGTGGTGGGGATAGATCGAGTCAAGCCGCCGCCCCACGTCGGAGCGCGCGGTGATCGTCTGGAGCATGAAGTGCGGGTGACGCTGCAGCAGCCGGGCGGTCAGCGCGCCGGCGTAACCGGCCGCTCCGAATACGGCGACAGTCGGGGTGGTGCTAGGAGTCACGGACGCGTCCCTCCAGCCGCGCGGTGAGCGCGGAGGCGATCTTGCGCCGTCGGGTGGCGACCTCCTCGTCGGTGAGCGTGCGATCCGGCGCCCGGAAGCGTAGGCGCAGCGCCAGCGAGACATTCCCGGGACCGATCCGCTGCTCGTCGCGGTAGACGTCGAACACCTCGGCGCCGGCGAGCAGCGCCGCCCCGGCCGAGCGCACGACCTCGAGCACCTCGGCGGCGGTGACCGTGTCGGCGACGATCACGGCCAGGTCCTCGCGGACCTCGGGGAAGCTGGTGAGGTCCCGATAGTGCGCGACGGCGACGTGACCGTCGACGGCGTCCAGGTTGAGCTCAAACGCCGCGACCGGATCCTCCCAGTCCCACGCGTCGGCGACCTGCGGGTGGATCTCCCCGATCCAGCCCACCACCTCGCCGGCGACGAGGATCTCCGCGGCGCGCCCGGGATGCAGGAACGGCTCGGCCTCCGCGGCGGCCCGCAGCGACCACGCCACCCGCAGGGCGTCGAGCAACCCGCCGAGCACGCCCTTGGCGGCGAAGAAATCGGCGGCCGGCGGCGCGGGCGCGCGCCAGGTGGCGGGCCGCACTGGCCCCGACAGCAGTGCCGCAACATGGTGGGGCTCGTCGGGCGCGCCGTCTGACCCGGGCAGATAGACCGCCCCGGCCTCAAACAGCGCGATCCGCCCGGCCCCCCGGCTGCGGTTGCCCTGCCCGACGTCGAGCAGTGAGCCCAGCAGCGTGGTGCGCAGCCGGGACTGGTCGCTGGACATGGGGTTGGCCAGCTCGACCGCGGGCCGGCCGTCGATCCGCAGCCGCGCAGCGAGCTCGGGGCCGGTGAAGCTCCAGCCGACGATCTCGTGCAGCCCCTGGGCGGTGAGCGCGTCGGCGGCGCGACGGCGGACCCGCTGGCGGTCGGTGAGACGGCCCGATGCGCCCCGGCGCGAGGGCAGCGTCGCCGGCAGCGACTCCAGCGCGCCGAGCCGGGCGACCTCCTCGATCAGATCGGCCTCCCGGGTGACGTCGTTGCGCCGGAACGCCGGCACGGTGACGTCAAGCCCGTCGTCGGCGTCGGCGACGGCGAACTGCAGCGCGGTGAGGATCTCGGCGCTGCGGGCGCGCGGGACCTCGACGCCGAGCACGCCACGGACCCGCTCGTCGCGCAGGCGAATCGTCTGGGGCGGCGGGCCCTCGCCGCCGACGTCGATCGTCCCGGGCACGAGCGTCGCGCCGCACAGCTCGACGATCAGCCGGGTGGCGACCGCCTGGGCGTCCATCGCCTGTTCGGGCGCCAGCCCCTTCTCGTTGCGGCTCGACGCCTCGCTGCGCAGCCCGAGCTTGAGCGAGGTGCGGTGGATGTTGGCGCCGTCCCAGTTGGCGACCTCGAGCAGCACCCGCGTGGTCGTCGGCTCCACCTCGGAGCGTGCTCCGCCCATCACCCCGGCGATCGAGGTGGGGCCGTCCCCGTCGGCGATCAGCACCATCTCGGCGTCCAGCGTGCGGGTCTGGCCGTCGAGCGTGTCGACGCGTTCGCCCTCGGCCGCGCGGCGGATCGTCAGCTGCGCACCGGCGATGCGATCGAGGTCAAAGGCATGCAGCGGCTGTCCGGTGAGCAGCATCACGTAGTTGGTGATGTCGACGATGTTGGAGATCGGGCGCTGTCCGGCGGCCATCAGCCGGGCCTTGAGCCACGCCGGCGAGGGGCCGATCGTGACGTTCTCAAACGCCCGCGCGGTGAACCGCGGGCACAGGTCCGGGCACTCCACCGTGATCTGGACACCGTCGAGCGATCCGTCGCTGCCGGGGTCCTCGTTCCACGGCGGTGGTGCCAGCGCGGCGCCGGTGGCGGCGTGCGCCTCCCGGGCGACGCCATAGACGCCGAGGCAGTCAGGCCGGTTGGGCGTCACCTCGAGCACGAGCACATCGGTCGACAGCGGCAGGACCTGCTCCAGCGGCGTGCCGGCGGTCAGTGCATCGTCGAGCACCATGATCCCGTTGTGGTCGGTGCCGATCCCGACCTCGTCCTCGGCGAGGATCATGCCGTTGGAGGCCTGGCCGCGCAGCTTGGCGACCTTGAGCTTGGTGCCGTCGGGCATCACCGCGCCGGGCTTGGCCACCGCCACCGTCTGACCGGCGGCGACATTGGGCGCGCCGCACACGATCTGGGAGGCCTCGCCGTCGCCGACGTCGACCTGGCAGATCCGCAGCCGGTCGGCGTCGGGGTGCTGCTGGGCGTCGAGCACCTTGCCGACCACGAAGCTGTCCAGTGCCGAGACGCCGTGGCGCTCGACGCGCTCGACCTCGGTCCCGGTCATCGCCAGGCGCTCGGCGAGCGCGAACGCATCGAGGTCAGGGGCGCAGTACTCGTGCAGCCAGTCAAGCGGGACGCGCATCAGTGGCCTTTAGAACTGCTCCAGCAGCCGGATGTCGTTGTCGTAGAACAGCCGCAGGTCCGGGATGCCGTGCTTGAGCATCGCGATCCGCTCGATCCCCATCCCGAAGGCGAACCCCTGCACCTGCTCAGGGTCATAGCCGTTGCCGGCGACCTCGGCCAGCACGTTGGGATCGACCATCCCGGAGCCGAGGATCTCGATCCACGCCGTGCCCTTGCACAGCCCGCAGCGCTTGCCGTCGGCGGTCACCCCCTGCACGCAGTTGAAGCAGGAGACGTCGACCTCGACGCTCGGCTCGGTGAACGGGAAGAAGTGTGGCCGCAGGCGGACCTCACGCTCGTCGCCGAAGATCGCCCGGGCGAACGCCAGCAGCGTGCCCTTGAGGTCGGCAAGCGTGATGTCGGAGTCGACCGCGAGCCCCTCGATCTGATGAAACTGGGGCGTGTGGGTGGCGTCGGAGTCAAGCCGGTAGACCCGGCCGGGGACGATGATGTACAGCGGCGGCGGCTCGGTCTGCATCGCCCGGACCTGCATCGGGGAGGTGTGGGTGCGCAGCAGCGGCGCGGACGGATCGAAGATGTCGACCCCGTCAGCGCCCGACCGGACATAGAAGGTGTCGGTGGTCAGCCGCGCCGGGTGCGTGGGCGCGTGGTTGAGCGCATCGAAGTTGAAGTAGACGGTCTCCACCTCGGGCCCCTCGGCGACGTTGAAGCCGAGCCCGATGAACACGTCCTCGATCTCCCGGCGCGTCTGGGTCAGCAGGTGCAGGCGTCCGATCACCGGCAGCGGGTCGGCGGGCAGCGTCACGTCGATCCGGTCGGCGGCGAGTCGCTCCTGCAGCTCGCCGGCGGCCAGCTCGCCGCCCTGGCGCTCGATCGCTGCCTCCAGCTGCTGGCGGGCCTGGTTGGCGGCCTTGCCGGTGGCGGCGCGCTGCTCGGGCGGCAGCTCGGCGACGCTGCGCAGCAGATTTGGCAGCTCCGCCTTGCGGCCCAGGTAGCGCACCCGGATGTCCTCAAGCGCCGCCGTACTCGACGCGCTCTGGATCGCCGCCAGCGCCTCCTCGGTGATCGCGTCGATGCGCTCGCTCATGTGCGCGCCATCCTAGTGGCCTCATACAGCGCCACCGTCGCCGCCATTGCCGCGTTGAGCGAGTGGCTGGCGATCGGGATCCGGGCGACGTGGTCGGCGGCGGCGACGAGCTCCTCGGGCAGCCCCTCGCGCTCGGCGCCGATCATCAGGGTGGCGGTGGTGAGATCAAGCTCGTGCAGGGCCGCGCCGCGGTCGGCGACGAGCGCCACCGTGGGACCGGGGAGCTGGGCGACGTCGTCGCCGCGGTGCAGGGCCACCGTGAACACCGAGCCCATGCTCGCCCGCACCGCCTTGGGCCCGTAGGGGTCGGCGGTGTGCGGGCCAATCGCCACCGAACCGGCCCCGAAGGCCTCGGCGCTGCGCAGGACGGTGCCGACGTTGCCGGGATCGTGGACGCCGTGCAGGTAGACGCACAGCGGGCCGGCCGCCGGCGCCGCCCAGCGCTGCTCATATACCGCCAGCGTGCGGGTGCCCGAGCCGAGCTCGGAGGCGTCGTGCAGCAGCCCGGCCTCCACCTCGGTGCCGGCCAGGCCCGAGCCGGCGGCGCTCAGGCGCAGCACCGGAACCCAGCCGGCGGCGTCGGCGGCCGCGAGCAGGTCCTCCCCCTCGGCGACGAACCGGCCCGTGCGATCCCGCCAGCGCCGGCGCTGGTTGAGCTTGCGGACCTCTTTGAGCTGTTCGTTGTGGGGGCTGGTGATGATCATTGGGCCAAAAAAAAGGCGCCGGCTTCGTGAGAAGCGGCGCCCGGGTGGCGGTGCTGGTGGATCGGCTGTCGTGCTCAGCCGGCCGCCAGCGCCTCGCGGGCGCGGTCGGCAAAGGCTCGGAAGGTGTCGGCGTCGCGCACGGCGATGTCGGCGAGGATCTTGCGATCAAGCTCCACGCCGGCGAGCTGCAGGCCGTGGATGAACTGCGAGTAGGACATGCCGTTCTGGCGAGCGGCCGCGTTGATGCGCGTGATCCACAGGCGGCGGAAGTCACGCTTGCGGTTACGACGGTCGCGGTAGCGGTACTGATCGGCCTTGAGCACCGCCTCCTTGGCGGTCCGGTAATGCCGACTGGCATCGCCCCGGTAGCCCTTGGCCATCTCCAGGGTGGCGCGGCGCTTCTTGCGCGCGTGCAGTGAGCGCTTGACCCGCGTCATTTCGTCTTAGCTCCCAGCAACGTCTTGATCTGCTTGTAGTCGTGCTCGGAGATGGCGGCGGGCTGGCCGAGCTTGCGCTTGCGCTTGGGCGACTTCTTCTCCAGGATGTGGCTGGAGAACGAGTGACGGCCCTTGATCTTGCCGTTGGCAGTCAACTTGAAGCGCTTCTTGGCGCCCGAATGGGTCTTCATCTTCGGCATGACGAAGCGAGAGTAAAGCAGACGCGCCGCGGACAGGCCGGCTACGCCACAGCGTCGCTGGGCGTGGGCGCTTCGGCGGCGCCGTTGGCGCTGCCGTTGGCCTCGTCCTCAGCGGCGGTGCTCTCGGCGGGC
>JBAWFG010000144.1:0-6484 GCA_049591655.1 Solirubrobacteraceae bacterium
GTGGTGATTCGGGTGGTTTGGGCGGTTCCGCGGCGCCGCACGGTGCGCGCGGGGGGCGAGGGGCGCGCGGGGCGCGAAAGTTCACACACTTCTGACTCTTCGCGACGAAAGGCGCCTTAAGCCCGCCAGCGCGGCACAACCTCCCCTGCGTCGATCGGAGTCAGAAGCGTGTGAAATCAGGGCCGGTCGAGGCCAAAAACCTCAACCACGTCTGACTCGCCGCGCCCGCGCCCCCCAACCCGAGCGCCCAGGACTCCTCACTCTCAGCCAGCCCGCCGTCCCGCCCGTGGCGTCGCCCCGGGCGCTGCCGAGGCCCCGGCCTCCAGGCAAAGCGCGGGGCCTCCCATCGCTCGGTCCCCGGGGGCTCGGCGCCGCCCGGGCCGGAGAACCGTGCCGGAACACCGTGCGGTCGCGCGGTCGCCATCCGGACCGGCGCGAAGTTCACACACTTCCGACTAGTCGCGACGGTCGGCGCCTTAAGCCCGCCAGCGCGGCATAACCCCCCCTTCGGCGCTCGGAGTCAGAAGCGTGTGAAATCAGGGCCGGTCGAAGCCCAAAAAACCGCAACCACGTCTGACTCGCCGCGCCCCAGGGGGGAAAATGCGCCTTCCCGGGCGAAAGCCCGCCAGGCGCGCCGAGGGGGCCGAGGCGAGTGAGGAAATGCGCCCCCGCGCACAGGCGGGCGCCCGACAGCGCACCCAGGTCTCCCCACCCCCAGCCAGCCCGCCGTCCCACCAGATCACATCAACCCTCGCGCTGCCGAGGCCCCGGCCCCCAGGGCAACACGAGCGCTCCGAAGCTCAGCTGTAGGAAACCGAGTACCCGGCCTGCGGGCGCACCCGCTGGCGCAGTGCGACGAGCCCCATGGCGGCTACCAGCGCGCATGTGACCGCGCCGAGCCCGAGCCCCGCCCGGGCGCCGAAGGCGGCCATGACCCAGCCGACCACGGGGCCGCCGAGGGGCGTCGAGCCCTGGAAGGCGACGAACCACAACGACATCACGCGACCGCGCATCTCCGGGGGAGCGGTGAGCTGCAGCGTCGAGTTGCCCATCGACATGAACGAGATGCTGGCCGCCCCGGTGAGCGCCAGCGCGAGCAGCTCCAGCCCGAGGTTCGGCGCCAGCGCGGCCAGCGCAACGGTCAAGCCGAAGGCGAACGAGGCGATCACCAGGGGTCGCAGCCCGGTCTTACCGCGGGCGGCGACGAGCAGCCCGCCGGCGACGGCGCCGATCCCCATCGCCGCGGTCATGAAGCCGAAGCCGGTGGCGCCGACGCGCAGTCCGCGGTCGGCCATGACCGGCAGCGAGACCTGAAATTCGTAGGTGAGGCACCCGACCAGCGCCATCATCACCAGCGGCACCGCGAGTGATGGAGTCGATGCCACGTAGTGCAGGCCCTGACGCAGCTGGCCGCTGGCCCGTGGCGTCGGGGTGACGGGGGAGAGCTGGGTGCGGTTCATCGTCGTCAGCGAGAAGACCACCGCGACAAAGCTCCCGGCGTTGACGAGAAAGCAGATGCCGTCGCCGACGGTGGCGATCAGGATCCCGGCCACCGCCGGTCCCACCGAGCGGGCGACGTTGACGAGCACCGAGTTGAGGCTGACCGCGTTGCGCAGGTGCTCGGCGCCGACGAGCTCCATCATGAACGACTGGCGCGCCGGGTTCTCGAAGGCGTTGTTGAGGCCGAGCAGGGCGGCCAGGACGCCGATCTCCCACACCTGGACGACGCCGGTGACGGTCAGCAGCCCGAGTGTGAGCGCCTGCACGCCCATCGCGCTCTGCAGCGCGATCATCATCCGGCGCTTGTCCACCCGGTCGGCGATCACGCCGCCGTAGGGGCCGAGCAGGAGCACGGGAAGCGTCTGCAGTGCGATCACGACTCCGAGCGCGGTGCTCGAGTGGGTGAGCGTCAGCACCAGCCATGACTGGGCGGTCATCTGCATCCAGGTGCCGGTCAGCGAGATCGCCTGGCCGGCGTAATACCGACGGTAGTTGGGGATCGAGAGGGCGGCGAAGGTGACCCGGCCGGCGTGGACGACACGCGTCATGGCCGGCGGTCCCGCAGCTGCTCGGCCAGCTCCTCCAGCGCGGGCAGAGCCTTCTCCAGACTCCGGCGGTCGGCCGCCGACAGGCTGTCCAGGGCCGCGTTGAGCGCGTCGGTCCGCTCGCTGCGCATGCGCTGCGCGAGCTGCTCGCCGACGTCGGTCGCCTGCACCCATGCCGCCCGGCGGTCGCCGTCATCACTGGTGCGTTCCAGCAGGCCGGCGTCGGTGAGGTGCGAGATCGCACGGCTGAGCATCGTCGGGTTCAGCGATTCGGCCTCCGCCAGCGCCGACAGGCGCATCGGCCCCTCGCGCACCACCGTGAGCAGGACCGAGATCCGGGTCGGGGTCAGCCCGGCGTCCGAGCCGGCGACCGTCGTGCGCAGCCGGCGTGACAACCGCCCGATCGCCATGCGCATGCGTGTGGCAGTGTCGGATTGAAGGGCGGGTGGAGCAGACGGCAAGGGCGGCCTCAAATTAGTTGCTTGCTGGCAAGCACTAGATTAGCACCGCGTGGCCCGGCGCGGACAGCACACCTCTAAGCTGCGCGTCATGTCGACGCTGCTGCTGTTCGGCGACACCCGCAACTCACCGGCGATGCGCCACGAGGTTCCGGTGGCGATCGCCGATCCGTTCCTGTTCGCCGACATCGGTGGCCGCCCGGCGGTGCTGACCAACTGGCTGGATCGCGGCCGGATCGCCGCCATGCTGCCCGCCGCCCGGTTCCTTGACGTGTTCGAGCTCGGGTTGCGCGAGCTGCGTGAGGCGGGGGTCCCGCCGCTTGAGGCCGAGCGCGAGGTCGTCTCCCGGGCGGTCGCTGAGCTGCAGATCCGCGACGCCGTCGTGCCGTGGGATTTCCCACTGGCGATCGCCGACCGGCTGCGCTCCGACGGGGTCCAGATCACCGTCGACGACGATCGCTTCGCCGCCCGCCGGCGGCGCAAGGCCGGTGCCGAGCTCGACGGCATTCGCGCCGCCCAGGCCGCCGGTCTGGCCGCGATGGCCCATGCCGCCGGCCTGCTGGCCGCGGCCGAGATCGGTCCCGACGGCAACCTGGTGGCGCCCGGCGGCGCCCCGTTGCTCGCCGAGTCGGTGCGGGACGAGCTGCGCCGGGTCTGTGCCGACCGCGGGGCGAGTTGCCCCGCTGACATGATCGTCGCCTCCGTGCACAACGGGCACGGCCACGATCCCGGCAGCGGACCGCTGCCTGCCGGGCTGCCGATCGTCGTCGACATCTTCCCGCGTGACGAGGCCAGCGGCTGCTGGGCGGACATGACCCGGACGTTCCTTGTCGGTGCGCCGGCCGCCGACTACGCGCAGCGCCTTGGCGAACAGGTCCGGCTCGTGCGCGCCGCGCTTGATCAGGCGCGGGCCGCGGTCAGGCCCGGGGTCACCGGCCGGGAGTTGCACGCAGCCGCCTGTGACCTGTTTGAGGCCGCCGGCTGGGCGACCCAGCGGACCGGGGGAGAGGGCGGGTTTCAATTCTCGCTCGGCCATGGTGTTGGGCTCGAGGTGCACGAGCCGCCGGGGATCGGGCTGGCCGGGGACGAGCCGTTCGTTCACGGCGACGTGATCGCCATCGAGCCGGGTCTCAGCGATCCACAGATCGGCGAGGTCCGCTTGGAGGACCTGCTGCTCGTCACCGAGGACGGCTGCGAGCTGCTCAGCCCGTTCCCGTATGAGCTGACCCCGTCGCCCTGACGGCCGCGCATTCCTATCCTCCTAAGAGCCACCGACGCCGTTCTCGACGACCCCGGTTTCGAGTGCCTGAAAGATCCGGCACAATGGCAACCGTATTTGTCGACATAAGGAGAAAACGATGACTCTGCAGATCGGGGCGACCGCGCCCGACTTCGAGGCTGACACCACCGAGGGCCGGATCAAGTTCCACGACTGGATCGGCGACTCCTGGGCGGTTCTGTTCTCCCACCCCAAGAGCTTCACGCCCGTCTGCACCACCGAGCTGGGCTACATGGCCTCCATCAAGCCGGAGTTCGACCGGCGTGGGGTCAAGATCATCGGCCTCTCGGTCGACCCGGTGGAGGACAACGTCAAGTGGTCGGGCGACATCGAGTCAACGCAGGGCACCGCGCCCAACTACCCGATCATCTCCGACGGCGACTTCTCCGTGGCCAAGGCCTACGAGATGCTGCCCGCCGACGTCAGCGGCGATCCCGGCGAGCGCACCCCCGCCGACAACCAGACGGTGCGCAACGTGTTCGTGATCGGTCCCGACAAGAAGATCAAGCTGATCCTCGTCTATCCGATGACCACCGGGCGCAACTTCGACGAGGTTCTGCGCGTCATCGACTCGCTGCAGCTGACCGCCAACCACAAGGTCGCCACCCCGGCCCAGTGGCAGCAGGGCGACAAGGTGATCATCGCCGGCTCGGTCTCCAACGACCAGGCCAAGGAGATCTACCCCGACGGTTGGGAGTCGCCGGCGCCGTACATCCGGATCGTGCCCCAGCCCGAGCCGATCAAGTAGCAATTGGGCCTCGTCGCCCGGGCACTGCGCCCGGGCGGCCTCGGGCGCTACGGGCGGCCTCGGGCGCTCAGGCCAGGGCCGTCCGGAGCAGTTCGATCGCTACGACGACCGCAGCGATCCCGGCCACCAGCGCCACGATCGCCAGCGTCAGGGCCAGGGCAATGCGCCGCGGCGACGGTGTGTGATCGCTGCTGTTCATCCCTCGGCCTCGTCGAGGATCAGCGCCGTGAACGGCGGCCCGCCGGGCGGCGTGACCTGGAACTGCAGGCTCCAGTTGCCGACCATGATCAGCGCCGGCGCGGTCCGCGTGTAGACCCCCGGGGCGGTCTCGGTCAGCTGATACTCCTGCTGGGGCATCTCCATCTGAGTGTGGTTGAAGGTGAGTGTCACCGTCGCGCCGCGGACCGGCAGGCCATTGTGGGTGATCCGCAGGGCAAAGGCATCCGGCGCTGCCGCACGGTTGGGGGCGACGAGGACCGACAGGCGATAGGCGCCCCGGGTCACTGTGTGTGACACCCGGCCCGGTCCGACCTGTGCCAGCGCGCGGTCCTGGAGCGCGAACGCCGGTGGCGGCGGCGCCAGACTCGACAGCACCGCGGCAACGAACACTGCCCCGGTCACGAGCACGGTCTCACCGGCGACGAGGCGGCGCAGCACCCGGGCGGCACCGTCGGGGGAGCTGGGCCGCCGGCCGACGTTCGCCTGCCGGGGAGCTGCCTGATCGCCAGGGTCGGTCCCGGCCCGAGCGAGTGTCGGGGTGCTCCACAGCAGGTTGCCCGAGGCGACCGCCATCGCGACGACGAGGATCGCGATCTTGACCAGGATCGCCACCCCGTAGCCGGTACGCCAGAGAGCGTCGAGCGCCGGCATGTGGTCGATCGTCTCGATCGTGCCGGTGCTCAGCAGCAGGATCACCGAGCCGAGCGCCAGCTTGGAGAAGCGCGGCGCTACGTAGGACAACGAGCGGACCCGGAGACCCGGCGGCGCGCTGAACCAGAGCACGAGCAGCCCGACCAGCCCACCGAGCCACAGCGAGCCGGCGATCAGATGCAGCCAATCGGCGGCGAGTGTCACTCCCCGCGGCGGTGTCTGAGCGGCATGGCCGCTGGCCCCCGGTATGGCGAGGACAGCTCCGGCAGCGAGCAGGGCACCCGTCTGCGCGGCCAGCTCGGCCACCGAGCGACGGGGCCGAGTGGGACGGTCGTACAGCAGCGCCGTCCAGGCGGCGACACAGAACAGCCCGAAGCAGATCAACATGTCCACGTAGCCGCGGCCGAACGCGGTCACGCGGAACAGCGGGACCAGGGCAGCGACGTCCAACATCGAACGCAGCGAGTCGATCGCGGTCGAGATGTCGAGGTAGGCGAAGATCGCCACCAGACCGATGACCGAGGTGACGACGAACGCCACCGACAGGGCGTGCAGCCTTGCCTCCGCGAGCCGCCGCGGCAGCGCCCGGGCGATCAGGAACCGGAGCACGAACAGGCCGATCGACACCATCACCGACACGAACATCACCCACCTGGCGATCAGCGGTTGCGCCGACACCGCGCTGGCGGAGATGCTCGGAATGGCAAAGCGCGGAGCAGGACCGGGGTTGGGCCCGACCGCGTAGGTGAACGCTCCCTGCACGGGATGGCCGTCGACCGAGATGGCCCGCCAGTAGACGAGATACCAGCCCTCGGGCAGCCCGCGCTTCACGTCGACCACGAGCGTGTCGGGATTGCCGGGCGAGCGGTGGACGGCGCCCGTCGCCTCCTGATCGCCTGCCGCGCTGGTGACCGAGATGATCGCGAACCGCGGCTCGACGGCCTCATCGTAGGTCAGGGCCACCTGCTGGGGCGCCGCGTTCAGGACCCCGCTGGCAGTCGGGGCCGTTTTGATCAGGTAGGCGTGGGCGGAGGCGAGCGCGGGCAGTGCCAGGCACGCCGCGACGGCCAGCAGCGCCGCCACC
>JBAWFG010000145.1:0-8445 GCA_049591655.1 Solirubrobacteraceae bacterium
GTGCCACGGCCGCCACCGGCGCCTCGGCTGCGGCGGGGGGCGCCGGCGCAGCCGCCTCTCTCGTCGGCGCCGGTCACGTGGTGACGATCCTCGCTGCCGCGGTGGTCACCGCGGGCGGCGCGATCGAGCTCCAGCACTTCACCCCGCCCGCCGCCCACCACACACGTCATCACCACGTCGCCCCACGGGCCCCGGCCCCGGACTCCGACGCCGCCGGGGTGGCTCAGGTATCGATCTCGGCCCCCGGCCTGCCGGCAGCGGCCCCCGCCGTGGTGAGCGCCCCCGCCCCCGCATCATCGTCCGCGTCCCCGCTCGCCCCCACCAACGGCTCGAGCCACCCGGGCGCCGCGGCCACCAGCCGCCACGCCACCATCGTGCTCGCGCTGTCGGAGACGATCGATCCCGACACGATGCCGAACTTCATCGGGGTGCCGCCGCCGCTGTCGCCGGGCTCCACGACCGCGACGCCCACCACCGGCGCGACGGGGTCGAGCACGAGCTCCACCGGCGGTTCCACCAGCACCGTCAGCTCGGGGTCGAGCACCTCGTCCACCACATCCACCGGCAGCACCGTCCCGGCGTCGGGCTCGGCAAGCGCTCCGCCGGTGAGCCCCACCACGTCGGCTTCGGGTGGCACCGGCTCAGTCCCGGCCGGCTCAAGCTCCGCGTCGTCGACGGCATCCTCGAGCGGGTCAACCGCCGGATCCACGGCACCAAGCGGATCCTCAGGCGCCGCGACGTCAGGACGCACGTCCGGGGGGATGAGCACGAGCGTCAAGCCGGCGACCACCCACGGGACGTTGCATCCCCTGAGGGTGGCCCGGTCGGGCAGCACTGGCAGGCACCACGGCACAATCGCCGTGTTCACGGTGACGGGCAACTGACCGAGTCATACTTCGAGTCTCTGCAGCATGAGGAGCTGCGGGTCCGTCGCGGCCCACGGTCGGGTCTGTACACGCTCGTCGCGGTGCACTCGACCGCCCGCGGCCCGTCACTGGGCGGCTGCCGCATGTGGGGCTATGGCGATGCTCGCCTGGCGGTGCGCGACGTCCTGCGCCTCTCCCGTGCAATGACATCCAAGGCCGCCGTGGCGCAGCTTCCCCTGGGGGGCGGCAAGGGTGTGATCATGGTTCCCGCCGGTGAGCGCCTCGCTCCCACCCGCCGCCGCGCTGCGCTGCTGGACTTCGGTGACCTGGTGGAGTCGCTGGACGGTCGCTACGTGACCGCGGAGGATGTCGGCACCTCGAGCCGTGACATGAGCGTCATCGCCCGCCAGACCAGCCACGTCGCCGGGTTGGCGCGCAGCCGGGGTGGTTCAGGTGATCCGAGCCCGTTCACGGCGCTCGGCGTTGAGGCCTCGATTGGTGCCGCCTGTGAGCGAGCGTTCGCGGACCGCTCACTGCGCGGGCGCACCGTCTGCGTGCTCGGCCTGGGTCACGTCGGCTCCAGGGTCGCGAAGCTGTGCGCCCGCGCCGGAGCACGGCTCACCGTGTCCGACGTCGACGAGGGCAAGCGCGCCGTGGCCGAGCAGCTCGGCGCCACCTGGGCCGCGCCGACCACGGCGTGGAAGGCCAAGGTCGATGTGCTCGTCCCGTGCGCTCTCGGCGGACTGTTCGACGACGACTCGGTGCCGCGGCTGCGCTGCCGGGTCATCGCCGGCGCCGCCAACAACCAGCTCGCCGACGAGCGGATCGCCGACCTCCTGCACGCGCGGGGGATCTTGTGGGCACCGGACTTCGTGGCCAACGCGGGCGGCCTGATCAACATCGCCGAGGAGATCGGCGGCTATGACCCGGCCAGGGCGCGCCGGCGCGTCCGAGAGATTGCCGACACCATGCGGTCGATCTTCGACCGTTCCGAGCAGACCGGGGCATCGCCGCTGGCCGCCGCCACCGAGCTCGCCCAGCAGCGCCTGGCGGAACGCAACGGCTCCGTGGGGTAGGCCGTCAGCCGCGTCTGACGCGGAAGATGACCCGGGGCCCGGTGGCCGCAGCGACCGCCGCCACCGGCGATGCGACCGCGGCGACGGCCAGAGCCGCCGCCGCGATCAACCGCCGAGAGGTCATCGACCTCCGTGTCCTCCCCCGGGAAGGCGCAGTCGCCAGATCCCGCGACCATGGGTGCCGGCGTAGATGTAGCCGTCGGGACCCGGGGTGACGTCGTTCACCGACGCGTTGGGCAGTCCGTAGCCGAGACGCGACCACTCGGTGCGGTACCCGAGGCCTGCCCTGGCGGTGTACATACCCAGGTCGGTGGCCAGCGCCAGCTGATTGCCCTGGATGACCAGCGCGTCGGACGCGATGTCGGGCAGGTTGGTCGAGATGTCCTGCCAGGAGCGCCCGCCGTTGGTGGTCTCGAACACGTGGCCGACCCCACCGCCGGGGATCCAACGACGTGAGTAGCCGTTGAAGATCGCGTACGCGTGGGCCGGATCTGACGGATCGACCGTGACGCCCGCGATGAAGCGGTTGGGCAGGTTGGACGTGGTGACCTTGTGCCAGGTGCCGCCGTAATTGGTGGCGATGCCACTGGAGAACGACGGCCCGGGATTACCGCCACCCGAGACGAAGGCGGCGTAGATGATACGGCCATTGTTGGCGGAGCTGACCGCCGTGACCGCATTGTTGGTACCGGTGTCATAAACCTGCTGCCACGAGCACGACGCGGTGCTGGTGCAGCTCGTCTTCCACCCGGCCTTGGTGACCCACACATACTCTCCGCCGGTGACCCAGGTGTTGGTGTTCTGCAGGTCCTGGGACAGCGGGGTGACGAACCGCATCGCCGGATCGCAGTTGGCCATCGGCGGCACGTTTGGCGGGAAGATCGTCGCCTGGGCGACACAGCCCGGGCTGACCGGGTCATAGAACGAATGGCCACCGTCGGTGGTGCTGTACATCGTGCCGTCGGTGTACTCGCCGACCGCCCGGTTGGAGTTGCTGGGGTCGACAACGACGTCGAACCCGTCACCACCGGCCGGCTCGTCCATCTGCGAGGAGCCGGCGTTGAGCACCGAAGTGCCGTTGTCCTGCAGGCCGCCCCACACGCCGACGCCGCCGCCCGAGGGCGCACGGCCTGCCCGCGCGTCGTAGTACTGCCAGGAGCGGAGCGTGCTGTTGAGGTCTGCCCAGTCGCCGTACTGCTGGTTGTCGCTGAGCGGACGGCTGTACACGCCACCGTCGTTGCCGATGACGATCTTGCCGTCGGCGATCATCTGGGAGTGCTGGTCGGGGTGCGTTGTATTGGCGCACGAGTTGGTCTGCTCACACGGGAACGGGTAGTTCCAGTACGGGCTGGCCGTGTTCCAGTTCGTCCCACCGTCGGTGGTCTCAAAGACCTCCTCCAGGCCCAGATAGACGTGGTTGGCGTTGGCCGGATCGACCGTCAGAACCTGGTTGTACCAGGACTGAGCGCCCACGCTGTCAGGTCCGTAGGCGTTGGCCGAGCCGGAGCCGGAGAGCTTCTTCGCGTCGGCGATCTTCGTCCACGGACCGGCGACGCTGGCCGGCGCGCCGTTGGCGACGAACACGCCCTGCAGATTCGACACCTGGCCGGTGTCGAGCATGTGCGGCGATTCCACCACGGCATAGAGCTTGGAGCCGTCGGAGGAGTAGGCAAATGTCGTTCGACCGATGTCCGACGCGTTGATATCGCCGGTCGGCGCCACCTTCTGGAAGGTCTGGCCAGAGTCATTGGACTGATAGAAGCCGTTGTTGGCCTCGTTGGCCAGTGTCGTGCCACCGCGCCAGCCGATGACCGCGATGACCTGCTTGCCGTTGGTCCCGGGAACGACCGCAACCGACGTCACCTGGTTGTCGTAGGGCGGATTGTCGACCGGACCGGCCGGGTCGAGCACCTCGGTCCACTGGCCGCTGCTCGCCGAGTAGCGGAACAGGCCGTTGTTGGACGCCGCATACGCGTTGCCCTGCGGGTCAAACGCCAGCTGGTAGACGGTCCGAGACGTGAGCGGGTTGTTGCTCGGATCCCCGCCGCCGACGAGCTGGAAGTGGGAGCTGCCCGGCGCGGCGCGGTAGACGCCGGCGCCGGAATAGGAGTCCGCGTTGGTGTTCGCCTCACCGGTGCCAACCCACAGCGAGCCATCGGCCGGGTCGACCTTCAGTGCGCCGATCGACAGCGTCGGCATGGAATCGAACACGGGCTGCCACGTGCCGCCCTGGTTGGTGGAACGCCACACGCCGCCGTCGGCGGTGCCGGCATACCAGGCGCCGTCGGGCGTCTGGGCAAGAGCGGTGGTGCGGCCGCCGACGAGCGAGAAGCCGGCTCCCTGATTGCCCCAGAACGGGTCGGTGTAGTTGCTGGGCTGGGCGTTGTAGGGCACCGTGGTGACCTCCTGCCAAGCGCCTCCAGTCATGCGCAGGCCGCCGGCCTGGTCGGCGGCGCTCAGCATCGCCGGGCCGTTGACGGCCGCGGCGGGAGCAGTGCGCTCGTACAGGTACTGGGCGGTGGAGTCGGCGAGATCGGTGTCGGCACCTTGGGAATTGATCGACGACGCGTGCGCCTGGCGTCCCCCGGAACGGGCCCGGGTGCGCAGGATCTGGCGCAACCTCACCTGGCGGGCCGCTGCGCCATGCAGCCCCCTGTGTCCGTGCTGACCGCGGGCCGTTGCCAGGCCTGTGCCCATGAGGGCGAGCAGACCGGCGGCAACCGCCGCCACGAGAAACCGCAACCTCAAGCTATGCATAGGCGCCTCCGCCGTACCGGGCGCCCCAGCGCCCTATGTTCAAAGCCCTCGACCGGCCATCAAGGGTCCCGCAGCCCTGCCATCGCGGGGCGGGCAACCTATCACAGCGAAGGTCCGCGGCATGCCGGTCGGCGGCAACCGGTGGTCAGGCGCGTGGCGCACGCGGTGTGCGGGCGGCGCCCTGGGGACGCTCCACGCCCGCCGGGAGCCGCCCCTCGGCGTCGAGCTTGTCCAGGTGGGCGGCGAGGGTAACCGTCGCCGCCGGGCGGAGCACCTCTGGGACCTCGCTCCAGGCGACATCGAGCAGCTCGGCGATCGAGCGTGCACCGCCGCTGAGCGCCGCCAGCAGGCGCCGCTCCCGTGCTAGACGATGCTCTACGTAGGCGTCGATCTTGGCGCCGGGATCGGCGACCAGCGGCCCGTGGCCGGGCAGCAGCACCGTCAGCACCCGGGTGCGCAGCCGCTCCAGGCCGGCCAGATATCCGGCCAGCGCGCCCGGATCAGGCGCGATGAACACGCTCCCCTCCCCGAGGATCGCGTCCCCGGTGAGCGCCGCCGTCCCGACGACGAAGGCCAGGTGATCCGGCGCGTGCCCGGGCGTCGCGACCGCCTCCAGCGGACCGAACCGGTCGCCCTCGGCGAGCCGCTGGTCGACGTTCCCCCGCGCCGCCGCGAGCGGCGCGGCGGGGAACCGGACGCGCACGGCGGCGACCGCCTCGGAGTGATCGGGATGGTCGTGGGTGAGGGCGATCCCACCCAGGCCGCCACGGCGCTCGACCTCCGCCGTGATCGCATCGACATGGTCGGGCAGCGCCGGGCCGGGGTCGATCAGCCAGGCCGGCCCGGCGCCGACGATCCACGAGTTGGTGCCGCTGAGTGTGAACGGCCCTGGGTTGGCCGCGCGCAATCCGACGATCGGCTCGTCCGGGACCTGGAGGCGCGTCATTGATTGAATTGTCAACCATGGCGGCGACCGCCGACGACGCTCGTCCCCCCGGGGACGGAAACTCCGGTCCGCCGTCGTTCGGCGACGGCCCGGCCGGACGAGACGACGAGGATCCGGGCCGCAGCCTGTGGCGCGGGCTGATCTCGCTCGCCATCCTCGTCGCGCTGGTGGCATCTCTGCTCCTGGCTGTCCCGGGGCTGCACGGCGTCGCCGAACGCGTGTCCGACATGAAGTTCGGCTGGATCGTGGTGGCGATCGCGCTGGAGATCGGCTCGTGCATCGGCTACGTGATCGCGTTCCTGCAGGTCTTCGACCGGGCGCCGGTGCGCTTCGGAGCCCGGGTGGCACTCAGCGAGCTCGCGTTCGGCGCCGCGGTCTCGCTCGGAGGCGCGGGCAGCATCGCGGTCGGCGCCTGGTTGCTCGTGGATCGGGGCGGCGATCCAATCCGGGTCGCAGAGCGCTCCGCGATCCTGTTCCTGCTGACAAGCGCGGTCAACGTCGTCACGCTCGTGCTCGCCGGCCTGGGCCTGTTCACCGGCCTGCTGCCCGGGCCCAGCAACCCGCTGCTGAGCCTGCTCCCGGCGGCGGTCGGCACGGCCGCGCTCGCCTTCTTCCTGGCGTTGCCGCGAATCTCGGAGAGCGTTGCCGCGCGCCGCGCCCCCGGGCGGGTGCGCACCCTGCTGGTCGAAATCGCCTCCAGCATCCGTCTGACCGAGCAGCTCCTGCTGCGCCGGGACTGGCGGATCATTGGCGCGATCGCGTTCCTGTGGTGCGATATCGGCGTGCTGGTGGCGTGCTTTGCGGCAGCCGGCGCCGCCCCACCGCTGGCCGCGATCGTGCTGGCGTATCAGATCGGCTACCTGTCGAACCTGATTCCGGTGCCAGGAAACATCGGCGTGCTCGACGGCAGCCTCGTCGGCATGCTCGTCCTGTATGGCGCGGCCGCCACGACTGCGACCGCCGCCACCGTCGTCTATCACGCGATCGCGCTCTGGATCCCCGCCATGTGGGGGACGGTGGCGTTCGTGATCCTCCGCCGCACCCGCCACGAGCCGATCACATTGCGCCCTCCGCGGGAGGTCCGCCGGCGGCGACGCCGCGAGCGGCGCTCAGGCAAAGCCTTGGAGCAGACGGGCACGGATACCTGAACCCGGGCTCGCCGTTGGCTCGACGGATCGCCGAGCGCCGTTTGACGGGGCCGCCCCCTGGACATATCCTTGATGTCCGCGCGCTGCGGGGTTGCGCGTGGTCATTCCTCAACACACGGACGTGTAACGGGTGCTCCTCTCCGAAGACGACTCACCGAGCCTGATCGCCGAACCGGCGCCGTCTCCCTACGCGTCGGCGCCGGGATCCGCCCCCCCCTTGCCCCGTTTCCCGCTGCCCCCGGAGGCGATCCCGTACCTGCAGAGCCTGCGGGTGGCGATGTCGTTGTACCGCTCCCAGCGCCATGCGGCACAGCTCGAAGGGGCGTTCGCGGCGGCCGTGGCGCTGGTCGGCACCGTCATGGAACCGCGCCATGCCGGGCGCCCGGACCTGGAACAGATGCGTGAGCTGGCCGCCGTGCTGCCGGAGTTCGGCGAGCTCGTCTCCGCCGCGGCCGCGGAGGCCGAACGGGCCGTGTGCACGGGCACCGCCGGCCTGTGGCGGACGCTCGGGCTGCGGTCCGCCGCGCCGGCGTGGACGCCGGCCGAGCGTGAGGCCGCACGGATGGTCTTCGCCTGCGCGTGTGCCCCCGCGCAGCAGAACAGTCCCGCCCGATTGCAGGGTGGCCTGCGCGCGCTGGCGGCGGCGCGGTTCGCCGACCAGCTGAGCCGGGAGCTCGCCGAGAGCGAGGACGCGTGGACGCGTGCGCTCGGCGATCGCTATGAGTCGGTCCGCCACCGCTGCGCGCGACGCACGACCTGGCGCAGCCTCGGGTTGTCGGAGCTGGTGCGCACCGACGAGCCCTCACGCCGCGCCGTGACCCAGCGTCTGGAGCGCTGGATAGCGGCGGGCGGACTGCTGCCGGCGCTGGCCTCAGAGCTCGAGGCGGCGCTCGTGCACGCGCGCACGCCGGCCCGCTTCGCCTGACCTCGGTTCCTCCAAACGGAAAAGCCCCCGCGTCAGCAGGGGCTTTTCTCTATCGGGGCGCCCGGATTTGAACCGGGGACCTCACCGACCCGAACGGTGCGCGCTACCAGGCTGCGCCACGCCCCGATCACTTCGCAGTATCACACAGAGACCCGGCCGAGCGCCCGCTCGGGGTGCGGCCGGCCAGGTGTCGAGCGGCCTGTGCCGAAGGCGACCGGCTACTTGCCGAGCAGGCCTGAGGTGACCTGACCCACGACCGTCTTGACGGGCGCGGAGACGGTGGCCACAGGAGACTGGGACCCGGCTGACCCCGTCGAGCCCGTCGAGCCCGTCGTGCCGGTCGTGCCCGTCGAGCCGGTCGAGCCGGTGAGCGACGAGAGCGGGGCGGTGACGGGCGACAGCGGGCTGCCGGTTCCCGCCAGACCCTGGGTGGCGCTCTGCAGCGTGTGGGTGAGCGTCTTGGACGTGGCGCTGACCGTCTGTCCCACGGTCTTGGTGACGGTTCCGGCCGCGCCGAGCGCCGCGGTTCCGGTCTGGGCGATCGCATGCCCGACGCCAGCCAGCGTCTGGCCCGTCTGAGCGAGCGTGGTGTTCACCGCCGCCGCCCTGGAGCCGGCGGCTCCGGTGGCATTCGGAAGCGTCGATGTCGGTCCGGATGGGGTCCGGGCCGCTCCGGTGCCCGCGGAGGGCGCCGCCGCGCCTGCGGAGCCGGCGGGCCGGACAGCAC
>JBAWFG010000146.1:0-10903 GCA_049591655.1 Solirubrobacteraceae bacterium
ACCCGCCCGCGCTCCCGCGCCGGGCCCGGCCGGACCCGCCCCCGCACGTGGTGCCGCCGGCCGTTCCAGCGGGCCCCGTGAGCCTCGCCACGTGCGCGCCGTCCCCACGAGCATCGAGCACAAGATCTCCTCGGCGGTGTCGCTGTTCAACGAATCCGAGCATCCCCGCACCGTCGCCGGGATCGCCCGCTCACTGGGGCTCCCCGACGTCTCGGTGGCTCCCGCCGACGCCAACGGGAGCATCGTCCACCTCGTCGTCTCCTGGGAGCTGTGCTGGTACCGCTATGAGGTGGACCTCTCCGACGAGGTTCCCAGCGTCCGCTCCGCCGAGCAGGGTTATGAGCTCTCGGAGCTCAGCGAGATCGATCGCCAGAACAACGCCGTCGCCGATGATCGCGGCCGGCTGGACTTGAGCGTCTGAGAGGCCTCTCGACGGACGTTCGATGGCGGGGACACCCCCGCTGCGGATACCATCCCCAACCGTGATCTACTGCGTGGTACCCGAGGCGCTTGCCGACGAGCTTTACGACAAGCTCGATGACTATTACGCCGACGACCCCCACGTCACGGTGATCGTCGATCGACGCAAGTCGTCCCGTCGTGAGGTCGGCTCCTCCGGAGGCGGCAAGCGCGAGGTCCGTGACCGTCGTCGGTCACGGGTCACCGGCGAGATCCCCGAGCTCGCGAACGATTGAGCGGATCAGCCCCCGCGGTGCGATTCGTCGTCCATGTCGACGGCGGGGCCCGGGGCAATCCCGGACCGGCGGCCATCGGGGTTGTGGTCTCTGAGCCCGACGGGGCGGTCATCGACGAGGTCGGTGAGCGGATCGGCGTGGCCACCAACAACGTCGCCGAGTACCGGGCGCTGCTGCGTGGGATCGAGCGTGCCGCCGCGCTCGGCGCCCGTGAGGTCGAGCTCGTCAACGACTCCGAGCTTGTCGCGCGCCAGCTGACCGGCGCCTACAAGGTCAAGCACCCGGCAATGAAGCCGCTCTACGAGCAGGCGATCTCGGCACTCGCGGCGTTCGATCGCTGGAAGATCCGCAGCGTGCCGCGCGCCCAGAACGCCCGCGCCGACGCGCTGGTCAACGCCGCGCTCGACGACAAGCTCTAGCGGCTGGGCTGGGCTGCGCTGGGCCGGGCCGGGCCGGGCCGGGCCGGGCCGGAGTGTGAGGTGCCGTACCGGGCCGGGCGCTCTCGGGCGGCTGCAAACGTCCACTCCGGACCGCTACGCCGACTCCAGCGTACGTTTGCGGCCTGGTGGGCCGTCAACGTCCAATCCCGGACCGCGCCCCGGCGGGAGTTGACGTTTGCACCCCGCCCACCAGATAGCCCCGTGACGGTCACCGACCGTTAACACCGCCAACCCGCCCCTGGGGCAGTCTGTGCCGGCGGGAGGCCCGAGCAGGGCCCCCCGCCCAGCTCTCAGACGACGCACAGCCCACCTCAAGACCAGGGAGATCCATGTCGCTCACACG
Source organism: Solirubrobacteraceae bacterium (assembly GCA_049591655.1). GTDB lineage: Bacteria > Actinomycetota > Thermoleophilia > Solirubrobacterales > Solirubrobacteraceae > Palsa-465. The sequence goes on from JBAWFG010000146.1 coordinate 1,479, forward strand.
ACACCGGCTTTCGCTCGCCGCCGCAACCGCGGCGCTGGCGGTCGCCGCGACGGGCGCGACCGCGTTGGCCACCGGGGGCCACGCCCGCACCCATTCACGTGCACCTCACGCCCGTCGGCTCGACACCGGCACCGGCGCCACCACCACGTTGGCCGCACACCAGCCGGCCACGACCACGCCGATCAAGCACCTGGTCGTCATCTTCCAGGAAAACGTGTCCTTCGACCACTACTTCGGGACCTATCCGCACGCCGCCAATCCCGGGGGCGAGCCCTACTTCCAGGCCGCGCCGGGCACTCCCTCGGTCAACGGGCTGACCACGTCGCTGCTGACCCGCAATCCCAACGGCGCCAACCCGCAGCGGCTGGATCGCAGCACGCCGCTCACCTGCGATCAGGACCACAACTACACCCCTGAGCAGCAGGCGTTCGACCACGGGCTGATGGACAAGTTCATCCCCTACACCGACACCGAGTCCTGCTCGGCCCCCGACCAGACCAAGCCCAATCTGGTCATGGACTACTACGACGGCAACACCGTGACCGGGATGTGGAACTACGCCCAGCACTTCGCGATGAGCGACAACTCCTACGGGACGACGTTCGGGCCCTCAACGCCGGGCGCGCTGAACCTGGTCAGCGGGCAGACCCACGGGGCGACTCCGGCCGCGTTGCCGGGCGTGACCGCCAACGGCACGGACATCGGCGACGCCGATCCGACCTATGACGACTGCTCCGCCGGCTCGACGATCGCCATGAACGGCCCCAACATCGGCGACCTGCTCAACAAGCAGGGGGTCAGCTGGGGTTGGTTTGAGGGCGGCTTCACACCGACCTCCGCCACCGCGGGCAAGGCCGTCTGTGGCTCCGCGCACACCAATGTCGGCGGCGCCTCGGTCAGCGACTACAGCGCCCACCACGAGCCGTTCCAGTACTACGCGTCAACCGCCAACCCGCACCACCTGCCGCCGACCTCGACGGCGATGATCGGTCACACCGACCAGGCCAAGCACCAGTACGACCTGTCGAGCTTCTGGGCGGCGGTCGACAACGGCACAATGCCGTCGGTCTCGTTCCTGAAGGCGTCGCGCTACCAGGACGGCCACGCCGGCTACTCCGATCCGCTCGACGAGCAGCACTTCATCGTCGACACGATCAACCGCCTGGAGCGCACCCGGGACTGGCGCAGTACCGCCGTCGTCATCGCCTACGACGATTCCGACGGTTGGTATGACCATCAGATCGGGCCGATCGTCAACCAGTCAAGCGACCCGGCCAACGACGCGCTCAGCGCACCCGGTCAGTGCGGCACCGCCACCAGCCCACTGGGCGGCTACCAGGACCGCTGCGGATACGGGCCGCGGCTGCCACTGCTGGTCATCTCGCCCTATGCCCGCGTCAACAGCGTCGACCATACCGTCACCGACCAGAGCTCGGTCCTGCGCTTCATCGAGGACAACTGGAGCACGGGTCAGATCGGCGACGGCTCATTCGACAGCCAGGCCGGAACGCTGTCGAACATGTTCGACTTCGGCGGCTGGGATCGGGCCCCGCGGCTGTTCCTGGACCCGGTGACCGGCCAGCCGACGTCGCTGGACCGCGGCCCGGAGAGCCGGGGGCGCGGCTGGGCCGGATGACCCCCGCCTGAGCCACTCACACAGGGCGGCGCCGCTGATCGCGCGTCAGCGGCGCCGCCGGCTCGTCGGGGGTCACCCAGACGACGGCCCCTCTGGACTGGCGCGGCCGGCCCGATAGTCTTGTGCGCATGAGTGACGCCCTGATCGAGCTCAGCGCTCGACTGCAGCAGACCGCCCAAAGGCTGCGTGCCGGGGAACTGGAGCCTGACGCCACGCTCGCGCTGATCGAGGAGTGCGCGCGGATGGCCGCGGACGCCAGCTCCCAGGTGGATCAGCGCATGCGCGCTGCGCTTGAGCCGCTGCCAGATCTCCCCGGACAGCTCCCGCTGCCCGCGGCCTGACGCGGCAGCCCGTTGCCCACCACGACGACGTCCCGGCCGGCCTACCCGGAGCATCTGCGCGCCGACATCGAGCGCTACCTGGAGGGGATCCGGTTCTCGACCGAGTTCGCAACCGTCGGTCTGGACGAGGCCATGCGCTACTCGCTGCTGGCCGGCGGCAAGCGCATCCGTCCCGTGCTGGCGCTCGCCACCGCCGAGGCGCTGGGGATGGCGCGGGCCGACGTGCTCCCGCTGGCGGCGGCCATCGAGCTCATCCACACCTATTCGCTGATCCACGACGATCTGCCGGCGATGGACGACGACGATCTGCGCCGCGGACGCCTCACCTGTCACAAGGCGTTCGGCGAGGACGTCGCCATCCTGGCCGGCGACGGCCTCTATGCAGAGGCGTTCCGGCTGCTGCTGACCGAGCAGTCCGGCGAGCCCGCCAATGTCATGGCCGCCGCGCGGGAGCTGGCCGCCGCCACCGGCGTGCAGGGGATGGTGGGGGGTCAGTACATCGACGTCGCCGGCACCGCACCGGAGGGCGCCGTCGGCCTACGCCGCCTGCACGAGCTCAAGACCGGACGGCTGATCGCCGCCAGCATCGAGTGCGTGCTGCTGCTCGGCGGCAGTCACGAACCTGTCACAATCTCCTCCTTCAACGCCTTTGCCGGCGAGCTGGGGGTGCTCTTCCAGATCGTCGACGACATCCTCGACGTCGTCGGCTCCGACGAGGCGCTCGGCAAGCATCAGGGCTCCGACGAGCGGCTGGGAAAGCGCACCTACGTGACCGAGTTCGGCTTGGACGGCGCCCGCCGGCTGGCCGGCGAGAGCCACCAGCGCGCGCTGGAGGCACTGCGCGCCGCGGGCGTTGGGTCAGCCGGGACCGCCACTGAGCTCGAGCAGATCACCGACTTCATCGCAACCCGGAGTTACTGATGCCTGACCTCTTGAACCGAATCCAACAGCCCCAGGACCTCCACGGCCTCACCGAGGATCAGCTGGTGCAGGTCGCTCAGGAGGTCCGGGAGCACATCATCGACACCGTCGGCGAGATCGGCGGCCATTTCGGCGCCAACCTCGGCAGCTGTGAGCTGGCGGTGGCGTTGCACTCGCTGCTCGACTCCCCGCGGGACAAGATCCTCTGGGACGTCGGCCACCAGGCCTATCCGCACAAGATCCTCACCGGCCGCCGGGATCAGCTGGAGACGATTCGCAAGTACCACGGCCTGGCGCCGTTCTGCTCCATCACCGAGTCAGAGCACGACATCATGGGCGCCGGCCACGCCTCGACGTCGATCGGCTACGCGGTCGGGATCAAGGAGGCGATGCGCCGCGGCCACGGTCAGGACGGCCACGTCGTCGCGGTCGCGGGCGACGGCGCGTTGACCGGCGGTGCCGCGTTTGAGGCCGTGCACCAGGCCGGCGGCGAGGGAACCCCGATCGTCGTCATCCTCAACGACAACGGCATGTCGATCGCGCCCAACGTCGGGGCGCTGAGCACGTACTTCAACCGCGTCCGGCTCAACCCGAAGCTGTGGCACGCCCGGGAGGGCGTCGAGGGCGGGCTGACCAAGCTCCCAGCCGGGATCGGCAACACGTTTGAGCGCCTCGGACCGCATTTCAAGGAGTCGATCAAGGCCTTCTGGGCGCCCGGGCTGTGGTGGGAGGAGCTCGACTGGGCCTACATGGGCGTGATCGACGGCCATGACGTCCGCGCGCTGCGCCGTGCGCTGCGAGAGGCGCTGGCCGCCGAGCGGCCCGTCGTCGTGCACTGCGCCACCGTGAAGGGCAAGGGCTTTGCCCCTGCCGAGGAGGGTGGTCTGGAGGGCATGGAGAAGTGGCATGCCGCCAAGCCCAAGTCGATCGCCAACGGCGCCCCGGCCGCGGCGGTCCGCAAGCCGGCCGGCTCCAAGCCCGCGCCGCCCGCCTACACCCAGGTGTTCGGTGACGCGCTGCTGGCCGAGTGCGAGCGGGATGACCGCGTGATCGGGATCACCGCGGCGATGAACTCGGGGACCGGCCTGAACATCCTGCAGCGCGCGATGCCCGACCGCTATTACGACGTCGGCATCGCCGAGCAGCAGGCGATCCTGTTCGCCTCCGGGCTGGCGCTGCAGGGCTGCAAGCCCGTCGCGGCGATCTATTCCACGTTTTTGCAGCGGGCCTATGACCAGATCGTCCACGACGTCTGTCTGCAGAAGCTCAACGTCATCTTCGCCATGGACCGGGCGGGCCTTGTCGGCGACGACGGCCCCACTCACCACGGTGCGTTCGACATCGCCTACCTGCGCTGCCTGCCCAACATCGTGATGATGGCCCCGCGTGACGAGGCGATGCTCGTCCACATGCTCCACACCGCCGTCTGTTACGACGACGGCCCGGTGGCGCTGCGCTACCCGCGCGGCGAGGGGACCGGCGTCGCGCTGCCGTCCCGGCCCCAGACGCTGGAGATCGGGACCGGTGAGATCCTGCGCGAGGCCGAGACCACGAGCCAGACCGGCGCCCGGGTCGCGCTGCTCGGCTACGGGAGCGGGGTGGGCAAGGCGCTGGAGGCGGCCGAGATCCTCCAGGTCCACGGCATCTCGGTGACCGTCGCGGACGCGCGCTTTGCCAAGCCGATCGACGCCGGGCTCGCGGCCCAGCTCGCCGCCGAGCACGATCTGCTGGTCACCGTGGAGGAGGGCGTGCTCGCCGGAGGCTTCGGTTCGGCGGTGTGGGAGACGCTGTCGGACGCCGGAATCGTCCCGCGGATCCTCCGCGTCGGGCTCCCCGACCGCTACGTCACCCACGGCGCTCCCGCGCTCCTGCACGAGGAGATCGGGTTCACCGGTGAGCGGATCGCCGAGCGCGTCGAGGCCGCCGTCGCCCAGCACACCGGCGTCGCCTGATGCGGGCGGCCGGGGTGGCCGCGTACTCTCCGGTCCGACGATGAAGCGTGTGCGCCTGGACCAGCTCCTCTCCGAACGGGGGATGTTCCCGTCACGCACGCGTGCCGCGGCGTCGGTGATCGCCGGCGAGGTGCTGTTGCTGCCGGAGCGCCGCCGCGCCGAGAAGCCGGGCCAGCTCGTCGACCCCGAGGTCGCTCTGGAGCTCGCCCAGGCGCCGGCGTTCGTCTCCCGCGGCGGAATCAAGCTCGCCAACGCGCTGGACACGCTCGGCATCGACGTCGCCGGGCGCCACGCGCTCGACGTGGGCGCCTCGACGGGCGGCTTCACCGACTGCCTGCTCAAGCGCGGCGCCGCGCACGTGATCGCGCTCGACGTGGCCTATGGCCAGCTGGACTGGGCGATCCGCTCCGATGACCGGGTGACGGTGATCGAGCGTGCCAACGCCCGCGCGCTGACCCCCGACGCGCTCCCCTACGCGCCGGATCTCATCGTCATCGATGTCAGTTTCATCTCGGTGACCAAGGTTTTGGGGGCGGCGCTCGGCTGCGCCGCGCCGCCTTTTGATTGCCTGGCCCTCGTCAAGCCGCAGTTCGAGGTCGGACGGGCCCGCGTCGGCAAGGGCGGGGTCGTCCGGGACGCCGATCTGCGCCGCGAGGCGCTGCTGGCGGCAGGTCGGGCCGGCGCCGAGCTCGGTGCGGCGGTGCTCGGCTACGCCAGTTCCGGCCTGCCCGGCCCCAAGGGCAACCGTGAGAGCTTCCTGTGGCTCGCCGAGGCGCAGCGGGGCGGGGTGCCTGACCTGGAGGCGGCGGCACGGGAGGTCGAGCCGTGAGGTACATCCGCACCGCGACGGTGTTCACCCACCGCCGCCCGGCCGAGACCGCCCCGGCGCTGCACACCGTCATCGACCTCGCCCGCGAGGCCGGCGTCACCCTGCGCTTCGATCCCGAGGAGACCGCCAAGCACGACCTGCCCGACGACCCGGTGGTGATCCGCGGAGCGCCGCTGGCGCCCCGGGTGGACCTGTGCTTCGCGCTCGGCGGCGACGGCACGATCCTCAACGCACTGCGGCGCTATGCCGGGACCGGCGTGCCGGTGTTCGGGATCAACTTCGGTGAGATGGGCTTTCTGGCGACGGTCGACCGCGAGGAGGTGTGGGCCGGGACGCTGCGCGCGCTGGCCGGCGACTTCGAGGTCCTGTCACTGCCGGCGATCGAGATCTCCGGCGCCGGCACCAAGGCGCTGGCGATCAACGACGTCTCGATCCACCGCCAGCCCGGCAAGCGGGTCGCCGACCTCGAGTACTACGTCGGGGCCGACGAGGTCGGCCGGGTGCGCTGCGACGGCCTCGTCGTCTCCACCCCGGCGGGATCGACCGGCTACAACCTCGCCAACGGCGGTCCGGTCATGGCCTGGGGGGTGGCCGGCTCGGTCATCTCGTTCATCTCACCCCATTCACTGACCGCGCGGACCCTGGTCGTGGCGCCCACCGACCGCCTCTCGATCGTCAACCGCTCCCAGGAGGAGCAGGTCGACGTGACCGTCGACGGGCGGCCGGTCGGGGTGCTGGAGGCGGGGGACAGGGTGGAGGCCCGGTTCGTGCTCGATCAGGGCTCGCTGGCCCAGGTGCCGGGGACGACCTTCTACCAACGCCTGCGCCAGAAGTTCGGCCGGATGGCCACCCCGCTGTAGCCCTTCCGGGGCGCCCGATCCGTCCCCGGTGCCTGGTAGACCGTGGGGCATGCTCCACGAGCTGTCAGTCGAGAATCTGTTGCTGATGGAACGGGCTCAGCTGCGGCTCGCTCCCGGGCTCAACATGCTCACCGGCGAGACCGGCGCGGGCAAGACGCTGCTCGCGCACGCGCTCGATCTGCTGCTCGGGGGCCGGGCCCGGCGCGGCATCGTGCGCCCCGGCGCCGGCGAGGCGTACGTCGAGGGGATCTTCAGCATCCCGCCGGAACTGGCCGGCGACGAACGCCTGCCGACCGGGGCGCAGGAGCTCGTGCTCGCCCGGAGGGTGTGGCCCGACGGCCGCACTCGCGCGTATGTCTGCGGGCGGGCGGCGACCCAGGCCGATCTGCAGGAGCTCGGTGGCTGCCTGCTGTCGTTCTACGGCCAGCACGAGCACCGCAAGCTGATGCTCTCCACCGCCCAGCTGGAGCTGCTCGACGCCTACTGCGGCCCGTCGCAGCTGGCGCTCCGAGCCAAACTGCGGGACGCCTACGAGCGCGTCCGGGAGCTCGGCCACCGCGCCGACGAGCTGCGGGAGCTGGCCGGCGCCCGGGACCGGGAGCTTGACCTGCTCATGTTCGAGCTATCGGAGATCGAGGCCGCCGATCCGTCAGAGACAGAGCAGGCGCAGCTCGCCGCCCAGCGTGACCGCCTGCGCCACCCCGAGACGCTCGCCCACGCCGCCGACGGGGCCGCGCAGCGGCTCGCCGGGGGCGTCGCGGACACCGGGACCGGGGCCGCGGAGCTGCTGGCCCAGGCCGCCGCTGAGCTCGAGAACGCCGGCGACGTCGATCCCCGCCTGCAGACGCTCGCCGGGCGCCTGGACACGCTGCGCTACGAGTCAGAGGACGTGGCCGCCGAGCTGCGGGGCTACCTGCTGGAGCTCGAGTCCGGGGACGGCGCCGCCGGCCCCCAGCTGGAGGAGATCGAGGAGCGCCTCGCGCTGCTCGCTCGCCTGGAGCGCAAGCATGGTGGGTCGATCGCCGACGTGCTGGCTCATGCCGAGCGCTGCCGGGCGCGCCGTGACGAGCTGCAGAACGCCGACAGCGCGCTGGAGACGATCGACGGCGAGCTCGCCGAGGCCCGCGCCGAGCTCGACGGGCTGTCAGGACGGCTGGCCAAGGCGCGGCGCTCCAAGGCCCCCAAGCTGGCCGCCGCCGTCCGGGAGCGGCTGGCCGAGCTGGCGATGGCCGAGGCCCGGTTTGAGATCGAGCTGACCCCGCGCCCGGACGGCTGCGGCCCGCGCGGCGCCGATGCGATCGAGATGCTGATCGCCCCCAACGGCGGCGGGACGCTCGCGCCGCTGCGTGAGGTCGCCTCCGGCGGCGAGCTCTCACGGGTCATGCTCTCGCTGCTCAGCGTCGCCCACGGCGGACAGGCCGACGTGGCGGCCGAGGACTCGCTACTGGTCTTTGACGAGATTGATGCCGGCATCGGCGGCCACACCGCGCGGGCGGTCGGCGAGCACCTGCGCCAGCTCGCCTCCGGGCGCCAGGTGCTGTGCATCACCCACCTGCCCCAGGTGGCGGCGCTGGCGGAGCGTCATTTCACGATCGTCAAGAACGCGCGGGTCACCCCGGCCACGACGACCGTCACCGAGCTCGACGGGGACGGTGTCGTCTCCGAACTGGTGCGGATGCTCGGCTCAGGCTCCGAGGATCGCGCCGCCAACGAGCACGCCCGTGAACTGCTGCGGGCAGCATGAAGCGGCGGGCCGCGTGACCCGTCAAGTCCGCTCCAAGCGGGAATTCCGATCCCGGTGGCGGAGATGCCGCCGAAACCCGCGTTAGACTGATCTCCCGACCGATGGCTCACGGAGAGACGCGCTTCATCTTCATCACCGGCGGGGTTGTGTCCTCGCTGGGCAAGGGCATTGCTGCCGCTTCAATCGGCCGCCTGCTCGTGGCTCGCGGACTCTCCGTGCAGCTGCAGAAGTTCGACCCCTACATCAACGTGGACCCGGGGACGATGTCCCCCTACCAGCACGGCGAGGTGTTCGTCACCGAGGATGGGGCCGAGACCGACCTGGACCTGGGCCACTACGAGCGGTTCACCGACGCCAACACCAGCCGGGCGTCGAACGTCACCGCCGGCGGGATCTACAACACGGTGATCCGCCGCGAGCGTCGCGGCGACTATCTCGGGGCGACCGTCCAGGTCGTGCCCCACATCACCAACGAGATCAAGCAGCGCATCAAGTTGATGGCCGACTCCTCCGACGTCGACTTCGTGATCACCGAGATCGGCGGCACCGTCGGCGATATCGAATCACTGCCGTTCCTGGAGGCGATCCGCCAGTTCCCGGTCGAGGTGGGACGCCGTCGCTGCATGTTCATCCACCTCACCCTGGTGCCCTACATCGGTCACGCCGGAGAGCTCAAGACCAAGCCCACCCAGCACTCGGTCAACGAGCTGCGGCGCATCGGTATCGCCCCGGACATGGTCGTCTGCCGCTCCGAGGCCGAGCTGTCGACCGACATCCGGGCCAAGATCGCCCTGTTTGCCAGCCTGCCGGTCGACGCCGTCGTCTCGGCCTACGATGTCGACGACGTCTACCGGGTGCCGCTCGCCTTCAACGACCAGGGCGTCGACGACTTCATCCTCACCGAGCATTTCGGTCTGGAGGCCGGCGAGCCGGACCTGGAGACCTGGGCGGCGATCACCGAGCGCGCCCGGTCGGCCCATCGCAAGGTGCGGATCGCGCTCGTGGGCAAGTACGTCCAGCTCGAGGACGCCTACCTGTCGGTGGCCCAGTCGCTGCGCCACGCCGGCGTGCACCACGACGCGGTCGTCGAGATCGACTGGGTCGACTCCGAGACGGTCGGCGACCCGGAGGTGGCCGAGCGC